>JAEURK010000269.1 GCA_016789175.1 Anaerolineales bacterium
CAAGGACTGGGGCCTGACCTGGAACGTGGCGCTCGAGACCGGCGGCGTGCTGGTCGGCGAAGACATCTCGATCGCGATCGAGGCCGAGCTCGTCAAGCAGCCCGACGCCCAGGCCGCCTGACCGACGCTCTGCCTGTCACCAGGCCGAACCACACGGGGTCGGGGCTTAGCCTCGGCCCCGTGTTTGTTGAATGGCGATAGCATCTCTTCAGCCAGCGAGTCGCCGGTAGCATTCGACCGGGAAGGCCCCATGACCATCTCAGGGATCCATCACATCACCCTTGTGACAGCCGACGTGCACCGCAACATCGCCTTCTACACGGGTGTGCTCGGTCTGCGACTGGTGAAGCAAACCGTGAATTTCGACGACCCCGGGAGCTACCATGTCTACTACGGCGACGAGCTGGGCCGTCCGGGCAGCGTGATCACGTTTTTCGAGTGGCCCCAGGCGACGCGTGGCCGCTGGGGGATCGGCGGCACCCACCATCTGGCGCTGGCTGTGGCCGACGCGGATGCGCTGTTGAAATGGAAGCGCCGGCTGACCGACCTCAGCATCGCCGTGTCCGGGCCGCTCGATCGGCACTACTTCGAGTCGATCTATTTCCAGGACCCCGACGGCCAGATCCTCGAGATCGCCACGGCCGGCCCCGGTTTTGCGGTCGATGAACCCCGCGAGACGCTTGGCACGACCTATCAGGCGCCGCCGCCCGACATGCTGGTCCGCAACCGCGATGAAGCCGCGATCGAAGCGCGGACCTGGCCCGAACCGGTCCCGGCGATTACGCCCGACATGGCCTTGAGCCGCGGTCTGCATCACATCACCGCGATCGGCGCCGACATCGGCCGCACCGACGCATTCTTCGGCGAGCTGTTGGGGCTGCAGCGCGTCAAGCAGACCTCGAACTTCGACGACCCGACCTCGGCGCACTGGTATTGGGGCGTCGACGGCGGCCGACCCGGTTCGCTGATCACGTACTTCGAGCGGGATCCCGCCCGGGTGCGGGCGGCCCGGATCGGCCCCGGCCAGACGCATCACCTGGCCCTGGCCGTGCCGGATGAGGAGACCCAGCTCGACTTCCGCGAGCGACTGGTGAAGGCCGGGCTGCGTGTCTCGCCCGTCATGGACCGGATCTATTTCAAGAGCATCTACACGCACGACCCAGACGGGCATATCATCGAGCTGGCCACCGCCCTGCCGGGTTTTGCGGTGGATGAACCGCCAGCGAAGCTTGGATCGCGTCTGATGCTTCCACCCTGGCTCGAACCGGCGCGGAGCCGGATCGAGCAGGCCGCGCCACCGCTCCAAGTGGCGTCCTATCAGGAGACCCAGAGATGAGTTCCGTCGCGATCGACGCCACCCAACTGACTCCACCGGCCGGCTATCGGCTGCTGGCCAGCCTGGTCGTACCGCGCCCCATCGCCTGGGTCAGTACGCGCGGCCAGGATGGCAGTGTCAACCTGGCGCCGTTCTCGTTCTTCAATGCCGTGGGTGATCAGCCCCCGACTGTGATGATCTCGATCGGGCGCCGACGAGGGGCTCCAAAGGATACGCTGCGCAATATCGAGGAGACCGGCGTGTTCGTGGTCAACGTTGTCAGTCAAGACCTCTCGGCGGCGATGAACGTGACCTCGGGCGACTGGCTCTACGGCGATAGCGAATTCGCGCGAGCCGGGCTCAGCCTGGCGCCCGGCGAAGCGGTTGATGCGCCGCGGGTCGCGCAGGCCCGAGCCGCGCTCGAATGCCGGTTGAGCCAGGTCGTGCCCGTACAGGGCACAACCTATACGATGGTCCTGGGCCAGGTACAGCGCTTTCATCTCGCCGAAGGACTGCTCCGACCAAACGGCACGGCCGATCCGGCGGCGCTCAACGCGCTCGGACGTCTGGGCGGCGACGAGTACGCGCCGCTCGGGCCGGCCTTCGCCATCCCCCGCCCGGTCGTGCGCTAGCGGGAATCAAAACGGGCCGGCGGTGCCGGCCCGTTTTGATTCCCGTCGCTCAGGCACCGCTCACCCTGGCTAAAGCCAGGGCCACACTGTCCTTAGGGCTGATCTTGATTTGGACGTCGCTCAACACGCCCTCGGCGTTTACGACGAAGTGGCTGCGGACGATGCCCATGAACAAGCGACCGTAGAGCGATCGCTCGCCCCAGACACCGTACCGCTCGGCCACGCTGTGATCCACGTCTGACAGCAGCGTGAAGGGCAGGTTCTGCTTCGTCCGAAACTTCGTATGGCTCTTGGCGTCGTCGGGGCTGATCCCAAGCACGACCGCATTGGCATCCGCGATCATCGGGTAAGCGTCCCGAAAACCGCAAGCCTGAGTCGTGCAGCCGGGCGTGTCGTCCTTGGGGTAGAAATAGATGATCACCTGCCGGCCGCGCAGGTTTAACAACCGCACCAGGTGGCCGTCCTGATCGGGAAGCTCGAAATCCGGGGCCAGGTCGCCGATCTTGAGAGTCATAAGTCTCCTTCAAGGGTGAATGCCCAGGATTGTATCGTCGCGAAGCGCGCTCATGGCACGAGGATCAACTTTCCCGTCGTCTTGCGCGCCTCAAGATCGCGATGCGCCTGCGCGGCCTCGGCCAGTGGATAGGCGCCGCCGATCGTGGCCTTGATCGCGCCGGCGCGCCACCAGTCCAGCACGCCCGCCCAGCGCGCCTGACGCTCAGGCGGTGTCGCAGTGTAGTGAAAGAGCGTCGGCCGCGTGAGGAAGAGCGAGCCCTTCTGCATCAGCACGATCGGGTCGATGCTCGGCGCAGGCCCGCTCGAGCCGCCGAAGAGCACCAGCATGCCGCGCGGCCTCAGGCAGTTGAGGCTCTTCTCGAACGTGGTCTTGCCGACCGAGTCGTAGACCACATCCACGCCGCGGCTGTCGGTCAGGCGTTTGACCTCGGCCTCGAAGTCGACCTCGGTGTACAGGATCACGTCGTCGGCGCCGGCAGCGCGCGCCAGGGCCGCCTTCTCGGGCGTCGAGGTCGTGCCGATCACACGCGCGCCAAGATGTTTGGCGGCCGCGCAGAGCAGCAAGCCGACGCCGCCGGCGGCCGCATGCACGAGCGCGGTCTGACCGGGGGCGAGCCGCCAGACGTCCACCACCAGCATGTGCACGGTCATGGCCTGCAACGCCAACGCCGCCGCGTCTTTGAGGTCCATCTCAGGCGGCACCGGCAGGGCGACGGCCGCGGGCAGGACATGGCGCTCGGCATAGCTGCCCTGCGCCGTGGCCCAGGCGACGCGGTCACCGGGCTGGATGCCGGACACACCGGCGCCGACCGCCGTGACCGTTCCGGCGCCCTCGAGGCCCGGCACGAACGGCAGCGTCATCGGGTAGCGGCCTTCACGATGGTAAACGTCGATGAAGTTGACGCCGCTCGCGGCGACATCGACTGCGATCTCTCCGTCGCTGGGTTGACGATCGGCCCGCTCGCCCAGCACGAGTTGCTCGGGCCCGCCACAAACGGTGACTTGTATGGCGCGCATGGAGGTTCTCCTTCGTCGGCCTGGAATTCGAATCGCTTTCCATTGAGTGTAACATCGCCGATATAATGCTTTCGCTGGCGTTGCGACAGACCAGATCGCCAGGGCAGCGTCTTCCGGCGTCACTATGCCAGCCCCACTTTCACATCATCCCGAACCGCGCGCCCCACTCACGAAGGACATCGCCGCCGCGGTCCGGCGGATAGCACCCGTCGCGGCCTTTCTGTTGATGGCCCTGTGGTCCTGGCGAGTGGCTGACCCCATCCAGGCCCTGCCAAACGACCCCGGTCGCAGCCCGATGGGCTACGGCGACGTGCTGGAAGTGACCTGGGGATTGCAGTGGTACTACGACGCCGTCATCGCCCGCGCGCACGATCTCGACCTGTACCCCGGGATCTTTGCTCCCGACGGTTGGCAGGTCGGAACGCTCGCCCACGGGCCGGGGCTGTTCCTGGCCGGCCTGCCCTGGGTAGCCCTCGGCGGTGTCGCCCTGGCTTACAACGCCAGTCTGTGGATCGCGATGGTGGCGACCTACGTGGGCGTCTACCGCCTGGCGCTCCGGAAGCTCGATTGGCCGTGGGCTCTGGCCGCCGCGGTCTTCATCGCGTTCTGGAGCTACCGTTGGATGCGGATTGGCGGGCAGCCCAACCTGCTCCTGGGCGCGGCCGTTTTGCCCTGGCTGGCCGGATGTCTCGAGCATGGGCGCTCCTCATCCGTTCGCCCCTGGATTGCCGTGGTGATGGGCGGCGCGCTCTGGGCCTTCGCTATCCTGTGTTCGTTGTACTTCATCTGGCTCGGGGCGGTGACCATCGGGGCCTGGGGCCTGGGCCTGTGGCTGCACGATCCAGCCTCGCGCCGTCGGCTCGGGTGATCGGCCGTCCTCATGGCAGCCGTTGCCTTGGGGCTGAGCAGTCCTTATCTATTCTGGTTCCAACAGGCCTCGGCCAGGGTCGGTTTCACGGCTTTCGATATCGATCAACTGGCGACCTGGGGCGCCAGTGCCAACAGCCTGGCCCTGCCATTCGCCCGACACCCCCTGAGCCTGGCGCGCGAGGTCGCAGCCTGGGCGTATCACGGGCCGGCCAGCGAGGCCGGCACCATCAGCCTGGGTCCGGTTACGTGCGTGCTCGCGCTCTGCGGCCTGGCTGCGGCGCGTCGGCAGCGGGCGTGGTGGCCGGTTGTCGGGCTCGCCCTGATCGGCATGACTCTGGCGCTCGGCCCGTTCCTGCGATGGGATGATCGTCTGGTACAGCTGGAGCATCCCGTTATCCAAACGGTGAATGGATGGATTTGGAGCGCCGGACATGCGCTCAAGCCGCAGCTCTTCGCAACGGCCATTCCGCCGGCGCCCTATGACCGGGTGATCCCGCTCCCGGCTGTCGCTCCCTTGATCCTGGCGCCGTACTGGGAGGGAGCCAGGGTCTCAGCCCGGTACGCCCTGGTCGGCGGCGTGGGGGTCTACCTGCTCGCGGTCTGGTTTGTTTCGCTTCAGAATCGGCGCTGGGCCCGCTGGGCCCTGATCGGGTTGATGTTGGTCGAATGGTGGCCGGCCCCGGCGCTCGGCGTGCCCTACCCGCTCGAGCCGCACCCAGCCTTTGCGTGGATCCGGGACCACACCGACGCAAACGTGATCGTCGCCGATCTGTATGCAGTTGCGCCCGACCGTCTTCAGCTGCGGATCAAGCCTCAGATCCTGACCGCGACCCTCTTCCATGAACGCGCGGCGCTGTCGGGCACCAGCAGCGTGTTGCCCGCGCACGCCGCCGCCTGGGAAGTCTGGCTGGCCGATCATCCGGCGCCATTCTCGGAGCCAGAGTTCGAACGGCGGCTGCGCGCCGATCAGGTCGGCGTCCTCCTCTTGCACGTGGTCAACCCTGAGACAGCGGCCGTCGCCGAGGCCCTGGCCTCGCAGCCCGATTGGCAATTCGTCGACTGCTTCGAGCCGGCCAAGGCGATGACGCCCTGGCCCTACCCAATTTGCCTCGTACTGCCCTGACGCGTCCGCGTCAGGGCGCCTCGGGCGAAAGTCGCCGCAGGGCCAGCCCGGCTGCGACCCCGAAGACCGCGATCGCCAACGGCAGGATGATGAGTGGCAGCCACGTCGACGTCAGCGCGGTCTGTCGACCCAGGGCCTCCGCGGCCGCGCGGGCCGACACAACGCACAATCCCATAACCGCCGCCCACACCCAGGCCAGCCGCGGGTTCAAGGCCCCGAGCAGGACCCCGGATGCCAGCAGGAGCGCGGCCGGCAACTGCAGCGTCTGTCGGGTGGCATCGACCACGCCCACGCCGGCGCCGAGCCCGATCGCAAAGAGGATCACCACGATCTTGCCTCCAGATGAGAGACGCATGTCACCCTCCTGCCT
>JAEURK010000293.1 GCA_016789175.1 Anaerolineales bacterium
GGCACCCAGGCCACGGTAGTGTTGATGCTGAAGAAGCCGGCCCGGGCCACGACGTATTGCGAGAGGCCGAAAGCCAGCCCGGCGACCGCCTGACCGAGCGGCGCGTAGCCGAGGCGTCGGGTCAACGCCACCATGCCAAGACCGGCCAGCGCCACATGGCCGACCAGCAGCCAGTTATGCGCGAGATCGAGCGGCAGGACCAGGCCGATCCAGTTGGGGGGATACAGCAACCCGGACTGGTAGTTCGCCAGCAGCGGCGCGCCCGCGCCGACCAGCGGGTTCCAGAGCGGAGCCTCGCCCGCCAGCAGGCGTTCAAAACCGAAGGCTCGCCAGGGCGCGAACTGCAGCAAGGGCGTGCCCCAATAAAACAGGCGCAGGCCAAGCACGAAGGGCGCGAAAAGCACCAGCGTCGCGCCCAGCACAACCCATTCCGGCCAGTGTTCGACCAGGCTGCGGCTCAGCGTCAGGAACGGCCAAAGAGCGATCGGGCGACGGTTGTCGCCCAGGGCTTCACGGGTGGACATCGGCCCTCACACGATACACCTCATAGCCGTCGGACGCGTAGACCCGCTCAAGCACCTGCCACGTGCCGGGCTCGAAGTCTCCGAGCGCGCGCTCCTCCGGCCCCCACAACACGTAGTCGATGTGCCCAATCACCAGCAACGTCGCGCGTTCCTGGGCCGAGGCCTCGGTCCCGAAAAAGCGCGCCACGGCCGCTTCAGTCGTCCGGATCTGCGGGGTCTCGACGGTATGTCCCAGATACGCGCGGAAGGGCGTATGCGCCGGCACCCAGTTGCCGGTCTGAAACGACGCCAGGACCACGCCGCCCACCTGGGTTTGCTGCGCCAGCCACTCAAAGGCAACGACCTGGCCGCGCGGGATGAAGAGGGCCGGCGTCTGCGCCATTGCCGCGCCGAGCGCCCCGCCCCAGGCCAGCCCGATCCCGGGCAGCGTCGTGAGCCACAGCGTCGGCAGAACCAGGCGCTTCCAGCGACTGCCTCGGCTGACGAGCGCCAACCCGCGGGCGGCGAGCGGCGCCAGCCAGAGCCAGTAGCCGTCGATGATCCGGCGCTGAGTCGAGATCGGGATGTACGTCAACGCGATCCCAAGCGCCAGCCAGACCGCGGCCCAGGTCGCCAGTTGTGGCGTGTCGCGGCGAAGCGCGCGCCATCCGATCCAGCCGAACCACGCCCAGGGCCCGTAAGCCAGCGCGTAGTGGATGAGGTTGGGCGAGAGCAGGATGTTCTGATCCATAAACTCGGCCAGGGCCGGGTCGAGCTTCGTCTGGAGCAGGATGTAGCTCACGTAGGGCGCCGCGGGCAGTAACAGAAGCAGCCAGCGTCGGACCAGCGTCAGGATCCGGACCCGATCGAGCCCGCCCGGCGTCGCTGCGCCAGCAAGATCGCCCAACACCAGCAGCAAGCCGGCCACTACAGGGTAGAGCGGAACGATGAAGGCCACGACCATAAGGAGTAGCCCTGCCATCCCGACGCGGCCTTGCCGGTATGCGATCAGACCAAGCACTAACGCGAAGCGCGCCGCCGCAAGATGCGGCAACGTCATCAGCAGCAGGAAGGAGAAAGCTTCGGGTAGATACAGATCGAGCGGCAGGTCCTCCAGACGCGGGGCTGCGCCGCCCGCACCCAGCGCCAGCCAACCCAGCCCACCGCCCAGAGCCAGCAGCCAGAACCCGAGCCGGCGCGTCTTGAGGCGCGCCGAGAAACCGGCGATCCAGACATAGGCCGCCACCAGATAGGCGAGCCCAAACACGACGCGCGCCGCGTGGTAGCCAACGATGCGGGCGACGACATCCGGACCGGTCAGTTTGCCTAACACCAGATAGAAGGGGAACAAGAAGAGCGGCGGCCCGGGTTCGGCAGCATAAGCCTGCGTGAACAACCAGTCGCCGCGCGCGCCCTGTGCCATCTTGGCCAGGTAGGTGTGGCCATCGTCAGCCGAGAGCAGGAATCCCGTGAACTGCTGGGCTCCATCCTGCCGCAGCCACGCCACGCCGTACGGGATGCAGGTCAGCCCGAGCACCAGTAGCGCGGCGCCGATCGCCCACCGCCATTCGGCCGGCGACATCGTGACGCCCGCGGTCGGGCGCGCACGCGCAGAGGTCAGCGCCCCGGCCAGGGTCGACAGGCGGGCCGTCACGGTGACGCCTCACGGGCGTAGACCCGCAAACCCGCGTCGTCGCTCAACAGCTGCCATTCGTCCGACAGAGTCGGTTGCGGCCCAAGCGCGGCCTCGCGTGGGCCAAAGAACACCCGGTTGACGCCAAAGCGATCGAGCCAATCGGCGGGTGTCCGACCGGCGTAGAAGTCGAGCACGGCCTGGCGCCGCGCCTCGGCCTCTGGCGTCTCGGCCGCGTGGCCGTAGACCACGCGCGCGTCGGAGCGGGTCGGGATGAAGCCACCCAACTCGGGTGCCGCCACGACCACGGCGTCGCCCGGCAGCGCCGCGATCGCGCGCGCCTCGGCCGTCGACAAAAAGATCTCGGGATTGGTGCTGGTCGCTGCGGCCAGCGCCCCGGCCCAGACCAGGACATTGCTCAAGACCAGGACAACTGCGCCCGGCCAGGGTGCCGTCGCCGCCCAGCGACCCATTCGCGGCGCCAGCACGTTTCGCCAACCCAACACAGCCAGCGGCGTCATCGGGAACAGCACGCCCAGGCTGAGCCGACGTTGGAGCTCGTACGGAAAGTACACGGCCGCGATGCCAAGGACGAGCCAGAGCACCCACATCTGATCACGTTCGGACGCTGCGCGCGAACGCAGCGCCCAGCCCGCGCCGATCCCGGCCAGCACCAACAACAGACCGGCCCAGGCCAGCACCAGGGGGAAACCGTCGATCGGCGAGAAGTTTTGGACATTCCAGGATGCAATCTGGGGTTGCGCCCTGACAATCCAGGCGGTGTAGAGCAAGCGCGGCGCGGTCGTGAACCCGGCCGCGAGGGCCGGGCCGACGGCCCGCCAGGACCAGGTGCGCCGACGCAGACCCTCCAGAGCGCCGGCCGCCCCCAGCGTGACGAGCGCGGTCGGAACAGCCATGGGGTAGACCTCGGCCAGGATGAAGGCGATCGCAGCCACGCGGAGCGAACGCCAGGCCAGGTTCGGGCCGGACCAGGCCGGCAGGCCGGTATAGAGCAGCCAGAGCAGGAGCGCCCAGGCGAATGGGAAATGCGGGTTTGCCAGAAGCGATAAGAGCGGGATCGACTCGGCCACCCACAAATCCGAGCTCAGCGCTCCGGTGAGCGGAGTCACCAGCCAGCCCAGACCCGACGCCATGAAGAAGAAGGCCCAGATTTTGAGCCGTCCGGCGACGGTGTCGGCCAGTGGGCGCAGAACATGGTAGGCCGTCATCAGGAAGAACAGGCCGGTCACCAGGCGCGCGATCTGGTACAGCGCGGGGACAGCGATCCCGGTCATACGGGCCAGATGTCCCAGCGCCATGTAGAACGTGAACAAGATGACACCGAAACCGGGCTCGGTGGTGAAGCGCGGCGTGTACAGCAGTGCGCCAGAGGCCCCCAATTGCATCTTGGCGAGATACGAGTGCCCGTCTGGGACGGCCACGATCGAGCCGCCAAACACCTGGCCGTCGGTCCGGGTCAGGGCCACGATATACGGCAGGTTCAAGACGGCCAACAAGCCCAGGGCCAGCGCGGCCACCAGGCCGAGTTCGCGGAGACGATCAGACGAATGTGCGGGCACGGTGTGGATCACCCTTCCAGCCAGCCAGACATCGGGAGTGTCCCGATGTCCCCCGATGTATCCCGATGTCGCGCACAAGACAGTCTCATACGGCGGGCCAACTCTTCCTCGCGAATTCCAACTCAGCTTCCCTCAATATCGGCCCGGGATGTCCTAGACTGGATGTGCGCCCGACCCGTGCGCATGCAAGAGCTGCGCCAAAGTTTGGCACGACTCTCGCACTGTCTAGCGCGGGTCTCCTCCTCGGTAGTCGGGGCCGGCTCGGGTGGTCCGGCCGGCCCCGACGGATGAAGAGGGAATACGACGCATGCCCAAAGTTGACGGTTTTTCATTCTGGTTGGGGTTCGCGGCCGCCTGGGCGGTCGTTTTCGTCTTGTGGACACAGCGCAAGCCGCTGGGCGCTCTGCAGGCCCGGCTGCGCGACTCGTGGGAACGCCTGCGCGTGCGGCTGACGGCCGGCACCGAGCGCAACTTCCGTGATGATGTCCTCCGCTACGCGCAGACCGCGCACCTGGCAGGCGCCTTGTTCCAACTCGATCAGGTCGCGATCCCGCAACGGTTCCTGCAATTGCCGCCGGCGTTCGACCCCGATCAGCCGCAGCCCGACGACGACCTCAACACCATCATCCCGCAATTGCCCGACTGGCCCGAGCTGGCCGGCATCTACGATGGGCCGGCCCTGAACCTGCGCGACGTGCTGGGTTCCAAGGATCCGCTGGTAGTCCTCGGCGGGCTTGGCTCCGGCAAGACGACGACCCTGGCCATGATCGCCAGCCGGGCCGCTGCCGG
>JAEURK010000313.1 GCA_016789175.1 Anaerolineales bacterium
ACCGCGGTGCCGACCCTGCAGCCCGACGAGCCGCCACCGGCCGGCGCTGCCGCCGAGTTCACGACCGATTTCACGCGCCATAGCGTTCCGTACGACGAGATCCTGTCGGGCGGTCCGCCCAAAGATGGCATCCCGGCCATCGACGATCCGGTCTTCGAGGCTGTCGCGGTCGCCGACGCCTGGCTCGAGCCGCAGGAGCCCGTGGTGCTTGTGACGATCGGCGGCGAGGCGCGGGCCTATCCGATCCAGATCCTGATCTGGCACGAGCTGGTCAACGACACGGTCGGGGGCACACCGGTGGTCGTCTCGTTCTGCCCGCTGTGCAACACCGCAATCGTCTTCGAGCGCACCTTCGCCGGCCAGCCCCTGACCTTTGGCACCACCGGGCGGCTGCGTTTCAGCAACCTAA
Organism: Anaerolineales bacterium; assembly: GCA_016789175.1. Classification (GTDB taxonomy): domain Bacteria; phylum Chloroflexota; class Anaerolineae; order Anaerolineales; family UBA6663; genus UBA6663. Next base: position 410 of record JAEURK010000313.1, read on the forward strand.
TCATGTACGACCGCCAAACCGAGACCTGGTGGCAGCAGGCGACTGGCGAGGCCATCGCCGGCGAGCACACCGGCGGGCAGCTGACCTTTGTCCCGGCCACGATCGTGGCCTGGGCCGATTTCCGGGCGGCGCATCCGGAGGGCAGGGTGCTGTCACGCGACACAGGTTTTGCCCGCGACTATGGCCGCAACCCGTATCCCGGCTACGACGATGTCGCCCAGCCGCCGTTCCTCTATCGCGGCCCCGTGACCCCCGATCAGCTCCCGGCGGTCGCGCGCGTCCTTGCCATCGACCTCGACGGCGAGGCGGTCGCCTACCCCTACGACCTGCTGAGCGAGCTCGGTGCCGTCAACGACACGGTTGGCGGCGTCGAGGTCGCCGTGTTCTGGGCAACCGGAACCGCCTCGGCGCTCGACGCGCAGACGGTCGCGGCGGGCCGCGACGTCGGCACGGCTGTGGCCCACCAGCGCGCGCTTGACGGGCAGACGCTGACCTTTGTCCGCGTCGGAGACCAGATCGTGGATCAGGAAACTGGCAGCGTCTGGGAAGTCTTGGGTAACGCGACCGCCGGGCCACTGGCCGGCCAGGCGCTGGCGCCGGTCACGGCCGTCAATCACTTCTGGTTCTCGTGGGCTGTTTTTCGACCTGAGACGCGCGTCTACCAGCCCTGACTGGCCTGCCCGGGGACTAACGTCTACCTATTGGGTGAACAATGTCAGTGCAAGCCGGCCGCCGAATGCGGGCATGCTTAGGATTGCCCGGAGCCGGTGGAGCTTCTTCCGGGCACATCACAGTCCGGAGCACGCATGCGTTGGCCCTCACTCTCCCACTTCACGGACGTCGTCCTCGCGGTGCCGGTACAGCACAAGATCATCGGCATCGTGATGCTGCCCGTCTTGATCCTGGGCCTGACATTGAATTACTGGATCACGACCGGCCTCTCCGACTGGCTCTCGTACTTCGTGATGGATCAACGCGTGCAGGCCGCCATGGCCAACGGCAGCCGCAGCGTGTTCCTGGTCACACTCCTGGCCGCGGCCGGCAGCATTTTCTTCGCTTACTTGCTGATCTTCCTCCTCACGCGACCGCTGCTCGATCTGCGCCAGGTGGCCGATGATGTCAGCACGGGGCGGTTAGACGCGCGCGCGCGCGTCTACACCGATGACGACATCGGCAAGGTGGCGGCCTCGGTCAACACCATGCTCGATCGATTGGTAGAGACCCAACGTAGCCTTGGCGAGGCCAATCAACGCCTCGAAGTCATGAACCGTGTGGCCATGGCCGCCGGCCGCGAGCAGGAGCTGCCCGAGGTCCTCGACGCCATCCTGCAAGGCTTTGAGCATCTCGGGTTGGATCGTGGCTGGATCTATCTGCGCGACGCCGACACCGGCGCGTTCTACCTGGCGCATCAGCGCAACATGCCGGCCGAGGCGCTGGCGCATCTGACCGCGCAGGAGCACGCCCCCGAGCTCTGCGCCTGCCAATCGGACCTGATCGGCGTCGGCCTCGATCATGCGATGCTGCGGACCTCTTGCCGCAGGCTCAGCCGGGCCAGCGGCGATGAGGCGGCCAGGCACATCAGCATCCCGCTGGTGGCCCGCGGGCAAGCGCTGGGTGTGGTCAACCTCTGGTGCCCCACCAGCTATGTGCCGGGTGCGGCCGATCTCGATCTGCTCACCGCGACGGGCGCGCAAGCGGCCGAGATTGTCAGCAACGCCTGGCTGCGCGCGCGTCTGGTCGAGAAGGAAGCTGCGCGCCGGGCCCTGCTCGAATCGCTGGTGCGCACCCAGGAGGCCGAGCGGTCGCGGCTGGCGCGCGAACTGCATGACGGTGCCGGCCAAACCCTGACGACGCTGCTCGTGCGGTTGAAAGCTCTCGAACGCCGGGCCAACGGCGAGCAACAGGACGATCTATCGAAACTCCAGACCCTGGTGGCTGATAGCATCGAGCAGGTGCGAGATCTGTCGTACCAGCTCCGTCCGGCCACGCTCGAGGAATTCGGGCTGGCGCGTGCGCTCGAGCACCTGGTCAACGAGACCGTGCGCCAGGCCGGGCTCGAGGTCGTCACAAACCTGTCCGTGCGCCGCAACGTGCCCGCCGAGATCCAGACGGCGCTTTATCGCATCGCCCAGGAAGGCCTGGCGAACATCCTCAAGCATGCCCACGCCTGGCGAGTCGAGGTCGAGTTGCTCGAGACCCCGTTTGGCGTTGCGCTGCGGATCGAGGACAACGGCCGCGGCTTCGACCCGTCGTCCGTCGCGCAGCGCGTCGATCGACCCCATCTGGGCCTGATCGGTATGCAGGAGCGTGTCGAGTTGCTTGGCGGGACGTTGACCGTCGAGGCTGCGCCCGGGGCCGGGACCTCGGTGCAGGTGCGCATCCCGATCCCTGAGGAACAGACGGCATGAACGCCCAACCGCTGCGCATCATCCTGGTCGACGACCATCAGATCCTGCGCGACGGGATCCGGGCGTTGCTGGAGGGCGAACCCGGCGTGAGCGTCGTCGGCGAGTGCGGCTCCGGTGCCGAGGCCCTGGCGCTCTGCGCGAAAGAGCCGCCGGACCTGGTCGTGCTCGACCTCAGCCTGCCCGATATGAGCGGGCTCGATGTGCTTCGTCAGCTTCAGGAGACCCAGCCGGGCATACGGGTGGTGGTGCTCTCGATGCACACGCAGCGCGAGTTCGTGCTTCAGGCGATCGCCGGGGGGTGTGCGGCCTACGTCCCGAAGGCCACGGCCCACACCAGCCTGGTCGAGGCCATTCAGGCGGTGCGGCACGGCGAGCGCTTCCTGCACCCCAAAGTCGCTGCCGTCCTGATCGAGTCGTTCGGCAGCGACATGAGCGAGATCCAGCAGTTCCAGGCGCTCTCCGAACGCGAACGCGACGTGCTGCAGCAGACCGCCTGGGGCTTCAACAGCCGCGAGATCGGCGAGAAACTGGCCCTCAGCCCAAAGACCGTGGAGACCTATCGGCAGCGGGCGATGGAGAAGCTCGGGCTCGAACACCGCACCGATCTGATCCGCTTCGCGCTCAAAGCCGGGATCCTGGGTGAACAGGGTCCGCGGTGACCGGCGTGGCGGCCGTCGGGATTTCCCTGACAGAGAATCAGACCTATCCCGACACAGAATCCGGTCTTTCCGCTCAGAGACTCCACTGCGAATTGTTACAGTCGTATCGACCCTCAGGTCAAACTCTCATAGTTGCCTCCAAGGAGGAGTCGATGAACGACACAGGTAAGGCCAAACGTGCGTTGAGCCGGCGCGAATTCTTCAAGATGGCCGGCATCGGCACGGGCGCTGCGGTAGCTGCTTCTTCCCTGCAGCCGGCCAAGGTCGCCAATGCGGCGGCTGCGCCCTACACAGATCCCGCCGGCCGGCCCGCGCGCCCGTGGTGGGTGAAGACGGTCGATCAGCCCACGACCGAGATCGACTGGGCCAAGATGAAGCGCTACAGCGAGCGGTACATCGAGGAAGAGGGCTCGGGCACGGTGCGCGGTGACGGCTTCGCCGGCTACCTGGGCGCCGAAGAGGCCGAGCGCCTGATCAAGCAGGGCAACGACAAGATGAAGCAGCGCCTGGTCGATAACGTCGACGGGTACACGCTCAAGGATCATGCAATGAGCGCCGGCCAGTCTGCGACCAGCGTGGCACGGAGCTTCCTGGGCCCGCAGAAGGCCAAGACCCCCGAGGAACGCGGCGTCCCGAAGTGGAGCGGCACTCCGGCTGAGGGCGCGCGCATCCTGCGCACGGCGCTCCGCCACATGGGCGCCTCGACCATCGGCTTCGTCGAGCTCGATGAGAACACGCGCAAGCTGATCTACTCGATCGACCCGGATGGCAAGATCCTGGAATTCACGGACGAGCCAATCGCGTCGGAGACCGAGACTCATCGCTACATCCCAAACAGCTGCAAGTACGTCATCGTCTATACGGTGCAGATGTCGGAAGAGGCGATGAAGCGTTCGCCCACCATGACGGCGTCGCAAACGACCACTGGCGCCTATTCGCGCGGCGCGCAGATCGCGGCCGGCACGCAGGAGTTCCTGCGCACCCTGGGCTATCAGGGCCTGAGTGAGGCCTCGACCAACGCCCTCGGCATTGCCCCGGCCTTCGGCGTGCTCGCCGGGCTGGGCGAGATGTCGCGCCTGAACCGCATGATCACGCCCGAGTTCGGGCCGATGGTGCGCGTCTTCAAGATGCTCACCGATTTGCCGGTCGAGCCCGACAAGCCGATCAACGCCGGGATCATGGACTTCTGCAGGTCATGCAAGAAGTGCGCTGAAGCCTGCCCGTCGGGCGCGCTCAGCTTCGAGAGCGAGCCCTACTGGGAGACCAAGGGCGGCTGGAACAACGCGGGCCACAAGGCCTGGTTCGAGGACGCGACCAAGTGCCGCACCTACTGGGTCTCTGAAGCCGGCACGAACTGCGGCATCTGTTTTGGCGTCTGCCCGTTCTCGAAGAAGGACAAGGCCTGGATCCATGAGTGGGTCAAGGCTGGCACGAGCGCCGCGCCTTTCCTGGCCTCATTCTTCCGCAGCATGGATGATGCCTTCGGCTACGGTGTCCAGAAGAGCGGCGAAGACTGGTGGAATCTCGATCAGCCGGAATACGGCGTCGACAGCATGTCGGTCGTAAAGGGGTGAGGCCATGAAGACGTATACGATCCAAGTTCTCAAGCGCCCATGGTACGAATGGGTTCTGTGGGCCGTCTGGTTCCTGGTTGAGATCTTCGTGCTCCAGAACGCGATCGCCAGCGGCGCCGAGCTCGAGCCGCGCGCGGCTTCGATCTTCTGGATGACCTTCGTTGTCCTGCTCCTCGGGGGCGGCATCGTCTGGTTTGTGCGGCGCGCTCGTCTCGCAAAGTGAGCTTTAACCGGCTCGCCAGGGTTTGACACAGGGAGAGGAAGGGTGGCCCCCTTCCTCTCCTTTCGGCTAAGGCAATGACCCAGATCCCGCTGTCTCCGGTAGATCCCAGATCATCCTCGGCGCCCGGCCCGCAGGCTGCGCGGTCGCGACGCCAGCGGTGGCTTGTGTTGGCCACGCTGGTGGCCGTGGTGCTGGCCTGGGTCTACGGCTGGCTCACGGCCGGCTTCGACACCGCCCCGGAGGCGCTGGCGGTCATCCCGGGCGCGACACGGGTGGAGACCCGTGGCACGATCTACCTGGGCTACGATGGGGCCGGCCAGCTGGTCGGCTACGCCGGGGTAGGTGAGGCGCCGGGCTACGGCGGGCCGATCACGCTGGTGGTCGGGCTCGACCTCACCGGCACCCTGGCCGAGGTGCGCGTCGTTCAACAGCGAGAGACTCCAAGCTTCTTCAGACTGCTCGAGCGCGAAGGCTACTTCGACCAGTTCCCGGGGCAGCCGATCGATGGCCGTTTTCAGCTTGGTCAGGGGATCGACGGCGTCAGCGGCGCGACGTTTAGCGCCGAGGGTGTGGCGGCTGCGACGCGTCAGGCCATCCGGGCCGTCGCCAGCGAGGGTCTGGGCCGGACGTTGCCAGCGGATGATACGCCGATACGTTTCGGCGTCCCCGAGGTCGTCCTGATCCTGCTCTATGCAGTCGGCTACATCGGCCATCGGCTGCGCGCCGCGATCTGGCGGACGCGGGTGCGTTGGGCGACCCTGCTCACGGGCCTGGTCGTCGTGGGCTTCATCTACACGATGCCCTTCACCATCACGCAGGTGGTCTCGCTGTTGAGCGGCTACTGGCCAGATTGGCGCACCAACCTGTACTGGTACCTGTTGCTGGGCGGCATCGCCTTCGTCACGACGGTCGATGCCAAGAACCCGTATTGCAGCTGGTTCTGTCCGTTTGGCGCGTTTCAAGAGTGCCTGGGCGCGATCTCGGGCGCCAAGCTGTACCGGCCGCGGCAGTGGAGCACGGCCCTGACCTGGGTGCAGCGCGGCCTGGCCGGGGTCGCGATCGTGCTTGGCCTGGCGCTGCGCCGACCCGGCGTGGCAGGCTATGAGCCCTTTGGCACGCTCTTTGATCTGCGCGGCACGACCGTGCAGTGGGCGTTCCTGCTGCTGGTCGTCCTGGCCAGCCTCGTGATCTATCGGCCGTTCTGCAATTATCTGTGTCCGATCGATCCGGTGGTCGATTTCGTCGCCGAGGTTCGGCGGCAGGTTCGGGAGTTGTGGCGTCGATGGCAGATGCGAAACGCAAAGACGTAAAGCAGCCGTTCTTCATCGCCTGGCTGCTGGCGTGTCTGGCGCTTGTGATCCTGGTCTGGGCCGACAACCTCGGCCCGGGCGAGGCCGCCGCGCCGCAACCCGGCTTCATCCGCAGCACGGCCCCGGCCTATGTCGCGCCGGCGACAGCCACGCCGACAGCCGTTCCGGCGACGGCAACATCCGGCCCGATCGAGACCCAGGACATCACCGACGACCAATGAGCGAGCGTCATGGCAGACATGGTTAACCGCCGCGGGTTTCTGAAGATCATGGCCTTCGCCGGCCTGGCGACCGGGCTCGGCATCGCCGCGCGTCGACGATTCGAGGCGGTCACGGTGCGCGTCAGCCGGGCGCTGATGGGCACGGTCGTCAACTTCGCGATCACGGGCAGCGATCGCGCGCAGGCCGAAGCCGGCCTGGCCGCGGCGCTTGGCGAGATGGAGCGCCTGATCGCGCTCTTCGATCATCGCCGCGCCGAGAGCGCGCTTGGCCGGCTCAATGCCGTGGGTGAGCTGCTGAACCCGGCCAGCGATCTGGTCGAGGTCCTGCGTCATGCGGTCGAACTCTCCGCGCGCACACGCGGCGCCTTTGATGTCTCGGTCAAGCCGGTCCTTGGCGCCTATCAGGCCGGCAGCGCCGACGTCTCCGGGCTACGCGGCCTGGTCGACTATCGACAGATCGGGCTGAGCGAGAGCGCGATCCGGCTCAATCGGCCCGGCATGGCGCTCACGCTGGATGGCCTGGCTAAGGGGCGGGTGGTGGATGGCGCCGTGGACGCGCTGCGCGCTCACGGCTTTGCGCACGTCTTCGTCGAGGCCGGTGGCGATCTGCGGGCATCGAGCGCTGACCGCGGGTCGAGCCCCTGGCAGGTCGGCATCCAGGAGCCGCGCGCCGATGTCGGGGCGCTGGCGCATCGCTTCTCGGTGACCGACGGCTCCGTGGCGACGTCGGGCGACTACCTGAACGCATTTACGGCTGATCGCAGCCTGCACCACATCCTTGACCCGCGTACACTGCGATCTCCGGAAGCGCTCGCCAGCGCGACAACGCTTGCCCCGACCGCCATGGCCGCCGACGCGCTCAGCACGGCCCTGCTTGTGCTCGGCCCCGTTGAGGGCCTGGCGCTGGTCGAAGATCTGCCCGGCGTCGAGGCCTTGCTGATCACCAAGGACGGACAACGCCTGTTCTCGTCCGGCTTCCCGACCGCTTGAGCCTATCATGTGACGACCCGAGGTGACCATGACCGTCAACCCGTCCGCTTCCACGCCGCACTCGTCTGAAGCCCTGCGCGCCGCGCTGGCTCAGGCCGAGACCTCTGGCGATCTCGCGGCCCAGAACACGCTACTGGGTGAACTCGGCCGGGCGCTGTTGCGCCAGGATGACTCGCTTCCGGCGCTGGCCTGCTTCGAAAAGGGGCTCAAGGTGGCGCAGCAGCTCGACGACAAGCCGTCGGGGGCGCGGCACCTGGCCAATCAGGGCCTGGCCCTGGCGCAGATCGGCAATTTCGGCCTGGCCATGCGCGCCTATCGCAAGGCGCTCGGCTTTGCGGCTGACCTGGCGGACGCGCCGATGCAATACGATTTGCTGTTCCACATGGCTGAGCTCGAGCGCGCCCGGCAAAGCCCCGAGAACGCGCTCGGGCATCTCGATGAAGCCCTGGCGATCGCCGAGCGCCATCGGAGCCTCAATCGTATTCAACGGGTGCGGGCCGCGATGGGGCAGATCAGCCTGGATCAGGAGGAGTTCGAGGAAGCGCGCGAGCATTTCGAGGCGGCGCTGTCGCTGGCACGCGAGATCGGCGACGTCGGTGAACAATCTATCTGTCTCAATGCCCTGGGTGGGCTGGCGCGGTCGCGGCGCGATGCGTCGGCGGCTGCCGGCTTTTTCGCGCAGGCCCTGGCGCTTCCGGCCGAGACGCAATCGTCGCGCCTGCGTCTGGCCCTGCTCGCACAGCTCGCGGATCTGCGGTTCGGGCAGGGGGATCTCGAGATCTCGCGCCAGATGTTCAGCGAGGCCCTGGCGTTGTCGCGCCAGTTGGGCGATCAGGCCTCCGAGACACGCTTGCTGGGCAGCCTGGGCCTGATCGCGGCCGATCAAGGTGACCCCGGCCAGGCTTTGGCGCTGGCCAATGAGGCCGTCGCCCTCGCACGCCAGCTGGCCGACCCCGTGCTGCAGGGCGAACAACTCCTCTATCAGGCCATGGCCCTGGCCGATCACGACCGGGTCGAAGACGCGCTCACGGCCTGCGACGCCGCCATCGTGGACTTCGAGCAGGTCGAGGCCTCATCGCTGCTCCAAAAAGCGTGGGACCTGAAGGAACGGATCGGCAACCCGGCAGACGAGTAAACGCCTCTCCTTCACACCCGCCGCAGGTGCTCGCGGATCAGCAAGGCCGCGGCGGCACCTTCACCGGCGGCGGAGGCCACCTGCTTGGTGCTCCCCGCGCGCAGATCGCCGGCCGCGAAAATCCCGGGCACGCTGGTCTCGAGCGCGGCGCCCTCGTGCCTCCCCGCCGTCTCAGGGCTGACGTGCGCCAGGTCGTGGCCCGTCACCACGAACCCCCAGCGATCGAGCACCACACCCGAGCCCTGCAGGTAGCCCGTGTTCGGCGTCAACCCGACGAAGACAAAGACGCCGGCGGGGTGGATCACGGCTTCGGTCCCCGAGGCATTGTCGCGAACCGTGACCGCGCCGAGTTTGCCCCCGGACCCCGCAAAGCGCACGACCTCGGTCTTGAAGCGCACCTCGATCTGCGGATGGCCGAGCACTTTCTCCTGGATGACCTGGCTGGCGCTGAGCGATTCGCCCCGCACCAGCAGCGTCACCCTCTCCACGAACTTCACCAGGAACAGGCTCTCCTCGGCCGCGCTGGTCCCGCCGCCGATGACGGCCACAGGCTTGCCCTTGTAGAACGGGCCGTCGCAGGTCGCGCAGAAGTGGATGCCCGCG
>JAEURK010000144.1 GCA_016789175.1 Anaerolineales bacterium
AACTCCACCGAGACCATCAACGGCTGGCCGTCGGCGTCGTTGAGTGGGATGATGGGCAGGTCATCGAACGAGTAGGTGATGTACCCGGCTTCCTGCCAACCATCCTCGGTGATGTGCTGCGAGAAGTAGCCCTGGTCGTAATACAGGCCGACGCCCACAAAGGGCAGGCCAAGGTCGGAGGCTTCTTTAGCGTGATCGCCCGAGAGCACGCCCAGGCCGCCCGAATAGGTCGGGAAAGATTCGTGCAGGCCGAACTCGGTCGAAAAGTACGCGATCTGATTGCCGGTGCGGTCGCCGTGCTCGCGCTTGTACCAGGTGTTCTCCCCACGCATGTACGTGTCGAAGCTGGCGATCACGCGGTCGAACATCTCGAGGAAGGGCGGGCTTTGCAGCGCGCCATTCAGGTCCTGGCGTTTGACGCGGCGCAGGAACTTGATCGGGTTGTGGGCGACTTCGGACCACAACTGGCGATCGATCGCCTCAAAGATCTCGGTGACGTCGGGGTTCCAGGTCCACCACAGGTTGTAAACCAGGTCGGCCAGGCGCGCGATACGCTTGGGAAGGTTGACGCTGGCCAGCGCGGCCTGCGCGTTGAAAGCTCCGTTGAGTGACACAATACGCCTCCAGTCTCTCAATTAGGGCGAAAGCCGAAAGACTATACCATACCGGTTTCGAGGGACCGCCTGACTTTTGGGCCATCTTTCCGCTTGTATACTGGGTTGTGGTTGTTCCAATGAGGTTTCACCATATGTGGGGTGTTGATTGAAAGAAGCAATGGAACCGAGCGCTTTGCCACCTTTTCGAATGGCGTTGCCCGAAACCGCCGGTCCCTGGCCCGCGCTGGTCCTGGTTCACGGTTGGCTTGGCAACGAGAACGTGATGTGGACGTTCGCCTCGACAGCGCCCGCGGGTATGGCGTTGTTCAGCCCGCGGGGTGTGTTCCCGGCCGATGGCGGCTACGGCTGGTTCTCGGAACAGCCGACCGAAGAGGACGTGCTGGTCGGCGTGCGCGCGCTCGAGGCGTTCATCCTCGCCCTTCCGCGGCAGCACCCGATTGATCGTAAGCGCGTGACGCTGATGGGCTTCAGTCAGGGCGCAGCGGTTTGCGCCGCGTTGTGGCTGCACAACCCGGGCATTGCCGAACGGGTCGCCCTGCTCGCCGGTTTTCTGCCGCGGCCGGCACGAGCCTGGGCGACCCGCGGGCGCCTGAACGGCCGCAGCGCCTTTATCGCTCACGGGCTGAACGACACGACGGTCCCCCTCGAGCAGGCTCAGGTGATGCGCGACAGCCTCGAGCGGGCGGGCGCCGAGGTGACCTATGGCGAGTATCTGATCGGGCACAAAATGAACAGTCAGGCGCTGCGTGATCTGAAGGAGTGGCTGGTCGACTGGCCCGCGTAGAGGCCTCGGCCGGGGCAAACCATAACAAAGTATCGCCATCAAACCCACGCTCACGATTGCCTCCGGAGTCCGTATAACAAAATAGGGTGTCCTGCAACCTCTCAGTCGACAGGTTGTCAACCGACCGGTCATCGTCATTTTCCGGTCGATCAGGCCCCAAGCGGCTGAGGGCGGATTCGCTCCACAGCGCGCGGAGGACCTTATGGTGGCACGACAACTGCGGTGGGTGGCGTTGGCGCTGTTCGGCGTTTTGGCTTGGGCCGTCTGGCCGACCTGGAATGTGCGTGCGCAGGTTGTGGACCGGATTCACCTCCCGGTGGTCTACCAGGGGCACCTGCCATCGGGAGCGATCACGGGGCGCCTCCTCAATCTGGGTGGAGCCGAGGTCGGCACCGTGATTGAGTTGGTCAAGTACTCAGTGCCCTGCTGCACGGAGTTGGCTACGTTTACCGCGACGACGTCACTCTCCGGGACGTTCTCATTCGAGACGCCCATGGGTCTGAGGACCAACGAGCGCTACTACCTGCGCTACAACAACCCGACGCAGTTCGGGCCGCCGAACGCCTACGACACAACCCGCGTGCTGAGTTGGACGTCCTTCGATCTGACGGCATATACCTACAACGAGGTGGCCGCCTTCCCGGATATCGACGTCGGCAACGTCAGCCTGAACCCCAACCCGGATGTCGTTCCGGTGCCGTTTCAATTCGGCTGGGGGCGACGTGCCCCGTATCCAACAGAGAGCTACGATCTGCTGTTGACCGATCAAGGGCCCAATTTCTTTGGCACGGGTCCGCTCGGTTACGTCGATCACTATGATCTGGCGAGCCTTCCCGGCGGGTTCGCCTACGATACGCCGTACATCTGGGGCGTGCACATCGCCTCCCCCACGGCGGGCGAAGGCTACTCGTTCTTTTTCGGCGTCACATTCGGGAGCGGTGGGCCGACCAGCCTGTCGGCGCCGGTAGCGGTCCCGGCTGGGATAGCGCTACGCTGACATCCATCTGAACGGACGTCCAGCAACGGAACCGGCGGGACGCACACAGGATCTGGTTCTGTGCGCGTCTCGCCGGTTCCGTTTGTCGTTAACTTGCCTGCTGTACAATTCGATTCATACATATCGCTGGGCGAGGGGCGGTCGGGAGCGCCGCCGCATTGGGTCGCGCGCGAGACCCTGATGTTTTGATGTTCCAACTCTCTGTTTTTCGTGACCTGCCCTCGACCCACCAGTCGCTTGCGACAGCGAACCGTCTCTATAGCACTTTCACACTCGCCGGGTCGACGGCCGCAGCGTCCATGTCTGAGGTGCCAGGATGCCGATCCCTAAAGTTTTTGCGCACAACGGGTTGATCGTACTGGGTTTGTTGGCCGGGCTGCTGAGTCCACTGGCGCCCGTCGCGAGTGGTTCACCGGCCAGGCAGGGGTCGCTGACGACGATGTACCTGCCGTCGCTGCTCGTGGGCGGGGGCACAGTGATGGGCCAGGTCGTCAGCAGTCGCGGCAGCGTGGCCGGGCATGCCGTGGCGCTCTTCCTAAATCCAGGGACCGGGCCATCGACCGAAGTCAAGACGGTTCTGCTCGGGAACGACGGGCGGTACATGTTTGCGAACGTGCCCGTACTGACGACGGGCCAGTCTTACTGGGTGGGGTTTTTTCGGTTGGTATCGACGCCGGACGTCCTCAGTTGGGCGGATGAGAGCGACATCCCGGCGCTCGCCCGTCACCAGACGGTGGACCTTGGCACCCTGGACGTGACCGGGCTCGATCTTGGTTCCCCGGTCGACGGCGCCACGGTCTCGATGCCGACCACCTTCACCTGGACTCCGCGCCCGACCACCTCCGACAGCTATGCGTGGCGCATTGGCGACCCAAGCGGCAACCTCCCGGGCATCTACACCGACGAGTTGGGGTACGTGTCAGGCGTGACGATTGTGGCGCTGCCACCCGGCTCGGGCTACGTGGCCAGCACGCAATACGTTTGGGGCGTTTACATCTGGATGCCGGACGGCTCGATCGGCGCCTCGGTCAGCCATTGGATCACGTTCTCCAATATCCTGTACCAGGATCTGGTTCAGGGTCTGCGCACCTTTGGGGAAATGCCGGCGGAACCGCCTGACCTGCGGCCGCTGCACCGACCCACGCGTTGATGTGCCTGTTCGGCAAACCCAAGCGCGGCTCCATCGGGGGCCGCGCTTAGGTTTCGCGTGTCAGGCGAACAGGTCGGTCTCGCGCAGACCGGCCGGCGCCTCGGGCCAGGCGCGCATGTAATCGTCGTGGCTGCCGAACCAGCGGGACACCGCGCGGGCGATCACGCCGCCGCGTTGCGGCCCGCCGGTCAGTTGACTGCGGTGACAGGCCGAGGCCGTGTCCTTGCGTTCCAGCGCCGACGCGCTGAGCCTGACGCGGCAATGCACCGGGAATTCCACGCGGGCCAGTTCGACCAGATCGATGTCGCCGTTGCGGCCAAACCGGCGTGGATCCTGTCCGATGATGGGCAGCAAACGCACGGCCCAGCGCAGGAAACCCTTGGGGAAGACGGAAAAGTACAGCTTGCGCGGCGTAAAGGCCGGGCCGGCCTCGCGGTACTGCGCCGCGTCACCGGCAGCGTGAAAAGCCAGTACGGTCGCGCGCTGGATGTGGATGTGATCCGGGTGTCGATAGCCGCCGATCGGGTCGAAGGTGAAGACGACCTCCGGCTTCACGCGGCGGATCACGGCCGTCACCCGCGCGGCGACCTCCTCGATCGGCGCGTTGATCTGCGCCTCCGGATGGCGATTGGCCTCGGTGCCGGGCATACCCGAGTCGCGGTAACCCAGGTGCACGACCTCGTCCAGGCCGAGGGCCTTCGCCGCCCCATCCAGCTCGGCGGTGCGCATCTCGGCTGCGCTCGCGAAGCCCTGCAGGTGTTCCGGGTCCGCCGAGCCGGCTTCACCGCGTGTCGCGCAGACATACACGACGCGGTGACCGCGCAAGACGTACTCGGCCAACGTGCCGCCCGGGCCGAACGACTCATCATCCGGATGCGCCCCCACAAACAATAAGGTTGAAGTCATCGTCACTGCCTTTGGTCGGAGTGTGCCCGCCCGACGTGTCA
>JAEURK010000348.1 GCA_016789175.1 Anaerolineales bacterium
CACGATGCCGACCTGGTTGATCGGGCTGAGCCAGACCGCGCGGCGGTGATAGATATCGATCACGTTGGCCCCGGCCCCGGCCACGCAGCTGATCAACGGCGCGAGATTGCCGGGTCGGTCATCGACCATCACGCGCACGACCAAAGAACGGCCCTGCCGCACGGACACCTGCTCCAGGACCCGGCCGAGCAGGTTACCGTCGATGTTGCCACCCGCCAGCGGCGCAACGACGTTTCCGCCGGCCGGCACCGAAACGCGCCCGGCCAGGAGCGCGGCCACACCAGCTGCACCGGCGCCCTCGACCACCAGATGCGATGACAGAGCCAGGTGCGCGATCGCGTCCGCGATCTCGTTGTCGTCGACCTCGACGACGTCGTCGACCAGCTCCTGGATCAAGGGCAGCGTCAAAGTTCCCGGGCGTTTGACGGCGATGCCGTCAGCGATCGTTCGTGCGCTGGGCGCGGTCACCGGCTCGCCGCGACGCAACGACTCGCGCACAGCCGAACAACCGGCGGCCTGCACGCCGATCACGCGCGCGCTTGGGCGGCGCTGCTTGACGGCGGAGGCGATCCCGCCGATCAGGCCCCCGCCACCGATCGGGACCACGACGACATCGGCCTCGGGCACCGCGTCGAGGATCTCGAGCCCGAGCGTGCCCTGGCCAGTGATCACATCGCGGTTGTTGAAGGCGTGCACGTAAGTCAGATCCCGATCACGCTCGAGGTCGTGGGCGTGCACCACGGCGTCATCGAACGAGGCGCCGTGCAACACCACCTCGGCCCCGAAGCGACGGGTGGCCGTGACCTTGGTCAGCGGAGCGTGCTCGGGCATCACGATCACCGACGGCACGCCGAACAGGCGCGCCGCCAGGGCCACGCCCTGGGCATGGTTGCCGGCCGAGCCTGCCACCACCCCGCGCCCGCGTTGTTCGCTCGTCATGCGGCTGAGGCTGTAATAAGCGCCGCGGATTTTGAAGGAGCCGGCCAACTGGGTGTTTTCGGCCTTGAGCCAGACCTTGGCGCCCAGGAGCTCGGAGAGTTTTCCATCGGCGATGACGGGTGTGGCACGGATCACGGAGCGCAACACCTCGCGAGCGTGTTCGATGTCTTTGAGTGGAATGGGCATCCTGGGTCTCCGATCAGCGTTTTGGCTGAATCCATTATAGGCCGACGTCGACTCGGCTCCATCAAGGTCTGACCCGGGCTGACGCACCTCAAGTCAACCAGCGCGCGTTCTGCCGCGATTTTCGCGCATAAGGCCGAATGGGCACCGACGATCCCTATTCGTAAGAATTCGCATCCATTCGGGATATTCGTGGCAAAAACAGCAGCTCTCGCGAATAGGGTGCGCTTGACCGGAGGGTCTGGCGCGGGGGTCTGGTCAAATCGTCCACCCGAATTCGGCGTTTCTCACTATACTCGGTCACCATGCGGCGATTTGTTGGAATGCTTCGTCTGGCGTCCTGCGGTTTGATCACGGTGGCCACGATCGCGATCTGGCGGAGTGGCGATTTGTTCCTCAAGCTGATCAGCCCCGCGGCGCGCTTCGGGTGGCGGAACCGGAGCCTGCAAGGCTGGGCCCGCGCCATGCTCGGCGCGATCCGCGGCCGGGTGGTCCGCGAGGGCCAGCCGCCGCCCGAAGCCGCGATCTTCGTTTGCAATCATTTGAGCTACGTCGATCTGCTGATCTGCCTGGCGGAGTGGCCGTGCGTGTTCGTTTCGAAGGTCGAGGTCACGCGCATCCCCGTCATCGGCTCGGTGGCCGCCGACATCGGCACGATCTTCATCGACCGCCAGGACTTCACCGACGTTGCGCGCGTCAATGAGCGCATCGAGCAGACCCTGGCGACCGGGCTGAGCGTCGTGATCTTCCCGGAGGCGACCACCACCGAGGGGGCCGGGCTGCTGCCCTTTCATGCGCCGCTGCTGGCGTCGGCAGCGCGCTCCGGCCGACCGGTCTGGTACGGCGCCCTGCACTACAGCGCCCCGCCGGGCGCGCGCCCAGCGTCCGAGTCGGTCGCCTGGGGCGAGGATATCGGCATGCGCGAGCACATGCAGCGCCTGCTGAGCCTGCCATCCTTTACCGCGCGTATCCGTTACGGTCGAACCCCGATCGCCGGAAACGATCGCAAGGCGCTGGCCCGCGACCTGCGCGCGGCCGTGACCACTCTGTTCGAGCCCGTTGGGCAGTAGGGCGACCCACCCAAGTATCTGCTGTTTGATCAATTCCATTTCAATACACAAAGGGCGGCTCGGCGAGCCGCCCTTTGTGTATCTGGGTAAAAAAAAAGCGCGCCGAACGCCGCGCACGCTCGGGGGGAAAGCGTGGTATCGCGACCGTCGGCGCGCTCGCTGACCCGACCTGCGTTGCGTTTCCACTCGGAGGGGGGAGAAGCCAGGTCAGCTATGTGGACTGATCTTATCTTATTTCTGTTTTTTTTCAAGCCCTAATCGTGCCCTAATCCCGAACCCATTTGGCTACTGCACAGGAACCGTTCCGCCCGACTCGGGTCGCTGCTGACCCAAACACCAGTGGCTGCTCTCTTCAAACCGAACTCGCACGCGCAAGAGGGCGAAATTGGCCCGCGTTCCGGGTTTCGTTTGGCGCCAGTACACGACCTCTTTCAAGATGTCAGAGACAACCCGCGTGATGATCGCCCGGTGGCGCGTTCGTTGGCACCGCCTGGTTCGCGGCGTGGCGCGTGGG
>JAEURK010000362.1 GCA_016789175.1 Anaerolineales bacterium
AGCGGCGGGCAGCTATAGGCCGACTCCTCTGAGACCAGGCGCCAGACGTCCAGGCCCAGGAACCAGGCCGTGCCGCGCAGCTTATCCATCGTGCCGAAGGACGAGCCCGAGGTCACCAGGGCCGCCTGGAAAGCGGGCACGATTTCTGCATCAACAAAGCGGGCAGAGCGGACCGGCCCGATCTTGTCGACGTCGTTTTGCAGGAAGAACGCGGTGAAACGCGTCAACCCGGCCTCGGCCTGGTGCTCGAAGACGAGATCAGCCTGGGCCAGCCCAAATTGCGGGCGCGCGCTGACCGGGAAGTTCGTGATCTTGACCGCCAGGGGCATGCGCTCCAGGACGTCGGCGCCGACGGTTTCGCCGGTCAACGGGTTGACATCCGCCGGATAGGTATCTGGGCCGACCATGGCCGCCGCGGTCGGCTGCGGCTCGGCGGTGGGGGCGGCCGTGGCCGCCGGCCCCTCCACGACCACGGCTGCCGTCGGCAACGGCTCCGTGGTGGAGGCGGCAGTAACGACGAGTGGAGCAGCCAGGGTCGGAGTCGCAAGGGAAGCGGCGGGCCCGCAGGCCGCCAGCGCGAGCGCCGAGGACGAAACGTAGAGCAGGAAACGGGTCTTCATGACAGAATCGGCCTCCCAACGTTGGAAGGGCGATTCTAGCAGAAGCGCCGACCGGGGAGGCCCAGGCCAACCCTTTCCGCTCCAGCCTCACGCGCGATCGGCTGCTTTTCGCGGAGAATTTACCTGCGAGGCGAGGGTCGACACCCTATAATCGCCACGGCAGGGGTTTACGGAAGAACGAGCTCACCGAGGTCAGGATGCCGCTTAAAGGCAATTTGCGGGACTTCTCAATCGGACAGCTGCTGCACCTGATCAACCTGGCCCGCAAGACGGGGTCGCTGGTGATCGGGCCCAACGGCGTCAACGGCACGACCCCGCCGAGCGCGCAGGTGGCGTTCCGTGAGGGCAAGCTGGTCCATGCACACCTGGCCGAGGTGGATAACACCCTGCCCGGGGTGTTGCGCAAGTACGGCAAGCTGACCGACGCGCAGACCCAACTGGTGCAGGCTCGGGCCGGACACGCCAGCGACAAAGAACTGGGCCTGCTGCTGATCAACGCCGGCTATGCCTCGCAAAGCGACATCGTCAACTGTCTGCGCAGCCACACGCTCGAGATCATCTACAAGCTGTTTGCCTGGACCGACGGGGTCTTCCAGTTCGAGCCGGCGGTCATGCCCGGCGCCGACAAGATCACGGTGCCGATGGACCTCGAGAACGTCATCCTGGAGGGCGCGCGCCGCATGAAGGAGCACGAGCGCCTGGTCGAGGAGATCCCGGACCTCGACATGGCGCTCAAGTTCACCGAGCGCCCGAACACGAACATCCGTCAGATGCACCTCAGCCCTGAAGAGTGGCGGGTGGTCTCGTACATCAGCCCGAAGAACGCCATGCGGGCCATCGCCAAGCACAACAAGCTCAACGACCTTGAACTCCGCCGGATCGTGTACGGCCTGATCCAGGCCGGCCTGGTCGAGGTCATCCGGCCTGAGGGGGCCGTCGCCCGACCACCGGCAGCGGCCTCAGCCCGCCCGGCAGCCCAGGCCACCGTCCGGCCCGGCTTTGGCTTCGGCGCCCCGGCCACAACCGTGCCGGTGGTCGCCACCAACGGCGGCGCCGGCGGTGTCAAAGCCGAATCGGCGCGGCCCAACGGCGTGCGCCCGGGCGCCACCGGCCCGGTGAAGTCGGCCCCGACCACCGCGCCCAGGCTCGATGATCCCAAGGCCAAGACCGGCATCATCCAGCGCCTGATCTCGCGCATCCGGTCGCTCTAGAGGGAGAACAGGACGATGCCGCAAGCCGTCAAGATGGTGGTCACCGGCCCCTTCAGTTCCGGGAAGACCCAGTTCATTCAATCGATCAGCGAGATCGACGTCGTCGCGACCGAGCGCAAAATCACGTCGGACGTCGAGAAGATCAAGAACGCGACCACGGTTGCCATGGACTTCGGCCGGATCACGGTCGACGAAGAGCTGGTGCTCTATTTGTTCGGAACACCCGGTCAGAAGCGCTTCGACTTCATGTGGGAGATCCTGTCCGAGGGCATGCTCGGCTTCGTGGTCATGGTCGACAGCACCCGACCCGAGACCTTCCGTGAAGCGATCAGCATCCTGCAGACGTTCAAGGCCTACGCGCCCACCCCGTATGTCGTCGCGGCCAACAAGCAAGACAGCGCCGATGCCTGGGACATGGACGACCTGCGCATCGCGCTGCGTCTCGACCCCGCCATCAAGCTGCTGCCGTGCGTCGCCAAAGACCGCGAGTCGGTCAAGGGCGTGCTCCTCGAACTGCTCTATGCCATCCTCGAAGAGATGGCGCCTGACACCACCGTGGACTTCAGCGCGCTGAAAGGGTAAACACGTAGAGCGTGGAGCGTAAGGCGTTGAGCGACCGCTGCCGCGCCGGTTCGCGGTGGCGTGATCGCTCTCAGCTCCACGCCCAACGCTCTTCGATTTCCTATGGCCTCGATCCTCACCGCCCGCGGACCCGTGCATTACCAGGTGATGGGCCGCGGAGCGCCGGTGCTGCTCATCCACGGCTGGCTCGGCTCATGGGATCTGTGGCTGCCAAGCATGCGCGCCCTGGCGCAGAGCCACCGCTGCTATGCCGTCGACCTGTACGGATTCGGTGAATCGGGCAAGCGCCAGGACACGGCCCAGGTCGACACGTACATCGACATGGTGCCGGTCTTCCTGGATGCGCTCGGGATCGAACGGGCGGCCGTCATCGGCCACTCGATGGGCGGCACCACAGCGCTGGGCGCCGCGATCCGCTACCCCGACCGCGTCAACCGGGTAGGTGTGGTCGGCTCGCCGATTGTAGGCTCATCGCTGGCGTGGCTGCTCAAACTGGCGGGTGTGCCCTGGATCGGACGACTGACACGGCGTTATGTAGGGCTGCTTGCTTTCGGGCTGCGCGTCTATGCCCCGATCGTCACGCGGGCGCCGAACGTCTGGTATCCTATGGTCTCGCGCGACATAAAGCGCACAACGATCGAGTCGTTCTTCGCCAGCATCCGCTCGCTGCGGCACACCGATCTGCGGCCGGCCCTGGGGCAGGTGCGTGTGCCCGCACTTGGGATCTACGGCCTGAAGGACGTGATCGTGCACCCCAGGCAACACGCCGTCATGTCGGCCGGGATCTCGCACGCCCGGGTGGAGACCCTGCCGGGGTCCGGCCACTTCCCGATGCTTGACGAGCCCGTCGCCTTCGACAATCTGATCCGCGGCTTTGTCGCCGCCTGAGAACGCCATGCACAAGGTCGTCCTGCGCGATCACCGCCACATCGCCCCCTTCAATGAAGAGGCCCGCGATCTGCGCATCCAGAACAAGCCGCTCTGGCTGCATCAGCGCGACGTGTTGATGCATCACACAGTCAACGAAGTCGAGTGCGCGTCGTTGGCCAGCGCGCCGCGGACGGGCGAGCCGACCCTGGTGTATCGCGACAACCTGTTCTTCGACCAGGCCTACATCGACGACTTCCTGGCCCAGGCCAAACGCCTCGACCGGCCGGGCCGGGCCGCCTTTCCGGCCGACAACACCACGTTTCGGACGCACGCCCTGCCGCTGTCGATCAGCTACACGCCGGCCGGCGACAAACATCTGGCGGATCTGTGGTACTTCCCGCGCGGCGTCGAACCCGACGCGGCCTGTGAGCCGATCGTGGTCGATTTTCAGACCCGTGAGTTGGGCTTTTATCGCGTGCCGACCTATATGGCCAGCGAGAGCGGCGACATGGTCTACCAGGTGCCGCGGCGCGGCCTGATCGCGATCGACGCGTGGGTACACATCTTCATCGCCGATCAGATCTACGGGCTCTTCGGGCGTGGCGCGCGTTTCGAGGATCGGCTCAACCGTGACCTGATCTACAACTTGCGCGTGCTCGGCCGAGCCTTGCTCGAGCGCCAGCAGGTGCTGCGCTGCTCGGAGTTGGTGCAGATCGGGCGCAACTGCGTGATCCATCCCTCAGCCGTCATCAGCGGCCCGACCGTGATCGGCGACAACGTCACCATCGGGGCCGGGGCCGTGATCGACAACTGCACCATCGGCGACGGAGTCAACGTCTCGCAGGGCGTCGAGTTGATGCTCTCGACCATCGGCGACGGGGTCTTCCTGCCCTTCCGGGCCGCGACCTTTCTGACCACGTTGATGGAGCACACGATCATCGCGCAGAACACGTGTCTGCAGATGTGCGTGATCGGGCGCCGGACCTTTATCGGCGCGGGCAACACCTTTACCGACTACAACCTGCTCCCGATCCCGCTGCGGGCGCTGGCCGGCGATGGCACGCTGCAGCCGACCGGCATGCCGGTGTTGGGCGGCGCGGTCGGTCACAACTGTCGAATCGGCTCGGGCCTGGTGATCTACCCGGCCCGCACGATCGAATCAGACGTCGTGCTCTTCGCCTCGCCCGAGCGGCGCGTGATCGACAAGCACGTCCGCTACGAAGACAGCGACCACTTCAAGACGGCCATGGCCGATCTGCACCAACGGCTGTACCCACGCCCGGGCGAGCGCGTGTCCGAGAGTTGGTGAGGTCAGACACCGGGAGTGCCCCGATGTACCCCGATGTCGCGCTGCGCGTGACATCGGGGTACATCGGGGCACTCCCGGTGTCTTTTCACAACTTCAGTCGCGGATCCAGCGCATCCCGCAGCGCATCGCCGATGAAGTTGATCGACATCGAAGCCAAAAAGATCGTCAGGCCCGGCACAAAGGCCCGCCAGGGTTGAAGCATGATGAAGTCACGCACGCCGTTGAGCATGCTGCCCCAACTCGCCGACGGCGCCTGCACCCCAAAACCCACGAACGACAACGCCGCCTCGGTGATGATCACACCACCAAAGTTGAAGGTCGTGGCGACGATGATCGGCGCCAGGGTGTTCGGGATCATGTGGCGGGCGATGATGTGCAGCGACGACGCACCCAGGGCCTGAGCCGCCTCGGAATACGCCGTCGAACGCAGGGTCAGCACCTGGCCGCGCACCAGCCGCGCCAACGTCTGCCATTGAAAGATGATCAGGATCACGGCCAGGATCAGCACGCCCTCGGCCCGCTCCGGCGGCATGTCCCAGATCCAGCCGAACAGGCGGGTCAGGGTCTCGGGGAACGCGATCGGCAGGCCGCCCCGGATGCTCATCGCCGACATGATCAGAAGCAACGGCAGGATCGGCAGCGTCAGCATGAAGTCGACCAGCCGCATCGAAAGCGTGTCGACCCAGCCGCCGAAGTACCCGGAAGCCGCGCCCACCACGACACCGATCACGGAGGAGGCCAGCGTGACGATCAGGGCCATCAGCAACGAGATCCGGCCGGCGTACATCAGCCGCGTCATCACGTCGCGACCGACGTCGTCGGTGCCCAGCGGGTTGGCGGCCGTCAACTCGCCAAAGATCGGGCCGATGAACTGGGCCTCTGGGTCGTACGGGCTGAAGAGCGGCCCGGCGAACGAGGCAACGAACAACGCGGCCAGCACCCACACGCCGAGCACGGCCAACTTGTGACGCGAGAAACGGCCCCAGATGAGCTCGAGCTGACCCACCTCACGCGGTCGCGCCAGCGCCTCGCCGACGGCGATTTCGGCCACAGCCATGACATCCCTCCTGCAAAACCGCGGGCGTCGGGCGCCAGCCATCCTCAGCGGCGCCGAGCGGTCCAGGCTCAGCGCCTCCGACCCTCTGATGACTGGCGCCCGACGCCCGCGGTCCTTACGTCACACGGATCCGCGGATCCACCAGCGTGTACACAACGTCGGCCACGATATTGGCGCCGACCGTCAGGACCGATAGCACCATCAGATAGGCCAGCGCCACCGGCCAGTCGCTCTGCGTCAACGAGTCGATAAAGAGCAGGCCCATGCCCTGATAGTTGAAGATCGTCTCGGTGATGATCGCGCCGCCGTACAGACCGGGCAGCGCCAATGTCACGATCGTGATCAACGGGATCAGGGCATTGCGCAGGGCGTGTTTGGCGATGACCAGCTGCTCGTGCAGGCCCTTGGCCCGCGCCGTGCGCACGTAATCCTGGCGCAGCACCTCGAGCATGCTGGCTCGCGTAAAGCGGCTCCAGGCCGCCATCTGCAACAGGCTGAGTGTGATGGTCGGCATGATCAGGCGCAGCCCGCGATCAAACCACGAGCCGGCCTCGACCGTGCCCACCAATGGCACGACGTAATCACGCGCGGCCACCGCGCTTCCCGGCGGCAGGTACGGCAGCCCCCATTGCTTGAACTGGAAGCTGAAGATCAGGATCAACATCGAGCCCAGCCAAAAGACCGGCATCGACACGCCCAGAAAGGTACCGGCCGTGACCAGGTAATCGGTGCGCGAGTACTGGTGCACGGCCGCATACACGCCGACCGGCACGGCCACGATCAGGGCCAGCAACGTCGACGTCGTCATCAACACCAGCGTATTGGGCAACGGCCGCATCAGCACGTTCAGCGTCGGCTCGTTTTGCGACACCCGCCACGACAGCCCGAGGTCGCCGCGGATCACGCCGGCCCGGTTCGGCCGGTCGGCGAGCACCGGCAGCCCGAAGGCCCAGCGCGTGTATGCCTGCCACAACGGCAGGTCCAGGTCGAACTGCTTTTTCAGGCGCTCGATGTCATCCGGGTTGATCGGGTAGCGCGATGCCTGGCGCCGGAACTCCAGGATCTCGGTCATCGGGCCGCCCGGCGCCAGATACAGCAGGGCGAAGACGACGCCCGACGAGAGCACCAGCACCAGAAAGGATTCGACCAGTCGTCGGATCAGGTAATTGGTCATGATGTCCAGGTACTGCCCAGGACGACGCATGAGCGAGGAGGAACATGCGTCGCCCTGGGCCCCGCCCCAGTGTTAGTCGACCGTCGCCCGCAACGACCAGACCTGCGAGTTCCAGGTGAACAACTCGGTCGAGTCGAGCGCGGCGCCGTCAAGCCCGGGCACCGTGCCCAGGTAATTCGGGCGCAGGTGCAGCGGGATCAGCGGGAAGCCGCCGGTCTCGAATGCGTCACCTAACGGCGGCGCAAAGTAGCGCTCAACGGCCTGGTGATAAAGATCCTGACGTTCCGCGGTGTCGAGGGTCAGAAAGGCCGCGCGCGCCACAGCATCCGACGTCGCCCGCTCGCACCAGCCCGCGTAATTCGCGCCTGAGAAGTTGTTACCAGGCAGCGGGATCTGGTCGCAGTTGGCGATGCCGAACCACCACGCCCCCGGGTCGACCACCGTGAACGTGTTCGCGAACTGGATCATGTCGAAGTTGCGGTTGTAGAGGACGTCGGTCGAGAAGACCACCGACGAGGGCTGGAAGTTGAGTGTCACCTCGATGCCGATCGCGCCCAGGCTGGCCTGGATGATCTGCGCGGCGCGTTGGCGCGGCGTGCTGCCCGAGGTGGTGATGTACGTGACCGAGGCCTTGACCCCGTCCTTTTCACGAATACCGTCCCCGTCGGTGTCGACCCAGCCGGCTTCTTCGAGCAGCGTCGTCGCCGCGGTGGGGTCGAAGTCAAGCGAACCGGCCGATTCATCGTACGACATCATCTGCGGCAGCTGCGGCTGCTCGACGACCTTTGACCCGCCGAAGAAGATGGTGTCGACCATCTGCTGCCGGTCGAGCGCCAGCGCGATCGCCTTGCGCACGGCGTAGTCGCCCAGGACCGGATGCGGGGTCGTGAAGGTCGGGTCCTTGGGATCGTAGTAATTGAGATAGAGCATCTCGAACGACGCCGCGTTCGGGTCGGTCTCGAAGTTGATCACGCCCTGCTTGGCGGTCGACTCCATGAACGGCACCTGGTCGACGTTGATGCCCGTGATGCCGCTGCTGGCGTCGATCTCGCCTGCGATCACGGCCGCTGAGACTGCTGTCGCGTCGGCGTAGAACTTGTAGATGACCTTTCGCGTCACCGGGGTCTTGCCGGTCCAGTGCGGGTTGGGCTCGACCGTCAGGTGATCGCCCTTGGCCCACTCGGTCATCATGTACGGACCGTAGCCGAGCGGCTGGACGCCTTCGCTGCCCAGATGCCGCTCGTCGTTCAGGATCTCCTCGGCCGTCAGACCGTCGAACTGATGCGCCGGGATCACGCCGTACGGCGCGAAGACTGTGATGAAGTACACCGGATCCACCGCACCCGGCACATAGGTGGCTCGCACCGTCGTGTCGTCGACGGCCTCGTAGCTCACCAGTTGCCCGACCGCGCCGACGGCGCTGTTGAACGGGCAGTTGGTCAGGTCAAGCGCGCCCGAGCCGTCCGAGCAGTTGATCTGCCAGGTGAAGACCAGGTCGCGGGCCGTCAGCGGCTCGCCATCCGACCACTTCAAGCCCGGCTTGATCTTGCCGGTGACGACCAGTTGCTG
>JAEURK010000365.1 GCA_016789175.1 Anaerolineales bacterium
GATCGGCAACGCCATCAAGTTCACGCCGGAGGGCACCGTATCGGTGCGGGCCGTAGCCGATGCCGGTGCGCGGGTGGCCCGGATCGTGGTGCGCGACACCGGGATCGGCGTGGCGCCCGATAAGCAGACCCGGCTGTTCGAGCCTTTCGTGCAGGCCGACGGCACCAGCCAACGCAAACACGGTGGCACCGGGCTGGGCCTCTCGATTTCGCGCCGTCTGGCCGAGATGATGGGCGGCACCCTTGAGTTATCCTCCCCCGGCCTCGGCAAAGGCACAACGCTGACGCTGGCATTGCCGCTGGCGTGAGGCTAGAGCGTGGAGCGAGTCTGAGCGGGTTTGAGCCAGGTATCAGGCGAGCGCACCGTGAGTTCGAGTTGGCGGCAGACGTGATCGTAACGATCGGCTAACCGAGTATGGATGCCGGGACCAAGGTAACCTAGGCACTCGATCTGTCCTTTTGAGGCCAGGCGCTCCCCGCTTCACGCTTCACGCTGCTACAATCCCCGCCATGGATCTCTTCGAACACGCCGCGCAGCAGCGGATCAAGGATGAGGCGCCGTTGGCCGCCCGGATGCGCCCGCGCACGCTGGACGAGTACATCGGCCAGGACGCGATCGTCGGCCAGGGTCGATTGCTGCGGCGCGCGATCGAGGCCGACCGGCTGTTCTCGTCGATTCTGCTCTTTGGCCCGCCCGGCACCGGCAAGACCACACTGGCTCAGATCATCGCCAACACGACCAAGAGCCACTTCACCTCGCTCAACGCCGTGCTCGCAGGCGTGGCCGAGCTGCGCACCGTCATCAAGGACGCTGGCGAACGACGCAAGTTGCACGGCCAAAAGACCATCCTGTTCATCGACGAAGTCCATCGCTGGAACAAGGCCCAGCAAGACGCGCTGCTGCCGCACGTCGAGAGCGGCGCGATCACGCTGATCGGCGCGACCACCGAGAACCCGTACTTCGAGGTCATCGGCGCGCTGGTCTCGCGCTCGCGCGTCTTTCAGCTCCAGCCGCTGACCGAGCCCGAGCTGCGTCTGGTCGCCGAGCAGGCCGTGGCCGACCCGGTGCGCGGCTTCGGCACCCGCAAGGTCGCGTTGGACGATGACGCCATCACACACCTGATCGACATCGCCAGCGGCGACGCGCGGAATCTCTTGAACGCGCTCGAGCTGGCGGTCGAGACCACGCCGCCAGGCGAGGACGGCGTGATCCGCATTTCGCTCGACGTGGCCCAGGAATCGATCCAGCGCCGGGCGGTGCTGTACGACAAGGACGGCGACGCCCACTACGACACGATCTCGGCCTTCATTAAAAGCCTGCGCGGATCGGACCCCGACGCCGCACTGTACTGGCTGGCCAAGATGCTGTACGCCGGCGAGAGCCCGCGCTTCATCCTGCGGCGTCTGTTGATCCTGGCGGGCGAGGACGTCGGCCTGGCCGACCCGCTGGGCCTGGTTGTGGCCAACTCGGCCGCTCAGGCCTTCGAGTATGTCGGCCTGCCCGAAGGCATCTTCTCGATCGTCGAGGCCGTTCTGTATCTGGCCACGGCGCCGAAGAGCAACACCACGACCGCTTACTTCAAGGCCTTCAAGACGGTTGAAAGCGAAGGCAAGGGCGAGGTCCCCAAGCACCTGCAGGACGGCAACCGCGACGCCAAGGGGCTCGGCCACGGCGCCGGTTACATCTACCCGCATGAGCGGCCGGATCATCACGCCGGCCAACAGTATCTGCCGACATCCTTGCTCGGCACGTACTTCTACGCGCCGACCGCGCAAGGGTACGAAGCTCAGGTCCGGGATCGGCTCGACCGCTGGCGCCGCGCGCAGGAACAGGCGCTCGGTCTGACCGAGACAACGACATTGCCCGACCTGAACGAGGCCGAGATCACGGCCGCCAAGCATCAAGCGCGGCGGTGACGGCCGCGGCCGGGGGTCGTCGTTCGACGGCAGCCCGGACGCTGACGATCCGCGACCGTTGACCGGACAGGCGGCGGCCTTCGGGCTGACGTCGCTGGCCCGTCGCTGTTCCTCTGACATTCCGCAGACCGCACACCGAAAACAGCTGTTGGTGCTACTATTTGTCCTCTTGACGGGCCCGCCGCGCGGGGTGTACCGTAGCGACGCGTCTTCTTTGCAGCCCGCCGACGCCGCCTGAGGCCGACGCGGGTTTTTGTATGCTGGCGCGGCCGCGTCCAATTGGATCGGTCTCTGTTTCGAAGAGGTTCAACACAAGTCATGAGCACCACGATCATCCGCGGGCCGGAGGCCGGCCCGGAACGCAGCTGGCGACACTGGTTGACGGGCAAGCCGCTGGCCACCTCCGACGCGCCGCACCAGACGCTGAGTAAGAAGGTCGGCCTGGCGGTCTTCGCCTCTGATGCGCTCTCGTCGACGGCCTACGCGACCGACGAGATCCTGCTGGTGCTCGCCGCCGCCGGCGCAGCCGCCTTCACGTTCTCGCTGCCGATCGCGATCTCGATCATCATCCTGCTGGTGATCATCACGGTCTCGTACGAGCAGACGATCCATGCCTACCCCAACGGCGGCGGCGCTTATCTGGTGGCGCGCGACAACCTCGGATCGTTCCCGGCCCAGGTCGCGGGCGCGGCGCTGTTGACCGATTACATCCTGACCGTCGCGGTGTCGATCTCGTCGGGCGTCGCCCAGATCACGTCGGCCTTTCCGAGCATGCTCGAGTTCCGGGTCGAGATCGCTCTGGCATTCATCGCGTTCATGACATTGATCAACCTGCGCGGCGTCAAGGAATCGGGCATCGCGTTCGCCGTCCCCACCTACCTCTTCCTGGGGATGACGATGGTCACCATCGTGTACGGGTACTTCCAGTACTTCACCGGCACGCTCGGCACGGTCTCGGGCGTCGAGCCTATCCACGAGGCGCTCGAGGGCCTGACTGCCTTCCTGATTCTGCGCGCGTTCTCGAGCGGCTGCACGGCCCTGACCGGCATCGAGGCGATCAGCGACGGCATCACGGCCTTCAAGGAGCCGCGCTCGCGCAACGCCGGCATCACGTTGATCTGGATGACCACGATCCTGTCGACGATGTTCTTCAGCATCACCTTCCTGGCGCAGCAGACCAGTGCGGTGCCCTCGCATGTGCAGACGATCTTCTCGCAGGTCGGCGCCGTGATCTACGGGGCGGGCAGCGTGCCGTATCTGGCCCTGCTCGGCACGACCACGTTGATCCTGGTGATGGCAGCCAACACCGCCTACGCCGACTTTCCGCGGCTCGCGGCCTGGGTGGCCGGTGACGGCTTCCTGCCCAAGCAACTGACCTACCGCGGCAGCCGGCTGGCCTTTTCATACGGCATCATCGTCTTGGCCGTGGTGGCCTCGGTGCTCGTGATCGCCTTCCAGGCCCAGACCTCGGCCCTGATCCCGCTCTACGCGATCGGCGTCTTCCTGTCCTTCACGATCTCACAATCGGGCATGGCGATCCGCTGGTGGCGCTCGCGCAAACTCAAGCCGGGTGAAGAGATCAAGCAGGCCGGCTCGGTGGTCCACTACGAGCCGAACTGGAAGCTCAAGCTGGGCATCAACGGTTTCGGCGCGGCGATGTCGTTCGTGGTGATGATCATCTTCGCCGTCACGAAGTTCGCATCGGGCGCCTGGATCATCGTGATCGTGATCCCGGTGCTGGTCGTGCTCTTCCTGCAAATCCACAACCACTACCGCTCGCTGGCCAAGCAACTCTCGCTCGACACCTTTGGCGCCCCGACCCGCGTCCGGCGCAACCGGGTGGTGCTGCCGATCGGCGGCGTACATCGCGGGACGCTGCACGCGCTCAACTTCGCCCGCTCGCTCTCCGACGACGTCACGGCCGTGCACGTCGCGCTCGATGAATCCGAGGAGAACAAGGTCCGCGCCAAGTGGGAGACCTGGGGCGACGGCGTGCGGCTGGTGCTGATCCCGTCGCCGTATCGCGCCCTGATCGAGCCCATGATCCAGTACATCCGCGAGGTGGCCGCGCAGCGCCAGCCCGGCGACATGCTGACCGTGGTCGTGCCCGAGTTCCTGCCCGCCAAGCCGTGGCAGAATATCCTGCATATGCAGACCGCGTTCTTCCTGCGCCTGGGCCTGCTCGGGCTGCGCAACATCGTGATCATGGAAGTGCCCTATCACGGCGACGCCCAATAGGTCGAGCTGTTGTTCCAACGAAAACCAGACGGGCCGGGATGTGACCCCGGCCCGTCTGGTTTTCGTTTATCCGCCCCGCCGCAAGATACAATCTAGCCCATGACCACCCTGCTGCTGATCCGCCACGGCGAAAACGACTTCACCCGCACCGGCAAGCTGGCCGGCTGGACACCGGGCGTCAGCCTCAACGAGCTCGGTTGCCGACAGGCCGAACAACTGGCCGTCAAGCTGAAGGATGCGCCGATCCGGGCGCTGTATTGCAGTCCGCTCGAGCGCACGCGCGAGACCGCGGCGCCGCTGGCCCGAGCCAAGGGGCTCAAGGTGCAGATCCACGAGGGCCTGGGCGAGGTGCGCTACGGCCGCTGGCAGGGTCAGAGCCTGAAGGTCCTGCGCCGGCAGAAGCTCTGGCGGGTGGTCCAGGAGCACCCCTCGGTCATGCAGTTCCCCGAGGGCGAGACGGTGCGTGGGGTGCAGGCCCGGGCCGTCGACGCGATCGAAGCGATCGTGGCCGAGCACCCAAAGGACCTGGTCGCGGCACTCTCGCACGGTGACGTGATCAAGCTGGTCGTCGCCCACTATCTTGGTCTGCCGCTCGACCTGTTTCAGCGCCTGCAGATCGACACGGCCTCGGTCACGGTCCTGCAACTCGGCCAGGGCGCGCCGGGTCTGCGCCGGCTCAACGACACAGCCGGGATCGAGCGCCCCGCCCCGCCCAAGCGCCGGCCGAAGAAACCCGGTCGGGCCCGTTCGTAAGCGTTTTTTGGCCGCGGATGACCCGGATGGTGGGAACGCACTACTCATCTGCGTAATCCGCGCAATCTACGGCAGAAGAGAACCCGGGTTGGTCCTGCGGCGATTGCCCCGGAGCTGATTGCATCGCAGACGCGATTTGTTGCATAATCCATTTGTATGCCAGGTCAGGTCATCGAACTCAACCCCGTCTCGCACATCACGA
Organism: Anaerolineales bacterium; assembly: GCA_016789175.1. Classification (GTDB taxonomy): domain Bacteria; phylum Chloroflexota; class Anaerolineae; order Anaerolineales; family UBA6663; genus UBA6663. Next base: position 5,110 of record JAEURK010000365.1, read on the forward strand.
CCGGCTTCGTCGGGCAGCCCGGCAAGCGCGTGTTCTACCTGCAGGCCAGCAAAGGCGTGCAGGTCGTGTCTGTCATCCTCGAGAAGCTGCAGGTCGAAGCGCTGGCCGAGGGCGTCGAGCAGTTTCTGCGTGACCTCAAGTCACGCCACGCCGAATTGCAGGAACCCGAGGTCACCTACCGCGCCGAGCGGATGGCGCTCCGGGTGCCGCTTGACCCGATCTTTCGGGTCGGCCAGATCGGCCTTGGCTACGACGAGGAGGCCGACCTGATCGTGCTGGTCGCGACCGAGATCCTGAACGAGGGCAGCGACCAAGACGAGGCCAGTGTGGTCCGGTTATTTGCCACCCGCGCCCAGATGCTCGAGGTCGCCCAGCACGGCCACGCCGTCGTCGGGCAAGGCCGGCCCACCTGCCCGCTCTGCGGCCAGCCGATGGACAGCGAAGGCCACTTCTGCCCGCGCCGCAACGGGCACCGCTGGTAAACGTCGCCCCAGGTACGAACAACGACACGACGGGTCGGCCCTCCCGACCCGGTTTGTTTTGTGTCAGACCGCTCCGACAGCGCACCGCCGCCGCCGACAGGCTGCCGGGTGCCGCGCCGATGCCCGCGGACAGCGATCCGCCGTAAGGTGCCTCCATCGCTCGGGCGATCCAGGCAGATCACCGCGCTCGACCCGGCGACCGTTCACACAAAGGAGACTCACCATGAATCACGACATCCTCGCCGGCAAGTGGAAGCAATTCACGGGCAAGATCAAGGAGACGTTCGGCAAGCTCACGGATGACGATCTGGCGCGCGCCGAAGGCAACGCCGAGGTCATGGCCGGCCTGTTGCAGGAGCGCTACGGCTACACCAAGGAGCAGGCGCGCCAGGCCTGGGACGATTTCGTCGCCACCCTGGGCGACGGCCGCAAGACCCTGGCCGGCCAGGCTGCGGATGCGACCGACAAGGCCAAGCAGGAGCTCGAGAAGCGGTTGAAGTAACCGGTTGCGCTCGAGATCACGAAAAAGCGGCGGCGCCCAAGGCGTCGCCGCTTTTGCTTTTTACCCCATGGCGCTCACTGGTCGGCCCGACTGCTCAAGGCGCTCCGCGGACCGGGCGCATCGGCTCAGTCTCGCGCTGATGCCGGTCATACAAACCTTTCAACCGCAGACCCCAGACGATCAGCACCCCGCCGAAGACAAGGGCGTACCAGCCGATGCTCCAGACCACGGCGACGCCGTCGGAAGCCGGTTGCAGGGCCATCAACACGCCCACGATCAACGACGCGTAGCCGCCCAACGCCAGCAGCCACTCATCGTC
>JAEURK010000371.1 GCA_016789175.1 Anaerolineales bacterium
CTCGGGGTGGCACGGGTAGTTGAACAGCGTCGCCAGTACGCGCCCATCGTTCCGAGTCACTTGCAGGGCGGTCAGGGTCGCGTCGACGATCTCGGGGTCGCGCGCGTTCTTGACCCAGCGGGGCACTTCGGCTTCGGCCCAGGCGGCGGTTACCGGTTCGAGACTACCGAGCGCCGTCTGGATCGTGGCCGCGATCGTGTCCTTGGTGGCCACCAGCCAGGCTTCATCTACGCCGCGGGACCCGGCATTCGGCCCCCACAAACCGAGCGTGTCGGGGCCGTGGTGCGTATGGGTGGACGCGATCAGCACCTGCGCCTGCGGATGCGTGGCCCGAACCTCCCGGATCACGTCGTGGACGTCACGGCGAAAGAAGCCGATCAGGTCGAGGGCGACCAGTGCCAGAGTGACCGTGTCGGTCTGCAGGGCAAGCACGCGTACGGTCAACTCATCGTGCACGGTCTCGGCGCGACGGTTGTTCCCGAAGCCGGCCAGGTACACCGGACGATCCAGCGCCGGCGTGATCACGCCCTCGGCGTATCCGGACTTCATGGCACGGCCTCCTGCGCGGATCGGGCCAACTCGCCACGAACGGCATACCCGTCGACGCCGGCCTGCTCCATGCCCAGGATGACAGCGCCGACCACCGGCGGTCCCTGCAACCGGAGCAGGTTGGCCCGCGGGCAGTGCGCGGTCACGACCGCGCGCATCGGCGCCGTGATGATCTCGCCGGCGTCAAAGACACTCCCGGATTGGACGACGTCGACGGTTTCGTCAGCGAGCCCGATCTGGCGCGCCACCGACACAGCCAGCCAGCCGAGCTCGGCGCCGGCCCAGGCCGCGACTTCGGCGGCGGCCCGGTCACCCGATCTGGCGGCCCGGATCACCTCCGGCGCCAGGCGGGAGTGAAGGGCATAGCGCCCGTTCGACAGGCCCTCCATCAGGTCGCATTCATCCTGCGCGCCGGTCGCGTCCAAATAGATGCCCGTCAGAGCGGTGGGCCCGATCCGCCGGATCCAGGCATAGTTCACCATCTGCAGGCCGCGCTCGACGATCTCGTGTGCGCCCCCGTACTCGCCGAACGTCGCGCCATTGCCGACGATCCGGCCTTCCTGCCCGTGGCGATTGCGACCGCGGCAGTTATTGGACGAGCCGGCCGTGACGTTGACGCCGATGCCGCGCGTCGCACCCGCAAAGAGGCCGTTGAATCCATCGTTGACGAGTTCGAGCGGACAGGCCAGGCCGAGGCGGGCGATAGCGGTCAAATGCTCCGCGCGATCAGACGGGAAATCGTAACCCGCCACGCCGAAACCGGCTCCGGCGATCTGGGCGGGTTCGACCCCGGCCATGGCCCGCGCCGCTCCGAACGACTCGAGCAACACCCGCTCCAGGGCCGCGTACCCGCCGACCTGATGGTTGCCGCCGCCCGCCGAACCGAAACCGACACAGCGGCCGGCCGCATCCGCGATCAGGGCGTGCGTCTTCGATGAGCCGACATCGATACCAAGGAAATACCCCATCCCAACACTCCGTCAAGCAAAGAACTGCGTCAGCCAGGGTCAGTGGGCCTCGAACAGGTCGCCGAGCACGCCCGAACCCGGTCGGTCTTTGGGCCCAACGGGTGAGCGGCGGCGTTTCGGCCCGGGTCAGCCCCGATCAGCGCGACGTTCGTCGGCTCCTCATCGATACAACGCCCGATACTTCGCGACGATCTCGTCTTCCCAGGTCAGTCCATCCGAATTGGGGATGCGCCCCTCGCGTGCCATCACCTCAAAGACCTGGGTCATGCCCTGTTCCAGCGTGACCTGCGGGCTGAATTCGGGCACATCGCGGAACAGTTTGTCGGAGGCGTAGTAGACGTGATGGGCAAAGATCTCTTCGCAGATCCCGAAGTCGGGGACGTTGAGCCGCTTGAGGTCTTCAAAGGGCACGCCGACGAGTTCGGTCTCCCGACCCAGGATCTTGCCGGCCAGGTTGTGGTATTCGGCCCAGGTGGTGTACCCGCGATTGACGGCGTTGTAGGTCTGCCCGAGCGTGTGCTCCTTGCCGATCACGCCGACAAAGGCCCGGGCGATATCGTTGACATGCAAGTGTTGGTGCAGGGCATTGCCGTCGCCGCAGACCAGGATCGGCTTGCCCTTCTTCACGCGGTCGATCCACTGGAAGTCCCAGCACACCTGGCGGACCATCCCTTGCACCGGGCCGTAGGTGGTCGATGGCTTGATGATGACCACCGGGAACTTCTCGCGGTGATAGGCCTCGAGATACACATGATCCGCCGCGACCTTGCCGCGTCCATACCCCGTGATTGGACGCAGGGGATGCGTCTCATCGGCCGGGAAGTAATCGTAGCGAATGCCATAGGTGCAAACCGTGGACGTTTGCACGAACCAGCCGACGCCGCGAAACGCCTTCACACTCGACGCGGCATCTTCGGCATTGAAACAGATCATGTCGATGGCGGCGTCGAACTTCTCAGCCTGCATCTTGCGCTCGAAGTCGTCGCGGTTGTGGCGGTCACCGACGATGACGCGCACACCCGCGGGCGGCCGGGCTGACTGCCCCCGATTGAAAACGGTGACAGCGTGTCCCTGCTCGAGCAGGAGGTTGACGATGGGCTGGCTGATGTTGCCGGTGCCGCCGACGATGCAGATTTTCATGGTGTCCTTTCAGCTAGATCCCGATGTGCAACGCGCTCGGATGTAAAACCTTCAACGGCTCGCCGCGTGAGAAGGCCTGGCCCTGCGCCACCTGCTGCGCCTTGGCATCCATGGCCGCAACGAGTTCATCCAGACCAGCCGGGTCGAACTGGGCCTGATAGCAGCGCAAGACGCCCACCTTGACCTCCCAGGTTGCGGAGATATCGGCGATGACGTTTGGCTCACGGGTGAAGTAATAGGCGATGCCGCGGATGTCATGCCCCTGGTAGGCGGCGTCGACGACCGAGTCGCTGGACGCGATCCGGGTCAACCCGGCGAACATCACGGCTTCGGTCGCGGCCAACCCGGTCTGGATATGGTCGCGATGGCCTTCGTAGGTCAGCCAAGGGTCCGGCGCAAACACGAAGTCCGGCTGGATGCGGCGGATGTGCTTGAGCAGGTCGCGGCGCACGTCGAAGTAGCCGTACTCGCCGGCGTCGGGGTAACCGAGCCAGATCTGCTCGCGGACGCCGACCCGTTGGGCGGCCGCGAACTGGTCGCGCCTGAGGGCCTCAGCGGCCTGCTCGCCGGACAGGGTCTCATCCACCACCCCCATCAGGTCATCGGTCACGGTCAGGTAGATGACTTCCGCGCCGTTGTGCGCCAGCCGGGTCAAGATGCCCGCCGCGCCGATATCGTTGTCATCGTAATGCGGCTGGATGCACAAGATCCGTTTTGCGGCGAACAGGTCGGGGGTCGGAAGGATGGTCTCGATGGTCATAACACCCCCTCAATTTTCACGGCCTCTCCGGTTTGCGCGCTTTGATAAGCGGCATCGATGACTTTCATGTTGATCAAGCCCTCCAGCCCGCCGGGGTTCGGTTTTTGCTTCTGCGCGATGCATTCCACGAAATACTTCAGCTGGTCGTCGTAAAGACTTTGCGGGCAATGCTCCTTGCGCGGGAAATCGAAGCCTGATTCGACGTCCTCCAGTTTCTGTTCTTGTTCGTTGGGCAGGACCAGTTTCGTCGGGAATAACCGGCCGAAACCCTTTGCGCCATACAACTGCGTGGCTGCTTCGACACCGTCGCTGTGCGGTTGCCACCACCCTGACTCGATGGTCGAGGTGGCACCGCTATCCCATTCGACGATGAGGATGCCCGTATCATCCACATCAAAGTCCTTGTAGTGCGTTCCGATCCTGGCATACACCGACACCGGCTTCGGGTCGCCAAGCAGGAAGCGGGCCGTGTCCAGGGCGTGGATGCCCATATCCGCCAGTGCGCCGCCGCCGGCCAATGGCTTCTGGGTGAACCAGCCCCCGGGCCCCCAATGGACATGCACGCCGTATCCCTTCGTGCGGATGATGCGCCCCAATCTTGCGGATTGCGCTTTCAACCACAACACGTCCGGGTCGAACCGCCAGCAATGCGCCACCATGAGCAAGGCGCCGGATTTTTCGGCGGCCGCGTTCATTTGTGCAGCTTCGACGGCATTCATCGCCATCGGCTTCTCAACCATCACATGGATGCCCGCCTTCAAGGCGGCGATCGTCTGCGGCGCGTGTAAGTAATTGGGCGTGGCGACGACCAGGGCCTCCACCCGGCCGTCGCGCAGGAGCGCGTCGACCGTGTCGTACTGGCGGGCGATGCCGAAGTGAGCGGCGAACGCATCGCGCGATTCCGGGCGATGATTGACCACCGCCGTCAACGTCAACCCGAGGTTGCGGGCAGCCTGCGCGTGGATCTTGCTGATGAAGCCGGTGCCGGCGAAGGCGATGTTCATCGTCGTCCTTTCAGGGTCGGGCGGACCACGCTCGGAGCGTTGCCGCGATCACGGGCTGCCGTCGAACGGCGCGTGGCAGATCGCCTGGGCTTGCGCCGGCCTCGCGTGGCTTGGCCCTGCAGTCGCGGAAGTGTGGCGGGCTTGAGCATGGCCGTCCAGGGGCAGCTGCAACACGCCGGTCGGTGCTGCGGCAACCCGATCCATTCAGATCATCCCTTGACACCCGAGATCACCACGCCCTGGGTGAAGATCCGCTGCGACAGGAAGAACAACAGGATCGGCGGCACGATCATCAGCACCGAGACCGCCATCACCAGGTGGGTATTGATCGTGTAGATGGCATCGAAGGTCTGCAGCCCGACCGCCAGAGTCCAGTTCTCACGTGAGTGCAGGAAGATCAGCGGCTCATAGAAGTCGTTCCAGGCGTACAGGAAGTGGAAGATCCCGACCGACACCAACGCCGGCCGCGCCTGCGGCAGGATGATGTGCAGCAGCACCTGCAGCGGGTTGGCGCCGTCGATCCGGGCCGCGTCGTCAAGCTCGAGCGGGATCGACATGAAGAACTGGCGCAGCAGGAACACGTCGTAGGCGTTGGCGAAAAACTGCGGCACGATCAAGGGCAACAGGCTGTCCACCCACCCCAGGTTCTGGAAGAAGACGTAGAGCGGGATCAGGCGCACCTGCGACGGAAGCATGATGGTCGAGAGCAACACCAGGAAGAACACGTTGAGCCAGCGGGCCCGGAAGCGGCTGAAGCCATAGGCGACCAACGAACTCGAGAAGAGCATCCCGGCCATGCCCACGAAGGTGACCAGCAGCGTGTTGCCCAGGTATTTGAGAAACGGCATGGCCGTGACCGCTTCAGCGTAGTTCTCCCAGTGAATATCGAGGCGGAAGAGCGCGGTCTGCTCAGATAGTTTGAGCTGAACCTGCTCCGTTGGCCGGGCCGGGTCGGCAAAGAAGGCCATGCCGCCCGGCGCCTTCTTGATCATGGCCCACTCCCGGGTGACGCCGTCGACCGCGACCTGATACAGGTTGTAGCTCTCACCCTCGATCGTTACGGTCTGCGGCTTGCGCGGGATCAGGGTGTTGTTGTCCGTGCGCAACTGGGCCGGATCCTTGAGCGAGGTCGAGATCATGAACGCCAACGGGATCATGATGATCACGGCCCCGGCGGCCAGGAGCAGCGTCGTTATCCCCTTGAAGAAGAGGGCGTGGCCCTGGACCGAGCCGAACAACCAGGCGAAGAAGCCAGGAATGCGTTTCATCATTTGCCTCGCAGCTGGCCTTCATAGAAGACCCAGGCATCGGAGGAGCGGAAGATCAAAGCCGTGAGCGTCAAAACGATGACGAACAGGATCCAGGCCATGGTCGAGGCATAGCCCATGTCGAAATAACGAAAGGCGTTCTGGTACAGGTACAGGTTGTAGAACAACGTGGCGCGTTGCGGGTCGCCCGTGCCGCTGGTGGCGACGTAGACCTCGGTGAAGTACTGAAAGGTCCCGATCGTGCCGAGCACCAGGTTGTAGAACAACACCGGTGTCATCATCGGAAGCGTCACAGCCCAAAACCGGTGCCAGGCGTTGGCCCCGTCGACCTTGGCGGCGTCATACAACTCGGTCGAGATGCCCTGTAAACCGGCCAGGTAGATGATCATCGAGCCGCCCACCCCCCACAGGCTCATGATCACCAGCGCCGGGACGGCCCAGTTGGGATCCTGGAGCCAGCCCGGCGGGCGCGCGATCCCGACCACGTCCTGCAAGAACACGTTGAGGATCCCGATCTTGGGGTTGAGGATCCGGACCCAGAGCAACGCCACCGCGACGCCGGCGATGATCGACGGCAAGAAGAAGATCGTGCGCCAGATGTTGACGCCCGGGACCTTCTGGTTGAGCAGCACCGCCAGGATGAAGCTGAACAGCAGATTGAGCGGCAGCGCCAGGGCCGCAAAATACAGGGTGACCTGGAGCGACTTCCAAAACAGCGGATCGCCCAACTGGCGCGGATCGCCCGTCATCAGGTACTCGGGGATCCCGGAAAAGACCCGGATGTAGTTGTCAAGCCCGACCCAGCGCGGCGGATCGATGATGTTGAAATCGGTGAAGGAGTAATACAGCGAAGCCAGCATCGGACCGACCGTGAACACCAGAAAGCCGATCAGCCATGGGACGATGAAGGCATATCCGGCCAACGCTTCGCGCCGCGCAAGGCTCAGGGGTTTTCGAAAGCGGGTTGCCATGGCGACTCCGAACACAACCGGGGGCCGGGCCTGTCACCGGTGGACAGGCCCGGCCCGGTCGGGCGTTATTGGCCGGCCCAGTATTCGTCCAGGATCTTCTGCAGGTCCTGGTTGGCCGTGTCGAGGACGACCGCCGGATCGGCGGTTGCGTCGGTGTAGAGCGTCGACATGGCGTTGTTGAGCGCGTCGTTGACCTTGCCCCATTCCGGCACCCAGGATTCATGGTGCGGCGAGTCGAGGTAGTCGATGGCGGTGAAGATCACGTCATAATCCAGGCCCGGGAAGCGCTCCTGCATATAGGCCAGGTAGGCCGCCTGCGATGACTTTCGGGCCGGCAGACAGCCATAGATCTTGCACACGTCGACGATCTGCTCGGGCGCGACCAGCCACTTCATCACCTCCCAGGCCGCGTCCTTGTTGGCGGCCGTCTTGGGCATGGTAAACAGGTCGGCGTGGATGCGCGAGATCCGCTCGCCCTTCTGATTGAAGAAGAGCGGCGCGATGTTGTACTTGAACGGCAACTCGTTCAGGCCCTCGGACATGTACCAGGTGTGGCTGTACCAGATCGCGACGTGGCCGCCGCCGAACGGGTCGCCTGTGTCGGCGTCGATGGCACTTTGCCCGGCCGAATCGGGGATGAAGTGATCGACGAAGATGCCGTCATGCAGCCACTGGGCTCCGAACAGCCATTCCGCCGACGTGGCCAGCGCCATCTTCTGGTCGTCGCTGGTCGGCCGGCCCTGGGTTGGCGCGCCGAACATCGTCATCTGACCGCGCATATCCGTCCAGGTGTCGGCGTAGCCCCACTGCTTGATCGTGGCCGGGTCGAAGCCCGCGTCGAGCGGGGTCAGGTCGTTCTCATCCAGCGTCAGTTGAATGGCGACCTCGCGCAACTTCTCGATGTTCCAGGACGTGTCGCCGTAATCGGACGGCGGGTACTCCAGGCCGGCGGCATCGAAGGCGTCCTTGTTGTAAAAGATGAAGGACGGATACAGACCGAGCGGCAAACCGGCGTCGAGTTCCGGGTACTTGTTGATCGTGGTTGCCGGGCCGTAGAAGTCGCTTAGATCGTAGTTGTCACGCTGGATGTAGGGTGTCACGTCCTCCCATTGATCCAGGAACTTGGCGATCGTCGAGGTGCCATGCGGTCCCACCAACTGCGGCGCGTTCCCGCCGGCGACCATAGCCAGGTAGCGCTCGGTGGCCTCCTCATTCGGCACGATCAGGAATTCCATCTGGATGTCGGTGTGGCTTTCGTTGAAGCGCTGGGCGAGCGCCTCCTGGGCCGCGACCTGATCAGGGTCGGTGCCGGTGCCGAAGCCGACGAAGATCACGACCTTGGCGACCTCGCCGGACGAGGCCGGTGCTTCGGTGTTGGCCGGCGCCTGGGTCGGCGTATCGGGGGCCGGGGTATCGGCCGGGGCAGCCGTCGGCGCCCCGCCGCAGGCGGAGACGATCAGGCCGAGAGCCAACGACAATGCGAGCACTCTCACGGATGTGGGTCTCATCTGGTCCTCCTAAGGGTGAGCGGTTCGGTGGGATGGCGTCAGGTGGTCTTGCTCCGGGCGCACCTCCTTCGTGCAGACGAAAACGCAGTCCGGCTCAGTGCCCGGCCGGGCAACCACAGGATTCGCGGATCACCAGCTCGGTGGGCAGCAGGGTGAGCGGCTCGACCGGCTGGCCGTCGATCAGGCGCTTGAGTTGACGAACCGCCTCGCGCCCGACCTCCTCGATCGGAGCGCGCACGGTCGTCAAGGTTGGCGTGATGTAGCTGGCGAGTTGGACGTCGTCGAAACCCACTACGGCCACATCCTGCGGGATCGAGCGCCCGGCGGCCTTGAGCGCCCGAAACACACCGATCGCCGAGTCGTCGTCACCGGCAAAGACCGCATCGAAGTCGATCCCGGCCTGGAGCAATCGTTGCAGGCTGGCACCGGCCGTGACTTCGTCGAAGTCGCCGAGCGTGATCAGGCGCTCATCGACGGGTAGGCCATGCGCCGCCAGAGCCTCGCGATACCCACGCTCGCGCCAGGCCGAGTCCTCGTGGCCGGCCGGGCCGCGCAGGAACACGATCCGGCGGCGGCCATGGCTCTCGATCAGGTGCGACACCAGCCGCTCGGCGCCGTCCTTGTTCTCGATCGTCACCATCGGGATCTCAAGACCATCGGACGGGGTCTGGTGCATCAGGACCAACGGGAAGCCGGTCGCGCTCAGGCGCTGGAGTTCATTCAGACTCAGGCTGGAGGTGAAGACGAGCAGGCCATCGGTATTGTGCTCGCCCAGCAGCGTTGGTCGGTCGGCCGGGATATCGGACACGGTATAGATCAGAAGCTGGTAGCCTGCCGCGCGGGTGGCGGCCTCGACGCCTCTCAGGAGATGGGGGAAGAAGGCGCCTCGGATCTCGGTCAGGATGAGGCCCAAGGTGTTGGTCTTGCGGCTGGCCAGCACCTGGGCGGCCGAACGCGGCACAAAGCGCAGTTCCTGGATAGCCAGGCGTACGCGCTCGGCTGTCTCGGGCACCACAGCCGACGTCCCGTTGATCACGCGACTGACTGTCGCGGTGGAGACGCCGGCGAGGCGGGCCACATCGATGATGGTTGGGCTCTTGGCAACTGGTCGCATGTAAACGCTTACTGTAAACGCTTACGTCATCATAAGGGGATTCCGAAGCCGAGTCAACGACATGACGCGTTGAACCAGGCGGAGACGCGTTGTCAGCCGCCGATTCTGGCAACGGCTTGAGACTCTCTTGATCGGCGCGCCATCCGCACAGACCCGCGTACAAGACGACTGTCCGAAAAGGTCTGACACCGCGCGATGCTGATGGCACCCGCGACAGGGTGCCCCAGAGGGCGGCGACATCCGGCCATATCCGGCAATATGCGGCCATTCCCGATATCGACGCACCAGGCCGTGCGGGCGGGCTTGCCAACAGCATCAACGCGCCGGTGCCCAAGGCCAACGGCACCGGCCTGCTCAGCCAAAACGCGTCTATCATGGGGGCAGCATTTGCCACTGTCGCACAGGTGTGGGAAGCGGCGACAGCCAGACCGCGCCGGGCCGTTGGATGCGACAGGCGCGCTCCACGTCCGACGGTGCGAAATCGGCCAGACGAGGTCAGACATGCTGATCACGCCCGCAGACCAGGTTTCCGGCGCGCTCCCGACCGGCACGGTCACGTTCCTTTTTACCGACATTCAGGGCAGCACGCCGCTGTGGGAACAGCACCCGGAGGCGATGAAGCTGGCCGTGGCCGTCCATCACACGGCGCTGCGGGAAGCCATCGCCGCTCAGTCCGGCGTCGTCTTCAAAGTGATCGGCGATGCCTTCCAGGCCTCCTTCGCACTCCCCAGCCGCGCGCTGGCTGCTGCCATCGCCGCCCAGAAGGCCCTGAGCGCCGCCGAGTGGCCGGCCCTGGTCGGACCGCTCAAGGTGCGCATGGGCCTGCACGTCGGGCCGGCCGAGATCGAGCGCACGCCGACCGGCTCGGACTATGCGGTCAGCCACACGCTCAATCGCGTGGCGCGAATCATGTCGACCGGACACGGCGGCCAGATCCTGCTCTCACGCGAGGCCGCCGACCTGATCGAGCGCGATCTCCCCGCCGACGTGTCGCTGACCGACCTGGGCGAGCACCACCTCAAGGGCCTCAACCGGCCCGAGCACCTGTATCAGGTCCGCACGCCCGGCTTGCCGAACGACTTCCCGCCGCTCTCCGCTGGCCTCGCCGCGGCTCACAACCTGCCCGCCGCGCTGACCTCCTTCATCGGTCGGGAAGCCGAGTTGGAGTCGCTCCAGCATCTGATCGCCGCAGGATCGACCCGCCTGGTGACGTTGACCGGCCCGGGCGGCACCGGCAAGACCCGTCTGGCCCTGCAGGCCGGGGCCGGCCTGCTCGACCTCTTCGCCGACGGGATCTGGCTGGTCGAGCTGGCGCCGCTGGCGGATCCGGCCCTCATCGCGCAGACCGTGGCTGACGTTCTGGGCGTGCGCGAGTCTCCGGGTAAGAGCTACACCCAGGTGTTGATCGAGCACCTGCGCGCCAAACGCCTGCTGCTGATCCTGGACAACTGCGAGCACGTCGTCGACTCTGCGGCAACGCTGGCCGGGCACTTGCTGCAGGGCTGCCAACGCCTGCAGGTTTTAGCAACCAGCCGCGAGATCCTGGGGACGATGGGCGAGACGCCCTTCCGGGTGCCGTCGCTGGGGCTGCCGTCGACGACCAGCACGCTCGCGGAGTTGGCCAGCTGTGAGTCGATCCGCTTGTTCGTCGAACGGGCGGGCACCGCGCAGCCGGGGTTCGCGCTGACCGAGGCCAATGCGCCGCTGGTCCGACGCATCTGCCAACGCCTCGACGGCATCCCGCTGGCGATCGAACTGGCCGCCGCACGGGTGCGGGTGCTGACCGTCGACGAGATCGCGGCCCGGCTCGACGACTCGTTCCGCCTGCTGACCGGCGGCAGCCGGACTGTGCTGTCGCGCCACCAGACGCTGCGCGCCTTGATCGACTGGTCCTACAACCTGCTCACCGCGCCCGAACGAACCCTGTTCCAGCGCCTCTCGGTTTTCGCCGGCGGGTTCACGCTCGCCGCGGCCGAATCGGTTTGCGCCGACGCCGAGGTCTTGCACCCCGACGCTATCCTGGATCTGCTCGCGCAGCTGGTCGACAAGTCGTTGGTGATCCCGTTCGACGGGGGCGGAGGCGTCGCGCAGCCGACCGGCGCGCAGGAGACGCGCTATCGCCTGCTCGAGACGATCCGCCAGTATGCACGCGACCGCCTGCACGATGCCGGTTCGGGCGCAGCCGTGCGCGATCGGCACCTGACCTTCTTCGTCACCCTGGCAGAGGCCGCTGAACCGCACCTGCGGGGCGCGCAACAGGTGGCCTGGCTCGACCGTCTGGACGCCGAGCTCGATAACGCCCGCCTCGCGCTCGAGTGGGCGTTGGCCACTCAGGTCGGGCCGGGGCTCCGCCTCGCAGCCGCGCTGTTCTGGTTCTGGCACATCCGCGGCCATCGCAACGAAGGCGTCGACTGGCTGGGCCAATTGCTCGATGCCCAGGCTCAGGGCGCCGACCTGGCGAAACGCGAGCACGCGTTGATCCGTGGGCAGGCTCTGACCGTGGCCGGTTTTCTAATCCAGTTCCAGAGCCGCCCGGACCGGGCGCAGGCGTTCTTGCAACAGGCGATCGCGTGCTTGAGCGCGACCGGCCCGGCCGGCCGGCACTGGCTCGGGGTCGCGCGCCTGACCTCGGCCAAACTGATTCGTGATCGCGCCGAACGCCGCGCGGCACTGGAGCTCGCCTATCCCCTCCTGCGCGAGTCAGGCGATCGGCTCTACCTGGCCGAGTACACCATGGATCTGGGCGGACTGCTGACCGAGGAGAATGACACAGCCGCCGCCACGGCCGTCTTCCTGGAAAGCCTGGCCTTGCGCGAGGCCTGTCAGGACCTGGACGGCATCGGCACGGCCTGCCTGGCCCTGGGGGATTTGGCCTTGTTCAAGCACGACTTTGAAGAGTGCCGCCGGCGCTACGGCCGAGGGCTGGAGTGCTATCGAGTCGTCAAGAACCGGATGATGGAGTCGATCCTGCTGTCACGGCTGGGCCAGATCGACATGCTGACCGGCGACATGACCCAGGCCGCGTCGCGCTTCTCGGCTCGGATCGCGCTCAGCCAGAAGAGCGGCGATCGCGTCAGCCTCACCAGCAGCCTGTTCGACCTGGCGCGGCTCGAACTCAACATCGGGGAGTCGTATCGGGCCGGCCAGCGGTTCGCGGACATCGCTCGCATCGGGGTCGAGATCCACTCGCAGGAGGCCGTGCTCGTCGGGCTGCTGTTCCAGGGGCTGGCGGCCAGAGAGATGAACGACTCGGTTCAGGTCGAGGCCTTCGCCGAGCAGGCGATCGCGTTCTGGCGCGCCGCCGGACACGGCGCCTTCGATCCGGGTTTCGCCGGCGACTGCCTCGAGAACCTGGGCGTGCTGCTCTCAGAACGTCAACCCGATGTGGCCGCGCGGCTGTTCACCGCGATCGATACCCGGGGCTTCACCCGACACGAACTCAACACACCCCGCGAGGTCGCGACCTATGCTGCCGCGCGCGCGGCTGTTCGCGCAGCGCTCGGCGAGTCGCGTTACGCGGCGATCACCACAACCGAGCCGCTGACGCTCGAAGCGGCGGTCGCCGAGGCACTGGCCGTCACGATGGCCTGATCGAACGGGTGCGCGGCTCAGGCGCCGACGACGCTCCCGATTCGCACAGGGCTTCGACCCGGTCATCATCGGTGGATTCCGCAGTCACAACCCGGTTGCGCCCGGCCTGCTTGCCCCGATAGAGCGCCACGTCGGCGCGGCTCAGGCAGGGCGCGGCATCCGGCTCGCCCGCGTACTCGGCCACACCCAACGTGAGGGTAATCGAGATCGGCTCGCCGTTCACCGCCAGCACGACGTCTGCGGCCCTCTCACGCAAGCGCTCGGCCGCCAGCCGGGCCGGCTCCAGCGCGGTGGCCGCCATCAGGATCAGGAACTCCTCCCCGCCCCACCGCGCGATGCGATCTTGCGCGCGCAACCCCGCGCGCATCGCGGCCGCCACCTGAACCAGGATGACATCCCCAGCCTCATGGCCGTATCGGTCATTGAGCGCCTTGAAGTAATCGATGTCAATGAGGACCAGACAGAAGGGCTCGCGTGTGGCCCGGTAGTGAGCCATCGACTGCAACAGATCCTCGTGCATCTGGCGGCGATTCGGGAGCAACGTCAGAGGGTCGGTGAGGGCCTGATGCTCCAACGCCTTATTGGCCCGCTGCAGCGCCGCCTCGGCCGTGATGGCCGAAAGCCGATAGACGTAAGCCACGGCCGCGAAGACAAAGAACACGATGATCGAGTTCAGGGCGCCGGTGACACCCATTTGACTACGATCGATCACGACCCACGGGGTGCGATTGAGCGACAGCAGAAACAGCGCGATATACAGGGCGGTCAAGGCCAGGACCAGCCAGACCTTGAACGAGAACCGCCAGCGCCTTGAGTAAAAGATGAGTGGCGTCAGCCCGAGGATGAAGTAGCCAAAGCCGCTTTCCCAACCGATGAAGGCCACGGCCAGCACCGCGTGCGTCACGATCTCGCCCGCGCCCAAGAGCAGCGCGGCATAGGCCTGGTCTCGGCGCGTGAGCCAATAGGCCAGCCCAAACACCAGGCAACTGAGGATGTTGAAGACCGCCATCGGCGCCACATCCAGCCAGAGAAAGAGCGGGATGTAGATCAGATGCCCCACCAGCCCGACGATCGCTGAATAGCGGATGACGACGGTTAGGTTTTCCTGACCCGCAACCTTATCCGTCAGCCTGAGCAACCAAACAGGATCAGCTTGCATGACGTTCCGCATTGTACGTCCGCCACAAGAGGTTGATCGATAGCCTCCCGTGAAGGATGGGCGGAATCACCGATGTGAATCGGCGGCCGTGGTTCACCCCGACGACCGCCGTCCCGGTATTATGTTTGACTCTGCGACGGCTGCTATTCTGACGAGCAGATCCAGGCCCGCCCCAGCGCCGGCAGCCCAGCACCCGGGTCGATCGGGCGCAGCACCACGGCCAATCGATAATCGCCCGGCCAGACCAGGTGCCGGTCGAGCGTGGCCGGCCCGCACGAGTTGCCTCCCAGACCGCACTGCAACAGATCCAGGTTCACCTGAATCTCAGGCCGCCGGACCAGGTCGGTCGTATGCAGGGCGCGGAACAGATCGTCGGTGGTGTAGTGCGACACCGATACCTGCAGCAGCGGCTCGCCGATCAGCATCAACCCACGCCCCTGCGCGTCCTGCAACGCGGCCCAACGCACGTCGGTCTTGTTGCCGTTCTCCTGGGGCACAACGTACGGCACGTGCTGGTCATCGACCGAGCCCGTGTACAGGCCGATGGCGACGCCGGCCTTGCGATCGGGGTAACTCTCCTCGGGCCCGCGACCGAGCCAGGTGAACGTCTCAAATCCGGCCGGGGCGACCAGGGCCAGGCCCAGCCGCGGCAGCGGCGGCAGCTCACCGAAACACGCGATGGCCTCGTCGAAACGCACGGCGCCGTCGCCCAGGATCGTGGTGGTCGTGGTCTGGCGGAAGCCCGCCGCCACGCCCGGCGCCTGCACCACCCGCACCGCGCGCACGACGACCCGGCCAGGCTCCGGCTGCTGGACGTCCAGCGATTCGAGTCGATGCTCGAGCCGGTCAAGACCGGCTTGCAGCCAGCGCGTCAGCAGCTTGCCCGGCTCGTCCGGCCGCCACTTGAACCCGTCGTTGTCGGTCGCGGCCCGCCAGGCATTCAGGCGAGGCCCGGCCTCGAACAGCCGAACGCCGTTCCACTCGAGGTTCGTCAGCCGGCCGGTGCCGCGGTCGATTTCGACGACCAGACGCTCGCCGTGCACGCGAATGTGCTCGGGCTTGGGCGCCAGCTGGAGGGGCTCGCCCGGCTGGGGCAACGTCGACGGCGGCGCCGCTGCGATCGGCAATGGGAATTGCTCCCAGGCGACCTCGTGCCCGGCCGACGCCCAGGGCGCGTCATCGGCCAGCGTAAAGCGCAGGGTCAGAAAGCACTCCGCACCCGGCGCAAGGCGCGGCCGGCTGAACGGGATCTGGATCTTCTCGGCACAGCCCGGGCGGGTGTTCAGGACCGGTAATCGGCCGCGTTGCACCTCCTCGCCGTCCACAACCAGCACCCAGGCGCCGCGCAGATCGGCCAGCGTCGTGAAGTCGCGCTTGTTGACGACCTCGAACCAGCCCGCCGCCGGGTCGACGGCGCGCACGGCCAACGGTTGGAAGAGCTTGCGGACCTCGGTCATCGCGGTGTGCGGGGTTCGATCCGGGAACACCAGGCCGTTCAGACAGAAATTCATGTCGTTGATGACGTCGCCGAAGTCGCCGCCATAAGCCCAATAGCGCCGGCCGTCCGTTGTCGTCCGGACGAAGCCCTGATCGACCCAATCCCAGATGAACCCACCCTGCAGCCCGGGCGTCGACTCGATCGCCTCCCAGTACTCGCGCAGGTTGCCGACCGAGTTGCCCATGGCGTGCGCGTACTCGCACATGATCAACGGCCGCGGATCGTCGACCCGGGTGGCGAAGTCGACCAGCCGATCGATCGACGGGTACATCGGGCAGACCAGGTCGGTGGCCAGGCGGCCGCCGCTCCAATCGGGTGCGGTCGCGCCTTCGTAGTGCAACGGCCGCGACGCATCGTAGCCGCGGATCCAGCCGGCCATCGCATCGTGGTTCGGGCCATAGCCCGACTCGTTGCCGAGCGACCAAACCACGACCGAGGCGTGGTTCTTGTCGCGATCGACCATGCGCGCGCCGCGCTCCAGAAAGGCCGGGCGCCAGACCGGGTCGTGACACAGCCGGTTGTAGAGCGAGTGCGTCTCGACGTTGGCCTCATCCCAGAGGTAGAGGCCATACTCGTCGCACAGGTCGTACCAGCGCTCGTCGTTGGGGTAGTGCGACGTGCGCACTGCGTTGATGTTGTGCTGCTTCATCAGATGGATGTCGACCAGCATCGACTCGATAGTCAACGCCTTGCCGCGCTGCTCGTCATGCTCGTGGCGGTTAACGCCGCGGATGTAGACGGGTCGGCCGTTGATCAGCAGCCGGCGATCGCGCACCTCGACCTTGCGGAAGCCGACGCGGCACGACTGCGCCTGCACCATCCGCCCCTCCGCATCACGGAGCGACACCACCAGCGTGTACAGATGCGGTGTCTCGTGCGACCACAGCCGCGGCGTGTTGACGGCTTGCGAGACCGTGACCTGCGGCGCCCGATAGGCGCTCGGGTGATACGTGGCGCGGAGCGGCTCGGCAAAGACGGGCGCCTCGCCGTCGAAGAGCTGGGCCTCGACCCGATATCCCTCGGCCGCGCCGTCCGGCCCACCCAACCGCGCGATCACGGTCAGGCGACCGGCCCGCAGATCGGCGTCAAGCGTCGGCTTGGCGAAGTAGTCGGCCAGGTGAACCGGCGGCAACGCGTACACCGAAACGCTTCGGTACATACCCGCCAGGCGCCACTGATCCTGATCCTCCAGGAACGACCCGTCCGACCAGCGGATCACTTCGGTCGTCACCACGTTGGCGCCGGGACGAACCACCTCGGTGATGTCGAACTCGGCCGGCAGCCGTGCGTCCTTGCTGAAACCGACCGGGCGGCCGTTGACCCATACGTAGAAGGCCGAGTCCACGCCGCCGAAGCGGAGGATCACGCGCCGGCCGTCCCAGCCGCTCGGGAGCTCGAACACCCGTCGATAAAGCCCGGTCGGGTTGTCGTCGGCCGGCACATGCGGCGGCGTGTTGGGGATCGGCATCTGGACGTTGGTATAGATCGGCTTGTCGTAGCCCTGCAACATCCAGTTGCCCGGCACCTCGATCGCGTCCCAGCCGGAGGCGTCGAACCCTTCTTCGAAGAAACCGACCGGCAGCGTGGCCGGGTTCGGGGCGAGGCGAAACTGCCAGGCGCCGTCCAGGCTGAAGTGCCAGGGCGAGCGTTGCGGGTCGCGGCTGAGCGCCGCGGCCTCATCCGCATACGGCACGCCGCGCGCGTGCGCGGGCAGCCGGTTGATGGCGATGAGCTGGGGGTTCTCCCAATCGTTGATATGGCCGATGGACATCACTGAGCCTCGTTATTGGAGTCATGGAAGCGCCCTCATCGTAGAGGGCGCACCCGATTTGCACATTCTTCTCGGCGGTCGCTTGTTTCCGCTCGAACACATGGTAGGGCGAACCACGCGGTGCTCCTGGGGTCGGGGCGAGGCCCCAACCCTCGGAGCACCGCGTGGTTCGCCTTTCTCGCCCATCGAGCTGAGCCTCAACCGGTACCCAGGCTAGTACGTCGCCCGACCGCCCGAGAGGTCGAAGACGAAGCCGGTCGTAAAGCTGGCCTCGTCCGACACGATCCAACAGGCCAGCGCGGCGGCCTCATCGACGGTGCCCAGGCGTTTCATCGGGATGCGCTCGGTCAGATACCGCAACTGCTCGGGCGCGGTCTTCTCGTTCATCGGTGTGCGGATGACGGCCGGGGCCAGGCCGTTGACCGTGATCCCGGTCTCGGCGTACTCCTTGCCGATCGCCTTGACCAGGCCGATCACGCCGGCCTTGGCGGTCGCGTAGCCGACCATGCCGGGGTTGCCTTCTTTTCCGGCCATCGAGGCGAGCAACAGGATCCGGCCGTAGTTACCGGGCAGCATGGCCTGGATGGCGTACTTTGTGACGTAAAAGGACCCGGTCAGATTGACGTTGAGCACGTTCAGGAAGTCCGCGGAGCGATACGCCACGATGTTGGTGCTGGTCGGGCCGACGATGCCGGCGCTATTGACGAGGATATCCAGTCGGCCGTAGCGTCCGACCACCTGCGCGATCCGGGCCTCGACCAGCTCCTCGTCCGCGATGTCGACCGATAGCCCATCGAGCCGATGCTGGGCGCTGACGCGTTCGAGCGCGGCCGGTTCGCGATCAAAGACGATCACGCGCGCCCCCTCGGCGGCGAGCCGGACGGCGATCGCCTCGCCAATGCCGCTGCCACCGCCGGTGACGATCGCGACGCGTTCAGAGAAACGGGCGCTCATGGGCTGCTCCTTGTGAGGACGGGGATGAATGACGGAGTCTACAGGGTCGGGGTGCGGTACAGCACCTGCCCGTTGACGCACACCTCGGCGTCGACCAGGTAGCGCCGGATCGTGGCCGGGTCGGGGTCGATGCCCAGCCCCGGGCGCTCGGGCAGATGGATCTCGCCGTTGCTGTCGCGCTCCAGGTGGTCGCAGGTCAAATCATACGCCAGGGTTGTCGGATGGCCCGGATACTCGCACAGCACGTGGTCGGCTGCGCCGGCATAGGCCTGCAGCGATGCGCTCAACGCCAGGTGGGTCGTGAAGGTGTGATTGACGAAGGTCACGCCGCGGGCCTGGGCGTGTTCGAAGACCCGCTGGGCCGAGGTGATCCCGCCCACGCGCCCGGCATCGATCTGGATATAGCCGACACCGGCGTATTCGATCATGAGGTTTGCGAGATGCTCGTTGTGCGCGCCCTCGCCGCCCGCCAGCTTCACCCGCGAGCTGCGGTCGGCCAGGGCCCGATACGCGCTGAGCGCACCGGTGTGGAAGGGCTCCTCCAACCAGGTCACGTCGCAGGCTTCGAGCACGGTCAGGCGCTGCGCCGCCGCATCGACGTCGGTCTCCCAGATCGTGCCGACGTCGATGCACAGGATCCCGTCCGGGCCCAGGCCCTCGCGGGCGGCCATGACCTGGTCGATATCGTCGCGCAGCGCGCCATGCCCGAAGGCCCCCCACCCGAGTTTGATGGCGTGGTAACCCTGGAGCTGGGCCTCACGAGCCTTGAGCCGCGTCTCCTCCGGGGTATCGCCAAACAACACCGAACAGTACGGCAGCTTGGCGTGAGCCTTCCGCACCCCCAACAACGCATATACCGGCTGCGACCGGATCTTGCCGAGCAGGTCCCACAGAGCGATGTCGATCCCGGAGAGCGCGTGGCTGGATTGCAGCAGGTCCATGCTGCTCAGTCGCACCTGGCGATGGATGCGGGCGATATCGTCCGGCCCGTCAAACGCCTGGCCGAGGACCGAGGCCAGCACCGGCTTGCAGGCGCTGTGCGACATCGGGCAGACCAGGCTCGCGATCGTGGGAAGCGGCGCGGCCTCGCACTCGCCCCACCCGACCTGATCGCCGGCGACCACGCGCACCAGCAGTGCGTCCTGGCCGCCATCTGCGATGTCCAGGATCTCGGGCATCGACAGATAGAAGAAATCGATCGAATCGATGGATCGCATAGATGATTAGAATGTGATGGTCAGCCCACCATCGACTGTGATGACCTGGCCGGTCAGGTATGACGCGTCCGGACCCGCCAGGAAGTAGGCCACGCCCGCGATCTCGGAGGGCTGACCGGCACGGCGCAGCGGCAGGTGGTGGCCGTCGACGTAGTTCTGGCGGAACCACTCGGTCTCCAGCTCGTTGACGCCGTCGGCCACGCTCATCGGCGTGTCGATGAAGCCCGGGGCGATGGCGTTGACCAGGATGTTGCGCGGCGCCAGCTCGAGGGCGAGGCTGCGGCAGTAGTGGTTGATCGCGGCCTTGGCCATCGCATAGGCGCCGGCTTCGACCTCGACGCGCTCACCGTGGATCGAGGTGACGTGGATGATGCGGCCGGGTCCGTTCATCAGACCGGCGGCCAGACGCGACATCGCTACGGCGCCGTCGACCATGATGTCGAACGGCTTACGCCACTCGGCCAGCGCAGAACCGACCACGGGCGCGCTCATTGAGACGCCGGCATTGTTGACGAGCACATCGAGGCCGCCCCACGTCGTGCCCACCAGCGCCTCGAGGCGTTCGGCTGTCTCCGGGTTCTCGTACGCGCCGGGGCAGACCAGGTGCGGGCCACCGGGCAGACCAGCCACGATCTCGCGCAGCAGCGCCTCGCGCCTCGCCACGAGGCAGACGGCCCAGCCCTCCTGCGCAAAACGCTCAGCCGTCGCCTTGCCGATGCCTGAGGAAGCGCCTGTGATGATCACGCGTCGAAAACGACCGTCGCCAGCAGGGTCGGAAGTGGTCATAGGTGTTGGATTTGGTGGATATTGAGCGATACTGAGTCCCTGAACCGTCGGTCGGAGCGCGCAAACACGGGGCACCGTGTTTTCTGCCGAATCCTGCCCACTGTGCAGCGACCTCGATTTT
The DNA here is from genome assembly GCA_016789175.1 of Anaerolineales bacterium. Taxonomy (GTDB): domain Bacteria; phylum Chloroflexota; class Anaerolineae; order Anaerolineales; family UBA6663; genus UBA6663. The sequence goes on from JAEURK010000371.1 coordinate 20,380, forward strand.
GTTTATACTATCGTGGATTGTCATTTGTCGCAAGCCATAAGACAATCAAGGGATTAAGGTAGTCATGGCCAAAGAACTCGTTACTGCCGAGTCCGTCACACAGGCGATCCTGAACCGGATTACGACCGGTCAGCTCTCGCCGGGCGACCGCCTGCCCCCGGTGCGCAAGCTGGCCGAGGACCTGGGTTCCAATCGCAACACCATCAACAAGGCCTATCACATGCTGCAGGAGCTCGGCGTCGTCAACAACGACAGCGGACGGCGTGGCTACACGGTGAAGCGCGGGGCCCAGGCCGGCACCAAATCGCGCGCCGAATTGCTCGATTACTTCCACAAACAATCGGTCCAGCTGGCCTGGCAGGAGATGGCGGCCGGCGTCACGTCGGCCGAGATGCTCGACCTGTGGGAGAGCGCCATCGCCGAGGTGCTCGGCCACAGCAAAGTCGAGCCGATCTTCTTCGAGTGCAACGACCACGACACGATCGAGATGGGGCGGCGGCTGATCGAGGTTCTGGCGATGCCGGTCGAGTATCACAATCTGCCCCACTTCTACGCCGACCCGACCGCGATCCTCCAGACATACGATTTGATTATCACGACCTATCATCACCTGGGCGAGATCACCGAGACGATCAGCAAGTTGGGGTTTCCGACCGACAAGGTAGTCGGGATCGAGACGCGCGTCTCGCCCGACTCGATGTTGCGGATCGCGCGCTTCCCCAAGAACAGGATCGGCGTGGTCTGCACCAATGCCAACACGGCCCACATGCTCAAGCACATCCTCAGCGGCTACCGGGCCGAGTGGGATATCGAAGCGGTCTCGCTCGAGGAGCCCGCGCGCGTCAAACCGCTGGCCGAGCGCTGCGATCACTTCGTGGTCACCCACACCAGCCTCGACGAAGTGCTGGCCCTCACCGGTCGCACGCCGGATGTGGTCGTGAACTTCCAGATCGACGAGCACTCGATCGCCTTCCTCAATCAACGTATCCATCAGATCCGGAAGGAGCGCATGAAGCAGCTGCGCTCCCAGGCCGG
>JAEURK010000443.1 GCA_016789175.1 Anaerolineales bacterium
TCGAACAGCCGGGTCTGCTTATCGGGCGCCACGCCGATCCCGGTGTCGCGCACCACGATCCGGGCCACCCGCGCACCGGCATCGGCTACGGCCCGCACCGATACGGTGCCCTCCGGCGTGAACTTGATGGCGTTGCCGATCAGGTTGATCAGGACCTGGCCAAGCCGGGTGGCGTCGGCCTGAACCGTGATCGGCTCGGGCGGCATCGCGATGTCTAGGATCAGGTGCTTGGCGTCGGCCTGCACCCACAACAGCATATAGGCCTCGGCCAATGCCCCCGCAAGGTCGACCGGCTTGAGGGTCAGGTCGATCCGACCGGCCTCGATCCGAGCGATATCGAGCAAGTCATTGACGATATGCAACAGGTTGGTCGCGGCGTCGTGTGCGATTTGAGCGAAATGCTTGCCTTGATCGGCCGTCTCGACCTCGTCGTTCAGCAGGAGGTTGAGCGAGCCCAGGATCGCCGTGAGCGGTGTGCGCAGTTCGTGCGAGGTGTTGGCCAGGAACTCGCTCTTGATCTGGTTGGCTTCCTCGGCGACCTGACGGGCATCGTCGAGACGCTCGAGCAGGAGCGCGTTCGCCACTGCCAGGGCCGCCTGATCGGCGAAGGCCGAGATCAGACGCCGGGCGCGCTCGTCGAATCCGTCGATCAAATCGCTCTGCAGATCGAGCACGCCGATGACCCGGCCGCCCGAGAGCAACGGCACGGCCAGCTCCGAGCGCGTGCGCGGCTCGTTGGCGATGTAGCGCGGATCGGCCGTCACATCCGGCGCATACACGGAGCCGGCCGTTCGCACAGCTTCGACAGTCAACCCCGGGCCGTCCAGGGGCAGCGGGGCTGTGGTGCGGACCGAATAGCTGCCGCGCCGGGCCAGCCGGCGTAGTTGACCGGCGGCCCGGTCGACGACCAGCACCCCACAATCGGCGAGCTTGAACTCGTGCGTGAGCACATCGGCGATGATCTCGCTCGCGTCGGTCAGGCCCTCCCCCGGGCGCAACAGACGGGTCGAGGCGCGATACAGGGCACTCAACTCGTGCGTCTGCTGCTCGAGCCGGACCTCGGCGCGGGCCCGTTCGGCCAGTTCGGTCCGCAACGAACTCACCAGGCGGGCGTTGTCGAAAGCCGCAGCGGCCTGCGCGGCGACCGACGACAGGAGCTCGAGATGCTCGGGGCGGAAGGCGCCCCGCCGGACACCGTCCTGGACGCCGATCATGCCGATGACGTGCTGACCGGCCAGCATCGGGACGCCCAGAAAGCTCCTGGCCGTCGGCCCTTGCGGCGGCATCAGGCCGGTGGCGCGCGCAAAGGCGTCGACGCCGTCGTTGAGCAAGAGTGATTCGCGTGTTCGGATGACATACTCGGTCACACCGTTGCCGAACGGCCGCTTGAGCGGTGGTTGGCGCTCGCCTTGCAGTAACAGGAGCGGGAAGGTGACCTCGGTCTGGGCGGCGTCCACCAGCCCGACGAAGATGCTGGTGGCCTTGAGCACCCGGGGCAGGTTGGCTGCCAGCACGTTCAGGATCTCGTCCGGGGGCGCGAGACGCGAGAGCGCCTGGCCGACCTCGTTGAGCAGCGTCGCTTCATCGTGCCGCCGCCGCAGATTCTCCTCGGCCTCTTTGCGATGGGTTACATCGTGACCGCTGATCAGAAACCCGCCGATCTCGGGCATCTCGCGCAGATCGCTGAGCACGCATTCGAACACGCGCGCCGGTCGGAACCGCGGGTGGCCGCGCACCTCGAACGGCGCGGTCGACTGGCCGGGATGGCGCTGGGCATCCTCGATCCTCTGTTTGAGCACGCGGCGGTCTTCCGGGTGCAGGAATGCGCCGAGTGCGCGCCCGGTCAATTGGTCGGCCGCGAAACCGGTCTCGCGTTGAGTGGTGCCCGCGGCATGCAGGATGTGTCCTTGCAAGTCCAGCACGCCGACGATGCCATGCGAGTGCTGCATCAAGGCCTGCACCCGCTCCTGGCTGGCGCGCAACCGGGCCTCGGCGTTGTGGCGGGCCGTGATGTCGGTGGCGATGACCTGGTAGCGCCGGGGTGGGCCTGCGACCGGCAGCACATGGATGTCGTACCAGCGGTCGTGGCCGTCGAGCAGCGAGGGGTAGCGCAGCTCCATCCGGCTGACGTTGCCCTGTCTGGCTTGAGCCAGCACCTCCGCGCCCCTGGCTTTCAGATCCGGCGGGACGAAGTCCAGCACGGGGTGACCGACCGGTTGATCGCCGGCGGCGGTCGCCACCGGGTGGTTGAGATACTGAATGATGAAAGCTTCATCCAGCAAGACGACGTGGTCGGTCAGGTTGCGCAGCAGATCGGCCGGGTCCGGCAACTGGCTGCTGCTCGAGACCGAATCGGGGTCCGGTAGGTGGGTGGGGTCGCTCACAGCGTCAACCAGGTATCGTCCGTCACACAAACTGTTCCGCGCCTAGATTAACGCGTAACCCGGCACGGGTCGTGTGAAATCTGCCTAAATCCATCGGCGCCCTCCATTTCGGGCGTTGCCGACAGTATAGACCTGGTGGCAGGAGACGTGTCGGCCGGCTTTGACGCCGCGATCGGCTATTGAGTGAACCCCTCCGGAACGGTATAATGATTGCTTGTCCGCCGCTCCTAGTTCATTTGTTCGGTGCAGCATGGCACAAGATAAGATCATCGTCGTCGGCGCCCGCGAGCACAACCTCAAAAACATCACGGTTGAGATCCCACGCGACCAGCTGGTCGTGATCACCGGGCTTTCCGGCTCAGGCAAGTCCTCGCTGGCCTTTGACACGATCTTCGCCGAGGGCCAGCGGCGCTATGTCGAGAGCCTTTCGGCTTATGCCCGCCAGTTCCTGGGCCAGCTCGAGAAGCCCGATGTCGACCGCATCGACGGCCTGAGCCCGGCTGTCAGCATCGACCAGAAGGGCGTCAGCCGCAACCCGCGCTCGACCGTCGGCACGGTCACCGAGGTCTACGACTACCTGCGTCTGCTCTTCGCGCGGGTCGGTGTGCCGCACTGCCCGTTGTGCGGGCGTGAGGTGCGGCCGCAGAGCGCAGAGGAGATCGTCGACGCCGTGCTCGCGTTGCCCGAGGGCGCGCGCATCCAGGTGCTTGGCCCGGTCATCCGCGAGCGCAAGGGCCATCATCAGCCCGTGTTCGAGGATCTGCGCAAGTCGGGTTTCACGCGCGCCCGGGTCAACGGCAAGGTGCTCGACCTGAGCGACGAGATCGAGCTCGAGCGCTATAAGCAGCACACCATTGAAGCCGTGGTCGATCGCCTGGTCGTGCGCCGCAACGGCGGCAAGGACGAGAAGGCCGAGTTCCGCACCCGGCTGACCGACAGCATCGAAACCGCGCTGCGCCTCGGCTCGGGCAACATCCTGATCAACAACGTCGACACCGGGGAAGACACGCCGTTCTCCGAGAACTTTGCCTGCCCCGTGCACGGCAGCATCGGCATCACCGAGATCGAGCCGCGCACCTTCTCCTTTAATACGCCGCAT
>JAEURK010000153.1 GCA_016789175.1 Anaerolineales bacterium
CGATACTGTCGGGCGACGTCAACGTGTCCACACCGGCGATGCAGGTCGGCCAGCACGGCCGCCCACAGATAAGAGCCGGCCAACCAGGTCGGGGGCTCGAAGCCCTTGAGGACGGCGAGCCCGGCCAGCGGTCCCTGCCACTCTGCCACGGCAATCGCCCGGTTCAATCGATGGAGCGCTGAGGGCACGACCTGCTCGAGGAGGGCGTAACAGTCCACGACACGGTCCCAGCGCGTCTCGTGAAATGAAGGCGCCAGGCAATGCTCGGCCGCGATCCCGGCCTCGGCATGGTATCTCGAGAATCGCTCGCCCTGCGCCGACAGCGCCAGCCATTCCAACCCGATCTGGATGCCCTGCCGATCCCAAAGGGATCGATCCTGTTCCTCCAGGAGGAGCAGTCCACCAGCGGCGTCCTGGCGCGCGGTCAGCCGCGCGGTGTGAAGATGCATCAGCGCCAGAAGCGCGAACGTCTCGGGTGTTTGGCCGACCGGGTGCTCGGCCAGGAGGGTCGTCAGTCGAATGGCTTCCTTGCAGAGTTCCTGGCGGATCGCCACCGCGTGGTGGGCGGAGAGATAACCCTCGGTAAACAGGAGATAGAGGATCTGATGCACCGCGGGTAACCGCGTCAGGTATTGCTCGCTCTGTAACGTTCCAGAAAGATCGGGACGCTCACGCAAGCGGCTCCGGGCGCGGCCCAGGCGTTTGTACACCCCGGCCTCACTCGTAAACAAACGCAGTGCGATTTCCCGGACGTCGAAACCGCACAGGACTTTGAGCGCCAACACCAGCTGAGACTCGACCGGGATAGCTTCGTCACAGCAGACGAACAGCATCCGCAGCAGATCATCCTGCACGTCATCCGTCCCAAGGTCCTTGGGGTCGTCTCCGTGCGCCTCAGGCTGATCCTTGGCTTGTTGTTCAAGGATTCGGTATCGACGCGACTGTTGACGCAGGCTGCCGATGAGGTTGTTGTGGGCCACCCGGTACAGCCAGGCCGATGGATTGTCCGGCAGGCCCGACACCTTCCAGGCCTCCAGCGCGGTCAGAAGCGCCGATTGAACGGCATCTTCAACAGCTTCGAGGTTTTCCACGCCCACGCGAAAGAACAGCAGGGCTACGACCCTGCTGTACTCGTGCCGGAAGAAATGCTCGACCTGTTTCGGTGCGGTCAAGGTGTGTTGAATTCGCGAATCTCGAGGCTGGTCCCGGGCGAGATGACTCCAGGGCAATGACGGGCGGCTTCCATCGCCTCTTCCATGGTGCTCGCGGCGAGGATCATATAGCCGCCGATCACCTCCTTGGCTTCCACAAACGGTCCGTCGGTCACACCCTCGGTCGTGAGGACCTTGCCAGTGTCAGACAATTTGCCGCCCAGGTCGACGATGTTGTGTTGAAACGTGTCCTTCCAGGCGTTGAATTGCGCATACATCGCCTCCATTTGGGACGGGGAGGGCATTTGGCCCGGTTGGGGCTGGCCGGGCTGGCTGCGCAGGAGACAGAGGTACTTGGGCATTGCGGGTCCTTTCTTGGGTCCACAGCGGCTAATCGATCCGTACACCCTCATGACGCGCGAGCACGCCTGTTTTGGACACCGGTGCGGCAGGTCATCAGGATCCCGTCCGCCCTGGCGATCGAAGGGTGCCGCTATGCTGCCACAGTCTGGGCGGGGACGCCAGGACCGGGTTCTCGGAAACCCGCGGATGCGCTTTGACAGAAGTGACGGATCGGCGATCGAAACGCGTGGTCCTGACTCTGAGGAGCGGCGAACGCCGCCATAGCCAACGGATCGCGTCACGCAGTTCGTTGCCACTTGTCGCCAGGCCCTACCGCGGCAACGTCGCGCCGACGGATGGCCTTCTCAAAGCGGGCCAGCGGGTCAAGCCGAGTCTCCCAATCGAACGCGATCGGCGGCCAGGCGCAGTGGGGCAATTGGCTGCAGCGCTTGAGCCACTTCGCGATATCGCGCCGCCACCTCGATGGCCGCGCAAACGCAAGGCTGTTCGAGGCTCATCCGGTGAGCGCGATGGTTTGCAGGCCCGGATGCAGATCAAGGGTGTGTTGCCTCCAACGAAACGTGCCGCTCACGCCCGAGGGCAGCGCAATGCGCCCGTGGACGCGATCGACCTCAAAGTCCAGCGCTACGTCGATCGAACCGCGTGGGTGCACCAGGGCGGCCGACAGGCTCGAGAGCGGCCCCGGCATCGGCGCCACCTCGACGGTCTCGAAGCCGAAGGACCCCGGCCGAATCCCCGCCAGCGTGGCGAAGAAATGGTACAGCGGGTGCGCACCCCAGCCGTGGCAGTCGGAGCGGGTCGGCTCAGGCATCTCCGGGGGAGTCTTGAAACCCAGGCCGGGCAGATCGAACCACAGGCCCAGGCGATCGAAGAACGCGCCCGGCTGCGCAAGCAGCCGATAGGTCTCGAAGAGATAGTGTGTGAAGTAGATCGTGGTGCGCGTCAGCCCCGGGTCGCGGAGCAGGCCGTCTCCGACGCGTGGCCGACACTCGTCGTCCAGGGCGCCCGACAGCAGCGCCAGGCACTGCGTGTGCTCCGAGAAATGCGCGTGCGCGAGGTCGTCGGCCATCAGGCCTCGCGCCTCATCCCAGAAGGCCTTGCGTGCGGCGCCGGCCAGCGCCGTCCGGGCTTGTTGCCAGCGCTGCGCCATCCCGCGATCGCCGATCGCGTCTTCCAGGCGGATCGCCAGCCCCAGCGTGTAGATCAGGTGCCAGTTGAGCAATCCGCTGATCCCGGTGATGCCCTCCGGAGGCACGCCGATCGGCCACCCGGGCACCCAATCCGAGAAGTTCCAGCCCGGCGGGGCCTGCAGCAGGCCGTCGGCCGTGACGTGCCCCAGGAAGCCGTCGAGCACCGCACGCACGCCGGGCAGGTGCGCGGCGCTGAACGCCCGATCGCCGCGCCACAAGGCATAGTCATGCACCATCCCGATCCACCACAGCGAGAACGGCGGGATGATCTGGATGTCGCGGCTCGGGTAGCGCGCCTGGGTCAATCCCTCGGGCAGACGTGAGAGGTCGAACAACTGAATGGCTTTGCGCGGCAGCCGGTCATCGGCGCTGATGGCATACGTGGTCAGCGCCTCCAGACGGCTATCGCCGACGTACATCAATTGCTCGTAGTACGGGCAATCCATGTACGTTTCATGCGCGCACATCTGCAACCCGCGCACGGCCAGTTGGGTGACGCGCTCCAGCCGCGCATCACTGCAGTCAAAGCGGCTCTCGAGCTCCAGTGGATACCGCGTTTCGCGCAGACGGAAGGCTTCGATCGTCAGGGGCTCCGCGGTTGTCTCGACCAGCCAGGCGACGAATCGCCCGGCCCGCCACCACAGCGGTTCGAACGTGCGCTGTGCGCCGCCATCGGGGAGCAGGGTGTCCCGGGTCAAGGCCAGAAAGGTCCGGCCCTCGATCTCCGCGCGGTGCCCCTTCTCCTTTCCACTGGCATCGCGGTGCAGGGCCTCGGCCCAACCGAGCGTGACGCGGCTGCCCTGGCCGCCCGACACCGTGAGCTGCGGATAGGCGCACACGTAGTCCTCGAGATCGAGGATCACCAGGCGGCGCGTGTGCGGCGGGATGCTGAGCGGCCCGAACCCATCCACCAGCGCCTGCCAGGTGGCGGCCTCGGCGTCCAGGTGG
>JAEURK010000455.1 GCA_016789175.1 Anaerolineales bacterium
ATGCCGGTGCCGGCGCCACAGCCGACGATCGGTTTGCCGGCCGCGACCTGCGCCTCGAGGCGCTTGATTAGATCGGAACGAGAGATGAATGGCATGGTGGGTTCTCCTTTACAGCATCGCCAACAACCGTTCCGCCATCGCGGTCGCGAAGGCCGGGTCGTTGATGTGCAGATCGAGCTCGACCAGTTCCACTTTGGAGCGGTCGAGATGCTGGCGCACAGCGGCGAACAGGGCCGCATCGGCCTCGGCCGAGTAGAACGGCTGGCCGACGGCGTCGATCATGCTCACGCCCTTGAGCGGCACGAAGAGCGCGGTCGGGCCGGTGGTCGCGTTGAGCTTCTCGGCGATGATCCTGCCGAGTTGCGCGCACTCTTCGGGTGTGGTGCGCATCAGCGTGACGGTCGGGTTGTGTTTGTAGAGCGTCCGGCCCTTGAAGGCCTCGGGCACCGTCTCGATGCCGCCGAAGTTGACCATGTCGAGCGCACCGAGCGACACCACCTGAGGCACGCCTTTGCGCGCTGCGGCCTCGAGCCGGTGCGGGCCGGCCGAGAGCACGCCGCCGACGAGTTCATCACACCACTCCGTGGTGGTGATGTCGGCCACGCCGGTGATAAAGCCGCCGTCGATGAGCGACTCCATGGCGCGGCCGCCGCTGCCGGTCGCGTGAAAGACCAGCACCTCGTAGCCTTTGGCCTCGAGCGCCTCGCGCACGGCTGTGACGCACGGCGTGGTCACGCCGAACATCGTGGCCGTGATCAACGGCCTGTCCTCGCCCTGCGGCACGGCCTGCTCGACCATGCCCGCCACAGCACCGGCCGCGTTGGCCAGGATCCGGCGCGAGAGCCGGTTGAGCCCGGCGACGTCGACGACCGAGTACATCATCGTCACGTCTTTGACATCCACGTACGGCGCGACGTTGCCGGAGGCCATGGTCGAGACCATGACCTTGGGCAGGCCGACCGGCAGCCCGAGCATGGCGTGTGTGGCGATCGAGGTGCCGCCCGAGCCGCCCAGGCTGATCACGCCGTCGACGCGGCCGGCCGCGTGCTCGGCCACTGCCAGGGCCCGCGCCCCGCGCCCCATCACCTCGAGGGCTGCGCCGCGGTCTCCGGCGGCGCGCAGGGCCGCCAGCGCGCCGCCACCGGCTGTCGCGACCTGCTCGGCCGTGATATCCGGCGGGAAGGCGGGCTCGCCGGATACGCCGGCATCCATCACCCGGGTCTGGTGCCCTCGCGCGCGAATCAGATCGCGGACGTAGGCGAACTCGACCCCTTTTGTGTCGAGCGTGCCGATGATCAAGATGGTTTTCGTCATAGCCACTCCTTTGCGCGGTTACAGGGTGCAGACTCTGGCTTCCAGCGCATTATGGAGCCGCTTCGGCCGGTTCCAATAGTGACAACCGATTGCGAGAATTGGGACGGTACGCGCGCCGAGACCCAGCGGGCCCGCGCTAGAATGATGGCTCACAGGACGGCTGTTGCCGCATCCGGCTTGTCGCGTGCCGATCGCGGGGAGCGTTGCGGTTGGTTCGGATCGACCTCGCCAAAGGGGGAACCATGGAATACGTCGCCGAAGCTGTGCAATCCGAGGGAATGCGATTTGAGGTTCAAATGGGCGGGCATGCGAGCGTGTCCGACTACCCGCTCGACCCGGCCGCCACCGGCGCCGGGCCGCGGCCGCTCGAGATGCTGCTGGGCAGCCTGGCCGCCTGTGCCGGTGGCACGCTGGTCGCCTTGTTGCGGCGCGGGCAGCAACCGCTGCGCGGGCTCAAGGTGATCGCGCGCGGTCAGCGCAGGACCGAGCACCCGACCGTCTTTACATCGATCGCCCTGGAGTTCGCGGTCACGGGCGCCATCGACCCGGCCGTGGTTGCGCAGACGATCGAGCAGGCCGAAACCCGCGTGTGCCCGGTCTGGGCGATGCTCAAGCCGACCACGCCGATCACGGCGTCGTTCACCATCGAGCCCTGAGGCAGCGGACGGATCGGCTCAAACCGCCGGGGCCTGGCGAACGGGCGGGGCGCTCCGCGCGCGCAACGTTGGTTTGAAGATCGAGAGGTAGACCGCAACCAACAGCAGTGCCCATTGGCCGACCGTGAACGCGAGGAACCAATCGCGGTAATGAAAGAACTCGGCCGGCAATCCGCCAGGCAGGTTATAGGCACGCGCCAGAGCCAGCATATGCTCCAGCCATGGCGCCTGGATAAAGGCACCCAGCAGGATCGGGATCAGGTTGATGAGGTACTTGGCCATAATCCAGCGGTGCTTGAAGTACCCCCAGTGCGTCACGGACGAGAACAGGATCCCGGTTAGCAGCGAACCTGCCGCCGCCGGCACCACAACCGCCAGATCCACGATCTGGATGGCGACGACGACCGGATGGGTCGCGTCGCCGCCTAGGCCCAGCGTCAGCAGAAGGATCAGGCAGAACGCTCCACCGATCCAAAGCGAAGTAAAGAGCAAGTGAGCCAGTTTGAGGATAGCGTAGCCGATCCTTTTGAGTTTAGGCATGTGTTTGGCCTGTGCTATAGTCGATTTAGATGCCTCGCCAAAAAGTATCTTAGACCTAAGATATGTGGAGTGTAAGATAATATGCCGCCAAGGTCAAGTCCCGGCCGGCGTCGCGCCGACCTGGTCCAGGAGCTCGATTGGGCTCTCCGCGATCTGAGTACGTCGACTGTGATGTCGGCCTCGGCCATCGCGCAGCGGGTCGGGATGGGCGCAAACGATTTGAAGTGCGCGGAACTGCTGGTGCGCAAAGGTCCGTTGACGGCCGGCCAGTTGGCCGAGGAGAGCGGGTTGACCACCGGCGCGATCACGGGCGTGGTCGATCGCCTCGAAAAGGCCGGCTGGGCGCGACGCGAGACGGATCCGACCGATCGGCGCAAGGTGATCATCCGCCCGAGCCCCAAAGACGCCCAGACCGTCTCGGGTTTGTACGACACGTATACCGAGGCCATGGGGGCTCTGCTCGGCAGGTATTCGCTGGCCGAGTTGACGTTGATCCTCGGCTTTGTTCGGCAACTCGGTGACGTTCATGCCCGGATCGCGACCCAGAGCAAAGATGCGCCCGGGCCTCGCTGACCGAGCGAGGGGATGGGCCAAAGCATGCCGAGCGGCTACTCCAGCGTTACACCGCATCCCGATGTCAATCGGATCCTGAGCGACCTGGTGCCGGGCATTTGCGCCGTGCTGGGCGCGGACCTGATCGGCCTGTACCTCGACGGCTCGCTGGCGCGCGGCGACTTCGACGCGGCCAGCGACATCGATTTCGTCGCGGTCACGCGAGAGATGGTCTCTGCCGCGCAGTTCGAAGCCTTGCAGGCGCTGCATGATCGGATCGCGGCCGGTGGTGAAAACCTGGCGCTCGAGATCGAGGGCTTCTATGTACCGCTTGCGGCGCTTCGCGGGCCAGGCGCGCCGGAACTGATCTGCCCAAACCTCGAGCGTGGGCCGGGTGAACGCCTCAAGCGGATCCCGTTGGGCCTGGGGTGGGTGGTTCACCGCTGGGTGTTGCATGAATACGCGATCGTGCTGAGCGGCCCGCACCCGGGCGAGATCGGCGACCCCATCACGGCCGTTGACCTGAAAGACGCCATGCGCCAGATCCTGGCCAGCTGGGCCACGCGCATCGTGGACCATCCGGCCGTGCTACGCCACTCCGGCTATCAGGCTTACGCGATCCTGTCGATCTGTCGCATCCTGTATACGCTGGCCCACGGCACGATCGTGTCGAAGGCCGCGGCCGCGGCCTGGGCCCGGCAGGCCCTTGAGCCGCGCTGGGCCGCCGGGATCGAGGCTGCCCTGGCGACCCGCCTGGCGGCTCGGGGCGACGCCACGCCGGAGCAGACCGCTGCGGCCGAGTCTTTCATCCGCTTTGCGATCGGCGGTTAAGGGATGCGGGTATGGGATTGGGGGCGAAGCCCCAATCCCGCACCCACATCCCTTTCCTTGTCCTCGAGGTGGCGTCGTCAACCGAGAGTCTCGGAGTAGAATGCGACAGAGCACAGCACCCGCGACCCCAATCCAGTGTGCCCTTGGCACGCGAAAGCGCAGTGAAGGAGCTAGCATGTCCACCCATCCTCTGGCCGGCAAACCGGCACCCCGCGACATCCTGGTGAACATCCCGCGCCTGGTCTCGGCTTACTACACGAACGCGCCGGATCCTGAGATCCCCGAACAGCAGGTCGCGTTCGGCACCTCCGGACATCGTGGTTCGTCACTGACCTACTCCTTCAATGAGGCCCATATCCTGGCGGTCTGTCAGGCGCTGTGCGAGTGGCGCCGGAGCCAGGCGATCACGGGCCCGTTGTACCTGGGCATGGACAGCCACGCCCTCTCCGAGCCGGCGTTCGCCACGGCACTGGAGGTGTTCGCGGCCAACGGGGTCGAGGTCTACATCCAGCCAGGCCTCGGGATCACGCCGACCCCGGCCATCTCGCATGCGATCCTGACCTACAACCGCGGCCGCACCAGCGGCCTGGCCGACGGCGTGGTCATCACCCCGTCGCACAACCCGCCGGTCGACGGCGGCTTCAAGTACAACCCGCCCTCTGCCGGGCCGGCCGGCACCGACATCACCAAGGCCGTGCAGGCCCGGGCCAATGAGTTACTGCGTGACGGCAACCAGGCTGTCAAGCGTGTGCCGCTGGCGCGTGCGCTTAAAGCCGCGACCACACACCTGCACGACTACGTCGCCGCTTACGTCGCCGATCTCGGCAATGTCATCAACCTCAAGGCCATCGCCGCGGCCGGGCTGCGCCTGGGCGTCGATCCGATGGGCGGGGCTTCGCTGCCGTATTGGGCGCCGATCGCCGAACGCTACGGGCTCAACCTCGAAATCGTCAACCCGTTGGTCGACCCGGCCTTCGGCTTCATGTCGGTCGATCGTGACGGGCAGATCCGGATGGACTGCTCATCGCCGTATGCCATGGCGAGCCTGATCCAGTTGAAGGATCGCTTCGATGTGGCGTTCGGCAACGACCCGGATGCGGATCGGCACGGGATCGTCACGCGCAGCGTCGGGCTGATGAACCCCAACCACTACCTGGCGACGGCGGTGTGGTATCTGTTCCAGAACCGGCCGGGGTGGGGCGCGAACGCGGCCGTGGGCAAGACCCTGGTCTCGAGCTCGATGATCGATCGTGTGACGGCGCATCTGGGCCGCACCCTGGCCGAGGTGCCGGTGGGCTTCAAGTACTTCGTCGACGGTCTGCTGGATGGGAGCTTTGGTTTCGGTGGTGAAGAGAGCGCGGGAGCCTCGTTCCTGCGCCACGACGGCACGGCCTGGTCGACCGACAAGGACGGCCTGATCATGGACCTGCTGGCGGCCGAGATGCTGGCGGTTACCGGGCGCGATCCGGGTCAGTTGTATCAGTCTCTTGAGCAGCAGTTCGGGGCGCCGGTCTACGAGCGCATGGACGCCCCCGCCAACCCGGCCCAGAAGAAGGTGCTGGCCAGTCTCTCGCCCGAACTGGTGGCGGCCACCGAACTGGCCGGCGATCCGATCACGGCCAAGCTCACGCGCGCGCCGTTTAATCAGGATGCGATCGGCGGGCTCAAGGTCGTCACCGAGCAGGGTTGGTTCGCGGCGCGGCCCTCGGGCACCGAGAACATCTACAAGATCTACGCCGAGAGCTTCAAAGGCGCCGCGCATCTTGCCCAGATCCAGACCGAGGCGCAGGCCATCGTGAGCAGCGCCCTGGCCGCCGCCGGGGTCTAGGCGCCGAAGCGCCGTCCTCCACGCGCGACAGCGTCATCTCCCGGGCGGCTCGCCCTCGGCGCACAATGCC
>JAEURK010000046.1 GCA_016789175.1 Anaerolineales bacterium
GGCGACCGCGTACACGCCGGCCACGCCGTTGATCGTGGCGGCCACGATGACCCAGCGCCCGTCCTCGGTCCAGGCACCGCCGTAGCCGATCTTGTCGCCGGGTGCTGTCACGGCGAGCAGTTGCAGCAGGCCTGTGCCATCAGGCTTGATCCGCTGCAACGATTTGCCGAGGTAGATGCCGTTGACGATGGTCGGGGCTGGCCCGGAGCGCATGAAGGCCAGGGATTGCCCGTCGGGTGACCAGGTCGGCCACAGGTCGCCCGCGATGGTGTTGGGGATCAGGTGTCGGCCCGTGCCGGCGCCGTTCATGAGGCCCAGGCCCTGGTTGTTGTTGTTGTGGAAAGCCAGCTCCGTGGCATCGATCGGGTTGAGCGCGGGCGCGTCGTCGAAGCAATCGGCACCTGAGATCGTGCCGAGACCGGTGCCGTCCGGCGCCGAACGAAAGAGAGTGCAGGTGTAGTCGAAGACGATCTGCTGGCTGTCGGGCGTCCAGTTTGAGCCGACGATCCAATCCGAATTTTCGAAGACGTGCGTCGCCTGGGTCGTTGTGATTGGGCGTGTGTACAGCTCCGCATTGGCAAACACCACCGGATTGCCGATCAAATACATCAGGTGGGTGCCATCCGGCGACAACCGCGGCCAGCGCCCGTTTCCGAGCGGCTCATCCACATCGCCGGTGACGGCGTAGCGCCACAAGGTGCCGTCGGTGCGGCTGTAGACCACGGTCACCCCGGTCAGCGAGGGCGAGGCCGCCGCCGACACGGACGAGATCCGGTCTGCCCGCGCGACAGGCACGCCGCCGGCCACACAGGCAGACCACAACCCGATCACGGTTGCGCTGCAGATGACGCGTTGGATAGGGGTCTGTTTGGGTTCGATCGCTCGACTCATTGAAGCGTTCTCCTGGTTGGTCCAAGGGATTGAGAGGCCACTGTGATAAGCCGTCGGGTCTATAGACCCAGATCGGCTGCCGGTGGCGAGCTGCCTGGGGCGGCAAGGTAACGCACCATGTCCTCCAGGCTGGAGAACCGGCGCTCCTGGCCGTTTCGCGGGTCGACCAGCATCACGCGCCAGATCTCGCTCCCGCCGCGCTCCAGCCGCCAGATCCGCAGCAGATACGACGCATACGCGCGCCGGCCGACACCAGACCCCTCGGTCGTTCTGCTCATGGCGCCATCCTGCCCGGGTCGCGGGACAAAAACGTGACAAAGCCGATCGACGAGTGGGTATAATCTTCAAATGCCTGAGATTGACCTGGCTTTGTTCGGTTCAGCGCAGGTCACTGTCGATGGGCACGCCCCCCTGACATTCCCGACTCAAAAGACCTTTGCCCTGCTGGCCTATCTTGCCGTCGAAAGGGGCCGCCCCCATCGGCGCGAGGCGTTGGCCGGTCTGTTGTGGCCTGAACTGCCCGATGTGACGGCCCGATCCAATCTGCGCAAGACCCTCGAACGCCTCCGCGCCGCCCTCGGGGCCGGTGACGTTGATCCCGGCGCCAAACCACTGCTCTGGGTGGACGCGCAAGTTGTGCAGTTCAACCCGGAGGCCGTCCACCGCCTGGACGTGGTCGAGTTCGAGGCCCTGCTGTTGGCCTGCGAGCGACACACTCACCGCGGCCTTGACGCCTGTCCGGCCTGCGCACATCGGCTGGCGCAGGCGCTCGACCTCTATTGTGGCGACTTTCTGGTTGGCTTCTCGATCAAGGACAGCGCGCCCTTTGAAGAGTGGGCGTTGATCCAGCGCGAGCACTATCGGCGGCAGGCGGTGTCGGCTCTCGACTCGTTGATCGCTCGATATGAACGGCTGGGCGAGCATGAGGCCGCCCGCCGGTGGCTCGTTCGGCAACTCGAGCTGGAGCCGTGGCGTGAGGAATCCCATCGCAATTTGATGATTGTGCTCGGCCTCTTAGGCCAACGCAGCCAGGCCCTGGCGCAGTACGCTACCTGCCGCCGTGCACTGAAGGAAGAGCTTGATGTGGAGCCGGCGCCCGAGACCGTCGCCCTGGCGGAACGGATCACCTTCGGACCTGATCTCGCCGAGCCGCCGCAGGTCCTCGAACGACGCGCCCGTCGCCTGGCGTTGCCCGTGCCGCCCACGCCGCTGGTGGGCCGCACGACTGAACTCGCGGCGTTGAACGAGCTGCTGAGCGACCCCGGGCGGCGCCTGGTAACCCTCTTGGGTTTAGGTGGCGCAGGCAAGACTCACCTGGCGCTGGCGACAGCGCCGACCCTTGAAAGTCAGTTCTCGCATGGCGCTGCCTTTGTCCCTTTGGCGGGCCTCTCCACAGCCGACCTGGCGCCGGCCGCGATCATGGCCGCGCTCGGCGAGACGCCCGCCGCTGATAAGCCGCCGGCAGAGTCGCTGGTGAGCTACCTGCGCCAGCGACAGTTGCTGGTGATCCTGGATAGCGCCGAACACCTGCTGTCTACCGGCGATGGCGGCGGCGGCTCGACCGGCGCGGACGCGCCGACGGATCTGCTGGGCCTGGTGCTCGACATCCTGGCGCAGGCGCCGGGTGTGGCGCTTCTAGTCACGTCGCGGGAGCGCCTGGCCGTGCGCGCCGAATGGGTGCTCGAGGTCGCCGGGCTGCCGGTGCCGGATGTTGACGCGACCGACGCCGAAGCCATTGCGGCCTGCGACTCGGTGCGTCTGTTCGTCGATCGGTCGCGGCAGGCGTTCGGCCCCGCTGCGCTGACTCACAGCGACTTCGGCAGCGTGAAGCGAATCTGCCGGCTGGTGGAAGGCCTGCCTCTGGCGATCGAGTTGGCCGTGGCCGGATCGCGGCACCAGAGTCTCGCTCGACTGGCAGAGGAGCTCGAGCAAGGGCTGGTCAAGTTGGCCAACGCACCGCGGGATGTGCCGGTCCGACATCGCAGCTTGCGCGCCACGCTCGAGCACTCGTGGGACCTGCTGTCGCTTGATGAACGAGCCGTGCTCGGTCGCCTGTCGGTATTTCGCGGCGGCTGCGACGAGAGCGCCGCGATCGCCGTCGCGGGTGCCAGCGTAGAGGCGCTGGGCAGCCTGGCGGACAAATCGCTCGTCCGACTGAGCCCGGATGGCCGCTACGTCCTGCATGAACTGGTTCGTCAGTTTGGGATTGAAAAGCTCGCAGAGGCCGGCGAGGAGCCGGCAACCCGTGAGCGTCATCTGACGTACTTCGCCGACGGCGCCGAGCAGCGTGAACAGGCCCTGGAGGTGCGGCGTGAAGCCTGGGCGCCGACCTTCTCGAGCGAGCACGATAACCTCGTTGCGGCATTGACGTTTGCGCGAGACCACGGACTTGAGTCGCATGGCCTGCGCCTGGCGAGTTGCCTCTGGTATTACTGGGCCCGCTTTGGGCTCGCGCGCGAAGGCCAGTCCTGGCTCGAATGGTTCCTGGAGCGGATCGAGCCCATTGGCGACATCGCGGTCGCGTGGTCCCGGGGTATGGATGGGCTCGGCCTCATCCTCTGGCGCCTGGGCGATCTGCCCCGCGCGGCCGCCTGCATCGACCGCGCCCTGGTGCTCAAGCGGGCCTTAAACGATCGCCCCGGTCTGGCCCTGGCTCTGGCACATCGCGGCATCGTGCACGCGTATAGCAACACGCCGAGCGAGGCGGAGGCCGTCTATCTGGAGAGCCTCGCGCTCTACCGCGACCTCGGCGATCGCCTCGGCACGACCGTCGCGCTTCAAAACCTGGGCAATCTGGCGGTTCAATCCGGGGAGAACGGCCGGGCCATCGGCCCATACGAGGAGTGTTTGCGGATCTATCACGATCTGGGAGATCCTGCCGGGGAGGCGACGATCAGCCTCGGGCTGGGGACCATCGCGCTCGAGGCCCGTGACCTGAGCCAGGCGCATTCCTATTTCGAGCGCAGCCGGTCGCTGGCACAGTCGATCGGCGACCCGTACACCCAGACCACAGCCATGAACGCCTTGGGCGGTCTGGCCCTCGAACGTGGCGAGCTTGATCAGGCCGAAGCACTGTTGGAGCAGACCTGGCGCCTATGTGAGTCGCTCGACGATTCGGTCGGCGTGGCGACGGCGCGCACCGCCCTGGGCTCGGTCGCGTTGGCACGCGGCGACATCGATGGCGCCGCCCGGCACCTGAAGGACAGCGTTCGGCACTTTGCAGCCGTGAACGCTCAGGAGGGCCTGGTCGAATGCTTTGAGCGCCTGGCCGACGTCGCCATCGCACGAGCCTGTCCCGAAACGGCCGTTCACCTGATCGGTGCGGCCGGCCACCTTCGCCGAAACATCGGCGCGCCGCTACCGGAGTACCGTCTCGACCTGCTCGACCGCGTGTGTCGTGGCTTGCGGATTCAATTGGGTGACGACGGATATGAGCGTCACCGGGCCGTTGGTGAACGGCAATCGATCGAGCAATGCGTCGCCGAGTCCGCGACACTTTGACCTATCGAGGGCTCGCAGCACATCCGTCAATCAGGCTTGGGATGACCTGGAATCTGCGAGCCGCAGATGAGAGGTGTAGCGCCAGGTCGTCAGGTTGGACTGTACGCCAGCCTGAGGTCAGCGTGGCTTCGCAAATCCGTCGGAATCGATGACGACGATCCGGCGCCCCGTCTCGGCCAGCTGAAAGAACGCCTTCCGCCAGGTCTCGAGGGCAAACGGCCGGACCGCGTCGCCCGCCAGCCCCCAGTGGCGCCGCAACCCCTGAGCGAAACTCGTCGCCTGGTCCAGCTCCCCGGCGTCGAGTTGCGCCGTCCACACGAACGCCCGTCGCCGGCGCGAGGCCAGCCAGTGTTGGACCAGGGCGGTTTTGCCCGAGCCGTGCCGGCCGTTGAGGACAACCAGTTGTCCGTGCCGCCTGACGGCGGCCAGCGCCCGATCCAGGAGCGCCAACTCACGGTCTCGACCGATGATCAACACGTTGCCGATCCCTCGTCCGGGTCGTCTCTCGCGGTGTTCGCTGGCGCCCGTCACTCAGCGCAGGTCCGCGTCGATCCGTTTCAAATCCACGGGCAGGATGTCACTGATCTTGAGATAGCGCTGCGCGTCGGGCGTGAATCCCTGGCGCGAGAAGAACGCCAGGTGAACCTGCCAGTGCTGGATCTCGTCCTCCCCCCCACCCGCCTGGCGCGCCAGGTCAGCCAGGGTATTCGGCGCCGTCACCTCAACCAGGTGCCGCGCCTGCTCACGTGAGACCGGGTGATCGTCCCACTTGCATTCGCCGATCAGGATCTGTCGCGACTCCCACTGGATGCCGACCACGTCGGCCTCAACGGTCTTGCTCCAGTGGCGGCCGACGTACGTAGGGCGGAACGGCAGGACGCCTTTTGCCGGGCTGACCTGACGGACCCAGTCGCGGCAGATCTCCTCGAAGGCTGTCTGGCCAACGAAGGCCCGCAGCTGGCTCCAGATGAGTTCGGTCAGCTCGCCGGCGTCGTAGGGCTCGACCTCGAGCGCCGGCGCGACAAAGCGGAAGTAGAAGCGCAGGAACGGGTCGCTCAGCATCCAGCGGCTGTTCTTGGAGTCCTTGCGCTTCTGCGGCCGGATCAGGGCCGAGACCGTGCGCTCGATCAGGCGCAGGTCGCGCAGCCGGTCCAGATAGGGCGTGAGCTTGTGGCGGGCGCCTTCGCTGGCCAACCGGATCTCGTCGAAGGTGTGGCGGCCCTCGCCGATGGCACGGATGACCGACAGATGCGCGGCCGGCTGCTCGAGGTTGTCGTAGAGCAGGAAACGGGCTTCGGTCAGGAAGGGGCTGGGTTTCTGGATCACGCGTTGGCGCAGGTTGTCGCGGAGCGACAGGGCCGGCTCGAGCCACTCATAGTATTCGGGGATGCCGCCGACCATGGCATAGGCGGCCACGCGCTCCCCGGCGCTCCAGCGCGGGAAGAACTTGCGCAGCTGCGCGAAGGCCAAGGGCTCCAGGTACATCGGCAGCGTGAAGCGCCCAAAGAGCGGATGCCCTTCGTGAAACAGCTCGGACATCATGCGCACGTGCGAGCCACACAGGACCAGGATGACCCGGCTGTGCAGGAAGTGCTGGTCCCAGGCGTGCTGGAGGGCGGCGTAGAAGTTGGGGTCGGACTGCGCGGCGTAGGTGACCTCATCCAGGATCAAGATGTGGCGCTTGTCGCCCACGACCAGCGCGATCTGCTCAAACACGGCCGACCAGGAGTCGAACCGAGCTTCCCCGGGCGACTGAGTCTGCGAGAAGCGATCGTAGAA
>JAEURK010000078.1 GCA_016789175.1 Anaerolineales bacterium
GGCCGGGATCAGCAAACACATCTCGTTCGAGATGTGCCGCTGGACCTTCGCGCTGCGCCACGCCCAATCCGGCACCGACGACGACTTGATCCGACGCTACCTCGGCCTCTCTCGCATCCAATGGCGCGAGATCGGCATGAAACTCAAGCGCCTGGTCGACTCGCTCACGGACGACGACATCCAGGACGACGACGGCGCTTCCGCCGCCCTGCCCGACACCGCGACCCCGCTGAGCTTCGACCTCGATCTTGCCCGATGAGATTTCTGATTGCTGACTGTGGTCAATCAGCAATCAGAAATCATCAATCAGCAATTGACTCAACGCAGTGGTGTGCTCCGTCACTCGCGCCCAATGGGCGGGTCGATACCCGACGACCCACACGATCTCATCCCCACAGACAACGACCGGCGTGTTGGCCCGCTCGGCCCGCGGCACGCGGGCGTTGACGAAGAAGTCCGACAACAACTGCGTCCGCCCACCGAGGCCGAGCGGTTGGAATCGATCCCCGGGCTGCGGCCGGCGCACGACCAGATCGCGGGCGCGCACCCGCTTGCGGCCAAGCCGTTGCGCCATGATATCGACGTCAACGTAAGCGGTAGAGCGATCGGCGTTGGCGCGGACCGCTTCCAGGCTGAGCCGGACGCGGCGCAGACGAAGACCGGGCAACGGCGCCGGCGCCGACACAGTAGACGGCCTTTCGACGGCAAGCGCGTCGGGCGTGATCCGCACGACCACGCCACCCCCCAGTTCGGCGACCTTGGCGCGGGCGTCGCGCTCGATCAGCGTCAGGGCAGCCTCCAGGGCGTCAAAGCCGATCTCGGCCTGCTCATCCAGAAGCGGTTGTGCGGTCCGCCGCAGCAGCAGACGCTGGGCCGGACGTGGCAGGGCCAGCCAGCGCGTGCGCTCGACGCGCCACCCCGTCTCGGTGCGGCGCGGTGAGCACTGAGCCCACAGCAGGTCACCGTAGACCTGCAACGCTTCCGCTTCGCCGGCCGTCACCTCGGCCAGACGCGCCAGGGTCCGGCGGATGTTGGGGTTGAGGGCCTCCAGCACGGGGAGCAACTCGTGGCGGATCCGATTGCGGGTGAAGGTCGGGTCAGCGTTGCTCGGATCCAGGCTGGGAGCCAGGCCGCGCGCCTGGCAGTACGCCTCGACCTCGGCCCGGGTGGTCGTGAGGAGCGGCCGCACCAGCCGAACCGGCGGGCGCGCGCCCGGGACCCAGCCGTCGGCGCGCATGGCCGCCAGACCGGTAGCGCCGGCGCCGCGCACCAGGCGCAGCAGGACGGTCTCGGCCTGGTCGTCGGCGGTGTGGCCGGTCGCCACGGCCGCGTAGCCGTGCCGGCGGGCCGTGGCCGCCAGCCAGGCGTATCGAGCCTCGCGGGCCATGGCCTCGAGCGAGCGCCGGCTGCGTTTGGCCCGTCCGCGCACATCCAACCGGGTCGTGTAGAACGGCAGGCCCCGGCGCTCGGCCTCGGAGCGCACGCGCCGGGCCTCAACGCGCGATTCCGGCCTCAGGCCATGGTCGAGGCAGGCCACACCCAGGCGCCAGCCCTGCCGGCCCGCCTGTCGCGCCAGGGCGTCGAGCAGGCACAGGCTATCCGGCCCGCCCGACACAGCCACCAGGATCGGCAGCCCCCTGGGCGTCAAACGCGCCACC
Source organism: Anaerolineales bacterium (assembly GCA_016789175.1). Lineage (GTDB taxonomy): Bacteria > Chloroflexota > Anaerolineae > Anaerolineales > UBA6663 > UBA6663. Next base: position 1,659 of record JAEURK010000078.1, read on the forward strand.
GCCGCCAGTACGTTCCGCATGGCCTCGATTATCGGCCAAAACACCCGCGGCCGGGGATCCAACCCGGGAAAGCGTGCACGGGCAAGGTGAGGCTGTTGGCAAACCAATCTGAAAGGCAACTAGCGGGGCGTTTTCGCCCCGCGCCGACCCTTCGACTGCGCGCGGCTGAGTACAGCCGGCGGCAACAAAGCGCCGCGCTCCGCTCAGGGTGGCGCTGCAAGGGGGTTGCCAACAGTCGCCATGAACTGCGTTCACCACCTCGCACGAAAACCGGGGGGCTATTTTCAGGTCCGCATCAACTTGTGCTTTCACGCCGGAGCCTTCACATCTGGCATAGAACAACGTGCGTTTTGCCACGAATTGGCACGAACGATCCCAATTCGTGCCAATTCGTGGCAAAAACCGCTCATCGCGAACAAGGTGCGATTGCCCAGGGGACCAGACGCAGGGCAAACGCACTCTATTGGCGCCAGAATTCATTGGGCGAGCCACTTGCCCAGGCATTTGCTTCTTATGTCCAATAGGGGCAAAAAACAGCCCGATGCTATAATCCCCTGTCGCCAAAGGAGACCGAATTGTCACTCGATTGGAGACGTCAGCTCAAGCGGCCGGTGGACTGGTTGCTCGGGTTGTTTTCGCTGGATATCGGCATCGATCTGGGCACGGCCAACACCCTGGTCAGCGTGCGCGGCAAGGGCATCGTCATCAACGAGCCCTCGTGGGTCGCGATCGACAAGAAGACCAAGGAGCCCAAGGCCATCGGCGCGGGCGCCAAGGAGATCGCGGGCCGAACACCGTCGAACATCGTGGCCATCCGGCCGCTACGCGACGGCGTGATCTCGGAGTTCGAGATCACCGAAGCCATGCTCGAGTATTTCATCGGGCGCGCGCATGAGAACAGCCTGCTGCCCCCCGCCCCGCGGGTGGTGGTCGGCATCCCCTCCGGAGTTACCGAAGTCGAAAAGCGCGCGGTGTACGACGCCACCCTGGCGGCCGGTGCGCGCGAAGCCCATCTCATTGAAGAACCGATGGCAGCCGCCCTGGGCGCGGGATTGCCCGTGGCCGAGCCGCGCGGCTCGATGATCGTCGACATCGGCGGCGGCACGACCGAGGTGGCCGTGTTCTCGATGGGCGGCATCGTCCTCAGCCGCTCGTTGCGCGTCGCCGGCGACGAGATGGATCAGGACATCATCCAGTACGCGCGTAACAAGTACAACCTGCTGATCGGCGAGCGCATGGCCGAGAAGGCCAAGATCGCGATCGGATCCGCGTACCCGCTTTGGGAAGAGAAGACCTTCACGCTGCGCGGACGCAATCTGGTCACCGGCCTGCCCGAGAGCATCGAGATCTCGTCGATCGAGACGCGTGAGGCCCTGGCCAACTCCACCAACACCATCATCGCGTCCATCCGCGACGCGATCGACGAGACCCCGCCCGAGATCATCGCCGACCTGATGGAATCGGGCGTGTGCATGGCCGGCGGCGGCTCGCAGCTGCAGGGGCTGGCCGAACGTCTGCAGGACGAGCTCAAGATCCGCGTCTGGTTGGCCGAGGACCCGCTCACCTGCGTGGCCCGCGGCGCCGGCCGCATCCTCGAGGACTACGACAACCTCAAGGAACTGCTGGTGGGCGTTGAACGAGGATCAACGAACCGTTGAGGCGTTTGATTGCTGATGTTGAGTGCTGATTGCTGATTGAGATCCAATCAGCAATCAGCACTCAACAATCAACAATTGGCAAACTCATGTCGCGTCTGCAACAAAGGACCGTGGTGGTCATCGTGCTGGCGGTGTTGAGCCTGGGATTGATCGCGCTCACGCCGCTGCCCCTGTTTCAACCGGTGCGCGAAGCCCTGAATTACCCGCTCAGTTTCGTGCAACGCCCGCTGGCCGCGATCTGGTCGCGCGTGGCGGCCGTGTTGCGGCAGGACCCGGAGGTCGAGTCGCTCCGGGCGCGCAACGCCGAGCTCGAAGCCGAGATCGCGCGTCTGCGGGCCGACAACGTCCGGCTGGGCGAGAGCGAGGCCGACATGCGCATCCTCTCGAACCTGTTGAGCTATGCCGAGTCGCAGCCCGCCAGCGAATACATGGCCGCCAACGTGATCGGCCGCGACAGCTCACCGCTGCTCAGCTACGTCATCCTCGACCGCGGCTCCGACGACGGCATCGCCCGTGGCATGCCGGTGGTCACCGCCGACGGCCTGGTGGGCGCGGTGGTCGAGGTGACCCGCAACGCCTGCAAGGTGCGCCCGGTGACCGACCCGGCCTCGCGCGTCACGGCGCGGTTGCAGGGCTCGCGCAGCCCGGGCGTGGTCGAAGGCGGCCAGGGCGGCGTGCTGACCATGAACTTCATCGCGCAGGGCGTGCGCATCGGCGAGGGCGAGCTGGTGCTCACCTCAGGCCTGGGCGGCGATTACCCGGCCGACATCGTGATCGGCTCGGTGTCCAACGTCAAGCAGCTCGACTACGAGGTGCTGCAGGCCGCGACGCTCAATCCCTCGGTCAACTTCGGCGCACTCGAGATCGTGCTGATCATCACCGACTTCCAGCCGGTCGATCTCGCGCCGTTTTTCACGGCCCCGACCGCGACCCCGGTCGCGCCGTCGGTGCCCAACCCATAAACCAGGGCTCCCATGCGCACGGTGTTAGTCGGCCTCCCGATCCTGGCCCTGGCCGCGATCCTGGAGAGCACGGTGCTCCCGGATCTGGCGCTGCTGCACGGCCGGATCGACCTGGTGCTCCTGCTGACGCTCAGCTGGACGCTCTCGGGCGACAGCCAGGGCGGCGCCTTGTGGGGCTTCATCGGCGGGATCTGGCTGGGCCTGCTCTCCGGCGGGCCGCTCGGCCTGACCTCGCTGGCGCTGGTGGCGATGGCGTATCTGGCCAGCCTGTCCGAGGGTCGGGTCTGGAGCTCGCATGTGCTGCTGCCCCTGGTGACCACCTTGCTCGCCAGCGCCGGATACCATGTCATCGTGGCCGGCGTGCTGAGCGTGACCGGCACGACCGTGGAATGGGCCGATTTTGCGCGGCAGGTCTTGCTGCCCTCAGTCTTGCTTAATGCCGCGCTTATCCTGCCCGTCTACGCTTTTGTACGATGGCTGCACGGCCTGATCTACCCGGAGGCCGTCGCCTGAGACCTGACGACACCTGATGCGCAACGGACGAAACCGACGCCCCGTTCTGCCGACCATCCCGCGCGAGTGGACCTTCTACGGCGCGCTGGTGGTGGCCGTGCTGTGGCTGATCAGCCAGCTGTATCGCGTCCAGGTCACCGAGTTCTCGACCTACGACTCCCAGGCGGTCGAGAATCGCACCCGCTCGATCAGTGAACCGGCGCCACGCGGCGTGATCTACGATCGTAACCAGGTGCTGCTGGCCGCCAATGAGCCTTCTTTCAACGTCGTCATCACCCCGGCCTATCTGCCCGACGACGTCGCCGCTACCGACGCGATCTATCGCCGCCTGGCCGAGCTGCTCGACATGCCGATCGAAGTGCCGGGCAGCACGCCGATCGAGCGGTGCCGCGAGGGACGCGGCATCAAGGACTGGGTGGTCGAGCAGACCGGCATCAAACCCTTCAGCCCGGTGCCGATCAAGTGCTCGGTCGACCGCGACACGGCCTTCATCATCGAGCAGGAGAAGGCCGACATGCCCGGCGTCGACGTCATCGCCGCGCCGATCCGCAGTTATCCGACCGGGAACGTCACGGCCAACATCGTCGGCTACATGGCGCGCATCCCGTCGCCCGAGGATGGCCCGTACTTCCGCGACCTGTACAACCAGTACATCGCACGCGGCCTCGACCCGGACCGTGACCGGGTCGGCGTGCAGGGGATCGAAGCCTCGCTCCAGGAGGAACTGGCCGGCCAGAACGGCGGCCTGTTGGTCGAGGAGGACGCCTCGCGCCAGGCGCTGCGGATCACCGAGGTATTGACCGACACCCAACCCGGCCTCAACGTGCAACTGACCATCGACGTGCGCCTGCAACAGGCGGTGCAGGAGTCGCTGGCGCAGTGGCTGCGGACCATCCGCTCGGCCTCCAACGGGCAATTCGAATTCACGAGCGGCGTCGTGATCGTCATGGACCCGCGCAACGGCGAGGTGCTGGCCATGGTGTCGTGGCCGACCTACGACAACGAGCGCTTCGCCAGCGGCATCGACTATCCGTACTACTGCACGCTCACGGCCTGCGACGGCGGCGGGATCGTCACCCCCATCAACCCCGACTACCCGATGCTCAACCACGCCACCCAGATCCTGTATCCACCGGGGTCGGTGTTCAAGATCGTCACGGCCGTGGGCGCGCTCGAGGAGGACGTGATCGCGCCCGAAGCCCAGATCGACGATCCGGGCAAGATCACGATCAAGAACGCGTACTATCCGAACGATCCCGGTTTCAACAAAGACTTCGTGTGCTGGAACCGGCAGGGCCACGGCCTGGTCGATTTCCGCACCGGCATCGCGCAGTCGTGCAACGTGTACTTCTACAAGATCGGCGGCGGATTCGCCGAGGATGATCAGATCCGAGAAGGCGGTCTGGGCCTGGACGACTTCAACAAGTGGATGGCGCTCTTCGGCTTTGGCCAGACCACCGGGATCGAGCTTCCGGCTGAGCAAACCGGCATCATCCCCGACAAGGCCTGGAAACGCATCAACATCGGCGAGAACTGGGCCACCGGCGACACCTACAACGCCGTGATCGGTCAGGGCTACGTGACTGTGACGCCGTTGCAGATGCTCAACGCCTACAACGTCATCGCTAACGGCGGGCTCCTCTATCAACCGCAGATCGTCGACAAGTTCCTGGACGGCGAGGGCAACGTCATCACCGACACGCAGCCGATCATCATCCGCCGTCTGCCGATCGATCCCCTCAACCTGGCGATCGTGCGCGAGGGCCTGCGCCGGACCGTAGTCGACGGCACGCTTTCGGTGCCCGACACCTATGGCAAGGCCCGCGAGGGCCCGATCGTCGACATCACTCAGTACGAGGTTTCGGGCAAGACCGGCACGGCCGAGTACTGCGACCGCACCGCCTGGTTGAAGGGGCTGTGCATCCCGGGGAGCTGGCCGGCCCACGCCTGGACCACGCTCTTCGCGCCCTCGCAGGATCCTGAGGTCTCGGTGATCGCCTTCATCTACAACGGCACCGAGGGCTCGATCATGGCCGGGCCGTTGGCCAACCAGGCCCTCCGGCTGTACTACGAGATCATCAAGGGTGAAGACATCTCCCTCACGGGCGAAGACAACCCGGACGACACAATCACTGACCCAGATCCCAATAACCTGGAGGCCACGCCCACCGGCCCCCTGAACCCGGACGCACCGTAGCGCTTGGGTGGACGGCCCGCACCGGTCGCGCCGCTGGACCCGCGCCCCGTTTTGCGTCACCCCCACGTCCGGTACTTATGGTTATGCGCAACCGATTCGCATTTATACGGGGGCTGCATATAATCTCGCCCAA
>JAEURK010000169.1 GCA_016789175.1 Anaerolineales bacterium
CTGGTCGCCATCCCGCATCTGTCGCGCGACCTGATGGCCGTGTTCGACGGGCCCGGCTCGTACTACGGCACGCACCCGCAAAACATCCTGCGCGGGATGGTGTATGAGGGCCGCGAACTGCCGTATTTTCAGAACATCGTCGATCAATACCGGGCGCTGGCCAAGTACAACCGCGGCTATGCCTACAACATGATGTTCGTCGGCCCGGGGTGGATGAGCAAGACTGGGCGCTGGGAGTCCGACTACGCCTTCCTGCTCAAGAGCTATCAGGATGGCATGGCCTACTACGGCGAGCTTAAGCGCCAGGGTTTGCTTGAAGATCTGACCATGAGTGAGTTCGCGGACGTCTACCGGCGCGACCGCCCGTATACGCGCCCCGAGTGCGCGCTGTGGCGCGACATCCTCTACGGCTCGCGACGCCAGATGTTCTGGTATGCCGACCCGGCCATGCGCTTTTGTCTCGACATGAACCAGGGTGGGGCGTTGGTGGACCTGCGGCCGTACGCGGCCAAACTGGTCCGACCGTGCGGCGTGGGGACGAAAGCGAACCAGGATGCCTCGTACCCGTTCGTGGTGCAATCGCTCTACCGGGCCGGCTTCTTCACCCATTACGCGGGCGAGGGCGCGGTCAAGAGCTGCAAGATCGGGTATGGCCAGGAGCAGGTCGACCTGTGCACCTGCCGCACCCAGGCGACGTTCTCGGAGGAGGGCGACACTCGAGTCATCACGCTGGAGCCTGTCACGATCGTGTTTGCCGAGTTCAGCGTGGTGGTGCAAAGCATCTTCCGCCTGACGGAGGGCAGCGGCGAGATCGAGATCATCCGGCGCGTGCTGGAGTCGACCCGGCCCGAGGCCGAGCTCGCGATCGATGAGTACCTCACCGCCTGCTATGGCACCACCGAGTACCCCGAGGACCTGACGGGTGTTCGGTTGAGCCTGATGAGCGCGAGCGGGTGCGAGTCGATCGACTATGCCTATCAGTGCCGCGAGGCGGAGTTGGTTGGGGTCGAAGCCGTGGAGGCCGTCGTCCCGCCGGTCGACACGCGGCTCGTCATGCGCGCCGACGCCGTGGCGGTCGGCTACTTTCGAGAAGGGTTCTCCTTCTCGCCCATGTATACCCTCGGCATTCGAAAAACCGTCAAGGCGAAGGGAGAACTCCGCACGTGGCTCAAGGTCGCAAAGGCAAGCTGAACTACCGTTGTCCTCGGTGTTTGATGCGCGAGATCGACATGGACATGCTCTACGACACGGACCGTGCCGAGTACTACTGCCTGCGGTGCTCGTTCGTCGGCGACGAGCAAGACGTGCAGCGTTTGAACGCGCAGTTTCGCGAGAAATACGGCGCGCGGACCGTGCGGATCACGGACTTCTAGATCGGCCCTGCCGACCCACAGGTTGGATTTCACCCCGTCTTCGGGTATTTGGCTCTTTGATGCCTGGGCCGAGCATTCTGAGGTCACACCATGACGATCATCAACCCAGGTTTCGAGGCCGGCCTTTCGGGCTGGAGCGGTGCCGGCGTGCTGGAAGCGGCCGCTCACACGGGATCGTGGGCCCTGCGGCATGGCGCCGGCCGGCGCGAGACGACGCAGACTGTGACGGGTCTCGCGAACGGCTGGCATACGCTCACGGTCTGGGTCCGTGCGGGCCGCGGCCCGGTCAAGGCCTGGATCGCGTTGGTGGTCGAGGGCGCCGAAGCCCGCGCCGCCGTGCCGGTGGCCGGGGATGCGTGGCTGCGCATCGTAGTGTCGGCTGAAGTGACGCAGCAGCGCTGCACGATCTGCCTCTGTTCAGAGGCCGACGGCGACGAATGGGTCTGCTTTGACGACGTCGCGCTCGTCCCCGGCCGTGCTGCGTTGCCGATCCGCGGGGCCGACATCTCCAGCCTGAAGAAGTCGGAGGACAAGGGTGGCCGATACCGAGACGCCGATGGCGCGCCGGCGCCGGCGCTCGTCATCCTGCGCGACCACGGGCTGAACTACGCCCGCCTCCGGGTGTGGGTCGACTCGCCGGACGGCTATCACGGCCGGGCGCAGCTCTTGGAGATGGCGCAGCGACTCAAGGCCGCCGGCCTCGAGCTCCTGGTGGACTTCCACTACGCCGATAGCTGGGCGGACCCGGGCAAGCAACCCAAGCCAAAGGCCTGGGAGGACCTGGACTTCGCCGGGCTCAGGTCCGCTGTGTACGCGCACACGGCCGAGATCTGCAACAGCCTGGCGGCGCAGGGTACACCGCCGGCCATGGTTCAGATCGGCAACGAGATCACAAACGGCATGCTGTGGCCGGACGGCAAGAACGACCGGAGTTTCGAGCCATTGGCGGCGCTGCTCGAAGCGGGCATCCGCGCCGTGCGCGAGACGGTGCCCGAGGCCCGTGTGATGCTCCATGTGGATAACGGCGGCAACAATGCGCTGTACCGTTGGTGGTTCGACAATATCCTTGCGCAGCAAGTGCCCTTTGACTTGATCGGGGTCTCGTACTATCCCTATTGGCACGGGACGCTGGCCGATTTGCAGAACAACCTCGACGACATCGCGCGGCGCTATGGCAAAGACATCCTGGTGGTCGAGACGGCTTACGCCTTCACCCCCGCTGACGCCGACGACTACGAGAACATCGTCGGGATGTCGCTCGTCTGTCCCGGCTACCCCTTCACACCCGAAGGCCAGGCCCGGATTCTGGCCGACCTCCTGACAATCGTCCGGGCGGTGCCGAACGGGCGCGGGCTGGGGGTGATGTGGTGGGATGCCACCTGGATCGCGGTCCCGGGCAACGGCTGGGACCCGGCTGAGCCGGCCGCGGGCAACAACTGGGAGAACCAGGCGTTGTTTGACTTCGAGGGCCGAACTCTCCCGGCGCTGCGGCTGTTGGGCAGGCTTTGAGGGTGCCGTTCAGTGCTGCGCGGCCGGAAACGGGTGGGGCAGCGCGAGCCGCAGGGTGCGGGGTGGGGCGGCTCGCTCATCACAGGATCGCCTTCAAGGACGCCTATGGTGCGCAAGGCGAGCACCGCCGTGACAACGCGCGCAACCTGGCGCGTAGGCTCCTGCGCCGCCGCAACCGTCCCTCCGCGATCTTCGCCGCCAGTGATACGCAGGCACTCGGCGTCCTCGACGCCGCCGAAGACCTTCAAATCGCAGTACCGGAGGCGCTTTCTGTCATCGGCTTTGACGACATCCCGGCAGCGGCCATTGCCGGGCTCACCACGATCCGGCAATGGCTGTTCGAATCCGGTCGGAGCGGGGCGCGCCTCCTTCGTGATTTGATGGCCGCCCAAAGGCGTGGGCCCGTTTCAGTCGACATGCAGCTTGAACTGGTCGTGCGCTCGACCACAGCCTCCCCCCACGATTAACCCATTCCATTGAGAAGCGACGATAAATGGGTGGGGTCCAGGTCCGGTGTGCACGGGAAAGTTGTCCGGCCCAGATTCTGGCCGCGGATTGCACGGATTTCGCGGAAAGAAGCGGGACCGTTGCCGGCAGGGCTCCAACGACCAAATCCGCGAGATCCGGGTAATCCGCGGCAAAATGCTACTGACTACTCGTGCATGCACACCAGATCCGGCGCCTCGGCCGGGTGCGCGCATGCCACGGGCCGGCTCACCACCGCACAATCCGGATCGAACGGGCCGATCATCCCCTGACCATTGAGTGCTTGCGCTGCCGTGCCGAAGGGATTATGATGGATTTGTTATCGTTCACGGGAACGATAACAATCGACAATT
>JAEURK010000222.1 GCA_016789175.1 Anaerolineales bacterium
CGTCAGCGACTCGCGAAACTCCTTGAGTCGCGCAAGCGCGCCTTTGGCGGTGCGGCGACGCCAGGCCTGCAGCTGCGCCACGGTCTCGCGCAGGGTAGGGGGGCAGGCGCCCGCGAGCGGAGTCACAGCCCCACCGGCACGGCGGCCAGAGGCTCGGCCGCGGCGCCATCGATGGCGTGGACGAGCGCCTCGACCGCCTGCACCTCGGCGCCGGCGGCCTCGATGGCCCGGTCGATCTCGGGCGCGAGCAGGACGACGAGCGCCTCATCCTCGGCGCGCACCTGCTCAAGCCGTTCGAGCATGACAGCCGCAGCCGTGACATAGGGAGTCGCCGCATCGAGGGACGCGCGAATGCCGGCGAGGCCCTTGCGCCCGACCTGCGGCACGACGGTCACTGAGAGTTGGCCGTCCGGGCCGGTCTCGACATCCGAGATCTCGGCGCCGTCCATACCGTCCACGAAGGTGGTCAAGGCGAGCGCGAGCTTGGTCTTGTCCGCCGCGATGGCGTACTCGAGCGGCAGACTCTTGTGGCCGGCGATGCGCACCAGAACCTTGGCTTTGGGATCGATCGGGGCAGCGGGTGTCGTGGTCATGGTGTGTCCTTTCAATCGTTGAAGAGGTTGGTCTGCGGCAGCGGCGCAGGCGATGCGGGCTTGACGACCCTGGTCGGCTTGTCCCTCTTGGCGGCCGAGGTCTTGGTGGAGGTCGATGAGGCGGGCGACCCTTTCTTGGCCGTGTTACTTCGCGCCCCGGTACTCCGGGCCAGGACCTTGGCCGTGGACTGGGTGAGCGCCTGCTTGATCTCGCTCAGCCGCGCGTCGTGCGCGGCGATGAACGGCGCGAGCAGGGCCCGGGCGCCCTCTGGATCGAGCTCGCCCACGATCGCCAGGACGTCATGGCTTTGGGTGGATAGGAGCACGGACTGATTACCCGGACGAAAGGTGAACACGATGCGCAGCGTGTACTGGCCGGGTTCGGTGGGCTCGTGCGAGAAGTCCGGCAGATCAACCAGACTCTCCTCGCCTGTCGCGGCCTTCGAGGCGGCCACGGGCTTCTCATTCTCGGGCGTTGCGTCCGGTCGATCGGCCTCATCGGTGTCGGCAGAGGCCTCGCTCTCCTCCGATGCGAGGTCAGCGGGTGACGCAGAGTCGGCCAGTGGCTCTTCGGTCAGCTCGCTCACGGCGGACGGAGTCTCTGTGGCCGCGATCGTCGACGCCGAGGCCTCGGTCTCATCGGGGAGCGGGTCGGGCGGTTCTTCTGCAGCTGGCGGGGCGGGGTCCGTCTCAGCGACCTCGGGCAGCACATCGTTGGCCGGAGACGCGGGGAGCGTCGTCGAGGCCTCGCCGACGGCGTGAGCGGCTACTGGAACGGCTAGCTCGGGTGTGGGTCGCTCGGGCGAGCTGAAGAAATCGAACAACATGGTTCCTCCTGGACGCACCGCCGGATGGACGCGGTCGTCCATCCGGCGGTGCAAGCGGGTGGGTTTAAGCAGCGGCGGCCAACGTGCTCAGGAAGGCCACCAGAGGACAGGCGCCGCAGGTTTCGCGCACGCGCTCGAGCGGGCAGTCTGCGCAGGTCTCGCGGGCCGCGAGCTGAAACGACTGCCAGCGCACGGCGACCTCGGGCGTCATCTCCGCGGCGACTCTGTGAGTGGACCGTTCGGCCAGCAAGGCGAGCGCGGGGCCGGCGCGTTGGGGCTGGCGACGCTCGAACGGGTTGGCCGCGCAGTCGACGCAGGTACGCCGGGCCGCGGCCACGATGGCGTCAAGCGTGGCCGCATCGAACAGCGGGAGCTGGCGCGCGGTTCGCTCTTCGGCCAACCGCAGCGCGGGATCCTTCAGACGCGGACCGGTGGGCGCCCGGGCCCGGCGGCGGGGCGGTCTCATGCGACCTCCAGGCGCAGCAGCGCCACGCGCACGCGGTGACGTTCGAGGCGCGCCTCGCGCCGCCAGACGAGCAGGCGGGCGCGTTCGCGCGGCGCCGCCTGGCCGAGACGCGCGGTGTAATGCGCAATCAGGAAGTCCAGGCTGCGCACCGTCGCGCGCAGCCGACGCGGACTTCGCGGGAGTGGCTTCGGCATATGGGCCTCCAAAAACGCACCGCCCTGGCAGGTTGGCCAGGGCGGTGCGGCTTCAATATCGAGGTGAAGAAGTGCGCCAGATGAACGTGTCGACATAAGGGAAGTAACCTCAGGCTGAGGGGCTATTTCTTCCCACCTACACCAACTGTCATGTGGCGCAGTGAGCCGGCGGGGAATTTCTTCCCAAAATGTGCTCCTTTCTTCTGGCCGGCTCGTGTCTGGTCCCTCCGTCTCTATTTCGGGATCACGGGCATGATCACGGCGAGTTGTTGCCAGTCCTTGGGGGACGGGTCCGGCTCGACGCGGATGGGGCGCTTCGGGTCGAGGATCGAGATCCTCACCCGCTCGCCGTGGGTGGCCGCCACGGCGTCCGCGAAGAAGCGCGCGTTCACCAAAGCGTCGATCTCGCCCACGGTCTGGCCCTTGAGACCGCCGTTCGCGTGTCCGGTCTCGGCAGCCTTCGCGGCGAGCTGGACGTCACCCTCCGACCAGCGCACGGCGACGGTCTGCTCGTTTTCGCGGGCGATGACGGCCACGGCCCGCAGCGCGTCCGTGAGGGTCACGCGGTCGCAGACCAGCGCCGGCGTCTGCTCGGTCGGGCGTGGCACGATCGCGTCGTAGACGGGATACGTCCCGGAGAGGGGCAGGGCCACGAGCGTCAGGTCGCCGCAGCGCGCAATGACGCGGTTGGCCGTGACCCAGAGCGCCACCTGCTTGTCCTCCCCGAGCATCGTGGCCAGGTCGCGGATGAAGGACCCGGGCACGAGGGAGGCGGAGCGGGCAGCCTTCAGTCCGCGGCACGTGACCTGCGCCACGGCCAGGCGCAGGCCGTCCGTCGTCACCAGCCCGATCGCGGACCCCGCCAGCTTGAGCTGTGCGCCGGTGAGCTCCACGCGTTTGTCGTCGTGGGCCGTGGCATACCCGGCGGCCGCAATGAGCTTTTGCAGTGCCTCGGACGGAACCGTGTATGACGGCGCCTCGGTTGCCAGCCCGATCTCGGGGAAGTCCTCGGCCAGGGCGGGGGGCGTCAGGGTGGAGCGGATGCGCCCGCAGCGCAGCTCGATCTTGCCTTTCGCCTCCGTGTAGCGCAGCGCCAACGTGTCCTTCGGAAACGTGGCGACGATGTCGAGCGCGGTGGCGGCTGGCAGCAGGCAACGGCCCGGTTCCACGACCGCGGCCGCGATCGCAGCGCGCGCGAACAGGTCGCCGTGATCGGCCGTGAGGTCGACGCGGCCATCGGCGTGCGCCTCGACGAGCACGACCGGTCGGCTCTTGGAAATGCCCTTGGCCAGGAAGGCCAGACGATCTTGCAGGTCGGATTGGGCGACGTTGAAGTTCATGGCACCTCTCCGGGTAAACGATCAATGGATGTGTGATGGGTGGGCCAATCGGGAACCGCAATGGCGTCCGTGCCAGGCACGACTGCATTCGGTGTGAGCGTGGCGAACGGGCACGTTGCGCACAGATCCGCACGGGCACGACGTGGCGCATCGGGCAGACCATCGGCGTACCAGGCGCGGATTGCGGGCAGCGTCAGGCCAAGCTCCGCGGCTTTGCCGCTGGCCACCAGGACGAGATAGAAGTCGGTGGGCGTGAGCGCCACGCAGAGGTGGTCACCGCCGTCATGGGCATTGGGGATCGGCTTCGGCAGGAGCCCCGAACGACGGAAGCGCCACATCCGACGCGGCTCAGGAGTGAAGGGTGCGCGCATGATGAAACACGGGCCGGGTCTCGGGAATGAGAGCCGGCCCCATGTCCGTCAGAGCGCGGTCGCCGATGCGGTGGCGTCGACATCGCCGATCACGTCGGTGAACGGCGTCGCGCTGGCGAGTGGGTCTGGCCCGCCGAGTACGGACGGGGGGCGGCTCTCCTCGTGCTCGACCTGCAGCGCGATCCCGGACTCTTGAAGCCGGTGGAGCAGCCGCTGGACCTCTAGGCTGCAGGCGGCCGTGGCCGGACCGCTCAGCATTTCGATCGTCACTTTGCCGTCGCGTTGGATCGTGATCTTGGGTTGCATGGTGTGATCTCCTGAAGAGGGTGAGTCAGATCCCGGTGGACACGGCGCCGATGGACAGGGCGGGGAGCTCGGGCAGGATCTCGATGTCACCGGACACCGCCGTCTGCACGGTGAAGGCGATGCCGCTGGCGGTCAGGGCGGCCGTGATCCCGGCGGCGAGATACGCCTGATGGATCAAGGGTTCAAACGCCGCGGGTGCGCGAGAGATCTGGCCGGTGCGCGTGTCGACGTACATGTCGTCCACGATGCGCTCCACAGCACGGCTCGCGGTGCGGCGATAGCCCAGGTACTCGTAGGTCGGAGAGAGGACGTGCACGCTCGCCGGGAAGCACCGGGCCGAGACGAGCAGGTCGTGGGCGTTGCGGGTGTAATGCAATTGGCCCGGAACCGGTCGATCGGCGGCCGAATAGCCCAGGAGCCTGAGGCCCGCCTCGATCTGATCGAGGTCGGTCATGGCTTCGGGTGCGCGGGTGTAAATCTTGTGAGACATCGTGACTCCTTGTGAACGCGAACAGCCCGGTCCGGGACCAGGCTGAGGACTCGTTCTTCAGTTGAGGGGAGGTTGAAGAGCGTGACGGGAAGGGTCAGGCGATCTAGAGATCGAGCGATCTGAAGATCGAGGGATCTAAAGATCGGGCGATCGTTCGACCATGCGATCGCTCCCTCAGGCGATGGCGTGGTCGGCCTGCACCACGCCGACGCCTGAGGTGCGCGCCCGACCGGCCGCGAGGACACGCAGGTTGCCGATCGACTCGCGCTGGGCGAAGCGCGCCACCGCCGCGAGGCAGTGAGTTTGCGCCAGCGGCTCGCCGACGTCAAAGGCCTGACCGAGGGCTTCGTCGACGACCGCGCGCAGGTCGCGCCCGACCAGGCCGTCGGTGCGGGCCGCCAGGTCCTGCAGGTCGAGCGCGTCGCGTTGGCTTTTCGAGACGCCGACGCGCTCGAGCAGCAGGGACCAGATCTGGGCGCGTTGCTCCCCGTCGGGCAGATCGACGCGGAAGACGTAGGGGAAGCGTTCGAGCAACCCCTCTGGCAATCCGCTGGCCAGGTCGCCGGTGTTGCCGGTGCCGAGGATGAAGCAGCCACGGTTGCGGATCTCCATCCAGGTCATCAGATCCGAGAGCACCTTGAGGTGTTCGGACGTGCCGCCGCCGCGCTTGGCGTTCTCGGTGGTGTCGACCTGCTTGAGGAGTTCGTCAAGCAACAGGATGCAGGGTCCGATGGCGTCAAGCGCCTGGATCAGGACCCGCAGATTGGCCTGGCCGCTCGCGATGCCTCCGACCTGCAGGGCGCCGAGCGAAACGCTGATCAGCGGCACCTGCCACTCGGCGGCGGTGTAGTACGCCATTTGAGTCTTGCCGGTGCCGGGCGGACCGATGAGGAGCGCGCCGAGCGGGAAGGGCCAGGCCGCTACAAGCGGAGCCGCTTTGCATGCTCCGGTGCGTGAAGCCGACGGCGCCTCAGTCATGAGCGTGCGCCGCGTGCGCTCGACAAAGGCCTTGTACTGCTCATAGCCGGCCATGGTGCGGCGCGGCCCCGGCGGCGTGAAGGTCGCGATCCCGCCCACCAGTTTTTCGAACAGGCGCTGCTTCTCCTCGAGCACGCCGGTAAGCAACTCAGGTCCGAAGGCGCTGGCGCGCACCACCGCCTGATTGAGCAGACCCGCCACCGCGCCGGAGGGCAGGCCGCGCAGCGCGTCGACGAGCGAACCATAGTGACCCTGCCAGGTGTCCTCCAGGCCGAGGCGCATGGCCTGATCGGCGGCGGCGCGCACGAGCACCTCGATCTCGCTGGGTGTCGGTAGCGGATAGCGGAACGTGGCCGCCACGGCCGTCAGGCTGTCGGGGACGCGCACCTCGGCCCCGAGCGCGAAGAGGAAGAGGCGCGGTGTGAAGCGCCTCAACCGTTCGGCCTCGGCTGGACTTGCGCCGGCCGGCGGTTGGCGAAAGGTCTTGATGTGCGCGGCGAGTTCTCGCAGCTTCACGGCCCAGAACGCGGCCCCGGTATAGTGCTCGCGGCTGAGCGGCACATGCGCGTCCTCAAGCACGACGCCGATCACACAGCGCCGTTCGCTCTTCAGGGCGTCGTCGACGTGCTGGTCCCGCACCCGGCGGATCGCATCCAGCATCACGATCGGATTGGGCTCCAGGATCGGGACTTCCACGGTGCCGACGCGGCTCGCGTCCGGATGAGCTTCGATCACGATCCCGGCCGTGGGGGTGGCGCGATAGAGATAGACATCCGCAGCGCGGGTCTCGCCCGTGGTCGCCGCCAGCGCCGCGAGGGCGACATGGATGTCGGCCTTGGCGCGGGGGTAGTCGAGCGAGGGCATCAGGACCAGCGGCGGCCAGGCGCGCAGGAGCGCGGCGAGGTCGCGTTGCACCGGTGTCAAGTCAGGCATGGGTGTCCTCCAGAACGTTGACCAATCCGGGGAGTGGGGAGACGAGTGCGATGGCTTCGTTGTCCAGAGAAGCAGGCTCATCGAGCCAGTCCAGCTGGATCTGGTCCGTGACCCGCGCCTCGGCCGCGATCTGGGCGACCTGCAGACCGAGGCTGTCCGCGAGGCCTTCAAGCGCCTGAGTCAGCGGCTGCCGGTTGGGCCGTCGGCTGCGCCCGGCGCCGTCCTTCAGTTGCCGCAGGCGTTCTTCAACCTCGGCCACGCGCTCCTGGACGCCCGCGCCTTCGCCCTGCTGGATCAGGCGCCAGACCGAGAGCTGGCTTTCCAGCGCCTGCAGCGTGCGCGGCGAGAGGCGCTTGCCGCTGGTGAGATGCGCCAACGTCCGATGGATGGCGTCGCCGATCTGGTCGCGCGCAAACTGGATCGCCTCCGTGATCGGCGCCAGCTCCTGCTCGACGGTCGCCACCAGCGCCTCCGTGCGCCGCGCGTGCATGGCGCGCAGCTGCTCGAGCTCGATCCGGGCCTGCTCGGCCTGGGTCTGGTTCAGCGCCGTGCGCGTCGCAATCTCCTCTTTCACACCCAGCACCGCCGCGACGATGCGCTCGCTGGGATGCGCGCCGGCGGGCAGGGCGTGCGTGAGCGAGACGGTGAGTTCGGCCGCGATGCGCTTGGGCGACGGGAACTCCCCGCGCGCCCAGGCCTCAACCGTGTCCGTGAACGTGTATTCATCGACCTGGGTGTGATGCGAGGCGCGCAGCTTGAAGAACGCCTCGCGCGCCGCCATGCGCGCCTGCGCGGCGGCGTTGTCCAGCAGCCGCGCGTGGTCGTCGCAGAGGTGCTCGACATGGTCGTGCCACTGGCGCGCGATCGCGGCGAAGGCGCGTTCGAGCGCGGGCTCGGCGCGATGGGTGATGTAGTACCCGCCGAGCCACTTGAGGAACGGGCCGTAGTCGGGCAGAAGGGCGCGAGCGGCGCCGGCCAGGGTGCGGAAGGCCTTGAGCGCCTGCGGGTGTACGAGCCGCCAGGTGGGCGGCGCGGCCAGGACCTGGGGCAGATCGCCGTGGGTGGCGATCCCGATCTGTTCCCAGGAGGGCCGACACTCGAAGAGATGCAGGCCCGCGACTGACACGCTGCGGATGTTGCCCAGCGCGAGCAGCACCTGCACGTCCTGCAGATGCGGCGGCACGGCGGCCCATTCGTCCGCGAGTCGCTCGGACAGGATCGACCGGATCTGACTCAGTTCGGCGACGGGGGCGGCAGCGTGGGTCATCAAGAACTCCTTTCGTCCTGACCGCACTGGCGGGTGCGATCGGTGTGGAGGCCCAACGTGCGGGCCAGGGTGGGGGGCAGCAGTGCGCCGTCTCGTGTCACGGTGATGCGTGGACGGTCCCAGTCGTCCTCCAGCGACCGGGGGAGGGAGTTGGGTGGCGCGCCGGCGCGGGCCGCCGCAAGGTTCCAAACGCGCTGGTTGCTCGAACCGCGATAGCCGAGATCGGGTGACGCGAGCGCGACGATGTAGGGGCCATCGACGAGAACGTCAATGTGGGCGAGGGTCGTGAGCGTGTTCGGGTTCAGGCGCAGCTGCGCAAGCGTGTAACCGGTGTAGATGATCAGGCGTGGGAAGCCGGGCACGCGTGGCCAGTGCGTCGCGATCGCGGCGCACAGCGCGCCGAGGTCGTCCTGCTCGAAGGGCTCGCCGCCAACGATCGTGACCCCGACGTCGCCGCCGAGTCGACCGGGTTCGAGCGCGGCCAGCACCGCCTCGACGGGGGTGTCGGTGCCGGGTTGGCGTTTCCAGAGATGTGGGTTGATACAGCCCGGGCAGCGGATCGAGCAGCCCGAGACCCATACGACGCTGCGTGGGCCGGGGCCGTCCTGGTGCTGGTGGTGCCGGATGGCATGGACGTGGAGGGACACAGTGGCTCCTTTCAATACAGCCCGGGTCTGATCACGCGCATTGCGTTTCGGAGGCGCGCGATCAGACCCTGACAGCGGTGAGAACCTGTAGGTGCGTTGACTTGGGCGGAGGGCAGTGCTAGGCTTTTGACAGCAGCCGGTTGGCGAACAGCGCCGAAGGAGCGTCAACCGGCGGGAGGCTCTATGCTGGCGCGCGTGGGATTCGTCGTTCGGAAAGTCCTAGACGTGTTCTTCTGGACTCTGATGGTGGGCGGGGTGGCATATCTGCTCTATCAGTCGTGGACTCGCTAACGGCGGCGCTTGCGTTTGGTGGGGGCATGGACGGTTGTTTGTCTCAGCGTAAGGTGAGACCTATGTTGAACAGTGTGGGCAAGATCGCCCGGACGACGGCTTATGTGTTCTTTTGGGCCTTGATCCTGGGTGGGGTGGTCTACAACCTGTATCACGCATTGATCCGTTAGCGCCGCCGCTTGCGCTTCGGCGTGGGGCGCACGTCGTCCTGTGGGTCTTCCCATTTGACGAGCGCCGTGCTTCCGAGGGTGCCGACGCTGGTCAGGTAGCCCACCAGCGTGGCCTCGGCGCTGGATAATCCAGCGGCGCGAGCCAGCCAGTAGGCGACCGTCCAAATGGCCGAGGCGATGGCCGCTAGAACAAAGGACACCAGGATCCAGCGCCAGCCGACCGCCCTGAATTTCAACCGCGTCAACAAGGCGCTGATGCTGATGTTGAGACCCGCGGATGTGGTCAGTTGTGCGCGCAGCGCATCGAGGTCGACCTCGCAGCAGACCGCTCGGGCGGCGGATAGCAGGGAGTAGGCGACGCCTCCCACGATCAAGAACATGAAGAATCCCATCAAGACGTTTCGTACGGTTTTCATGTGCTCTCCTTTTTCAACCCAATCGAAACGCCTCAGGCCATGGCCTGAGGCGTTTCACTTGTGGCGCCCCGGCGCATGCGCCGCGGGCCTATGAGTCGTTGTCGCATTCGCGCGGTCGTCATGCGGGCGGGATAGACTCCTTTCTCAGCAGGGCTGTCCACGCCTCTCGGAACCCTTCCTCCCGGCCGGCCACGAGCACCTCGTTGAGATCTTTGTAAGGGCTGGGTGTCGGCAGCACGCGGCCGCGGCCCACGGCCTTCTGCCAGCGTTCGCCGGCCGCGCGTCCGGGGTCGTCGTTCTGCACGACATAGACGAGCGGGCGGCCGAGGCCGCGCAACACGCGGGCGTTCTCGTGAGACAGGCCGGTGCCGCTGGTGCCCAGCGCGGCGTAGCCCCACTGGCGGAGCGTCAGCCAGTCGGCCAGCGACTCGGTGACGAGCACGGGCGAGCCGTCCGCGGGGAGTTGGGCCAGGCCATACAGCGGCGGCGCGATCGCCTTCTGGCACAGATACTTGCTCGCCCGCCCGAGCCACGGCGCCCATTTGCGGCCGGTGAGGTAACGGGCCCGCCCGCGTGCGTCGAGGTCCGCGATCACGATCCGGCCGCGCAGGTGCTCGACCAGATCGCGCTCGCTTTGATCGCGCGCCCCCTCATGGCGCGGATGGAGGAGCTCGAGGGCGCGTGCGACCTCCACCGGGAAACCGATCGACTCGAGCGTGGTCAGGAGCTGCGTGCCGCTGCAGTAGCCGATCCGCTGGCGGCGCAGCGTGTCATCCGTGAAGCCACGCGTGCGGAGATAGCGCAGCGGCGTTGCGCGTCCGCCGCCCAGGCCCCAGAGCTCGGTCTCGTAAAGGCCGAGGGCCTTGTCCAGCACATAGAGCGCCTGAGCCGACAGCGGCGCGGCCTCCTTCAGCGGTGCTGCGCGGGTCGGCTGCGGCAGGGCGGGGCGCGGCCCTCGTGTGGGGTTCAGGGGTCCAAGGTCGGGCGCCAGCTCGTCCCGCACGGCGCGGAACTGATCGCGATCGCGCGCGTTCCAGGCGGCGCCGAAGCGCAGCCTCCCGACCAGATCGATCCCGTCGCCATCGGTCGCGCAGGCGCCATAGCAGCGCCAGCGCGTCGGACGATCGACCCGGATCTTGAAGCTCGGCGTCTTCTCGGCGTGAAAGGGACAGCACGTCACATAGTGGGCGCCGCGCCGTTGCAGGACGATGCCATACCGCGGCGCCAGCGCGACGAGGTCGAGGTCAGCCATAGGTGGCCCGCCTTTCGGTGTGGATCGCATCCGGTGGCAGATCGCGCAGAAAGCGGCTGGGCGGCGTGCGCCGTCCGCCGCGCTCCGCGCACGAGAGCAGGACCTCGTGATCCCGGGCCCGGGTGAGCGCGACGTAGAAGCTGCGCCGCTCGGCCTCCAGCTCGGCCTCAGAGACGGCGCGGGCGTGTGGGACCAGGCCTTCTTCGCAGCCGATCACGAGCACGGCGTCGAACTCGAGGCCCTTGGCCGCGTGAAAGGTCGCCAGTTGCACGCCGTCACCGGGCAGCGCCTGATCCTGGGCAAGGAGGCGACGATCGATCGAGTCGAGAAAGCCGCGCACGGTCTCGTGCCCCGTCGCCTGCTCGCGGAGCACGTCCAGATTCGCCAGGACGCCGGCGTCCTCGTCCTGGCCCGAGAGCCAGCGGTAGTAGCCCGTGAGCTGCAGCGTGAGGTCGATCAGGGTCGCCGGCGCCTCTGCGGCGTGCGCGCCTAGGGCCGCGACCTGCTCGAGGAACGTGCGCACGCCCTCGCGCGCGGCGGGCTTGAGGATCGCGATCTCGCCGGCGGCGGCGCGACGCAGCTGCACCCAGGTGAAAGGCCCGGAATCCTCACCGCGCAGTGTCTGCTGGGCCACCTGGCCGATGCCGCGCGGTGGGACGTTGAGCACCGTCCCGATGTGCCGGGCCGCGGCCTTCTCCTCCAGAGTCGCGAGGGCCAGATAGGCCAGGACGTGGCGCACCTCGGCCTGTTCGAGCAGGCCGTGTCGCCCGACCAGATCGCGCGGCACGCCGGCGAGCTCAAGCGCCTGAGCGATCGGCGCCAGCTGTCGGCCGGTACGCGCGAGGACCGCGATCTCGCGCGCCGGTCGACCCTCACGCAGCCAACTCTGGATCTGGGCCACGACCCAGGGCGCCTCCTCCGTGTCGCTGGTCAGGCGCACGACCGAGACCGGCGCGCCCTGTTCGCGCGCGGCGCGAACATGCAGATCGGGATAGCGCTTGCCGTCCAGGAGCGCGGTCGCGCAGCGCAGGATCTGGGCGCTCGAGCGATAGTTCTGATCGAGCGCGAGGGTCTCGGTCTCGGGCCAGACCGCGCGCACTTCGGCTTCGAGCGCGCGCCAGTCGGTGCCGCGCCAGCTGTAGATCTCCTGAGCCGGCGCTGCCACCACCATCACCTGGCGCTTAAGCCCGGCGAGCAGCCGCACCAGCCGCCACTGCGGCAGCGAGGTGTCCTGGCCCTCGTCCACCAGGATGACGCTGTGCTGGGCCTGCAGGCGCGCCAGCAGTCCGGGTTCGGTTTCGAGTAGCGCCAGTGTGCTGGCCAGCAGGCCCGGGAAGTCATAGGCGTGATCGGCTTCCAGCAGCGCGACGTAGCGGGCATAGACGTCGGCCACGAAGCGCTCGCCGGCGCTCTCACTCTGTGCGAAGGCCTCGGGCGAGAGGCCGGCCTCGCGCGCCGGCGCGATCAGATCCCAGAGTTCGGCCGCGCCCCATGGGCTTTCG
>JAEURK010000173.1 GCA_016789175.1 Anaerolineales bacterium
TGATCGGGGTGGCCCCGCTCGCGGCCCGCCGCGCGGTGTGCGCGACCACCCTAGTCTCCCACCAAACAACCGGGGGGCCGGGGCCCCCCCCCGCCCGCTTCTCCTTTCTCCGCCGGGCGCGCTTTTTACGGCCGCTTCACCCATCAATCGCTCAGTTCTTCGCCTCGGCGGCTCCGGTTGCGTGGGCCCCTTCTGGCGGCGTCAACTTCAAAGGGGTCCGCGAAAACCGCATCCACCGGGATAGCTCCCCCGAACGTCACGAAAGGCAACTGGGTCGGGATCTGCAAACGGCGGTTTCGATTAAGCGTCTGTAAAAAAGCGGTTCACCCCCAAACAACCCTCCTACAATGAGGCCGTCATGACCGTCGCAAGCACCATCCTCATCGTCGACGATTCACTCAGCGCCCGCAAAATGGTTCAGGGCATGCTGGCGCGCGAAAGCTATCAATTGGCGTTCGCAGTCGACGGCCATGATGGCATCGCCAAGGCCGAACAGCTTCGCCCTGACGTGATCTTGTTGGATGTGCTGCTGCCCGATCTCGACGGCTTCACGGTGTGCCAGCGGCTGCGCGCGCACGCCGACCTGGCCGAGGTGCCGGTGCTGTTGATGACGGGCCTGACCGAGCGCGAGCATCGTCTGCGCGGGCTCGAGGCCGGCGCCGACGATTTCCTCACCAAACCGATCGATCCCGAGGAGTTGCGCGCCCGTTTGCGCACGATCACGCGCCTGAACCGATATCGCACCATGCAATCCGAGCGCGCGCGCTTCAGCCGACTGGCCGAGCTCTCGCCCGACGGCATCGCCGTGCTCGACGGCGCAGCCGTCGTCCAGCACGCCAACGACGCCCTGGCCCGCATGGTCGGCCTGCCGAGCGGCAGCGACCTCATCGGTCGACCTTTCGCGCTCTTGCTCCGTCCGAACGACGCGCCGCGCGTCTCAGCGCACATCGCTCAGTTGCTTAAACGCCCGACCGGCAACGGCCGCCTCGAGGTCATGATCGCGCGCAGCGACGGGCTGGCGACGCCGGCCGAGCTGGTCACCGGGCAACTGGCCGTCGATGGCCAGCAACTCGTCCAGATCATCGCCCGCGACATCACCGAGCGGCGCCTGGCCGAGACGCAGATCCGCATGCTCCACCAGGAGCTGCTCGACGCCTACGACGCCACCCTCGAGGGTTGGGCGCGCGCGTTGGAATTGCGCGATCAAGAGACCAAGGGCCACAGCCAGCGGGTCACCGATATGACGGTGCGACTGGCTCGCTCCATCCAGGTCAGTGGCGAGGCGCTCGATCACATCCGCCGCGGGGCGCTGTTGCATGACATCGGCAAGATGGGCGTGCCCGATGCCATCTTGTTGAAGCCAGGCCGCCTGACGCCCGAAGAACGTCAGATCATGGAGCTGCACCCCGGCTACGCTTACGAGATGCTGATGCCGATCGACTTTTTGCGGCCGTCTCTTGACATCCCGTATTGCCACCACGAGAAGTGGGACGGCTCCGGCTATCCGCGCGGGCTCAAGGGCGACGAGATCCCGCTCTCCGCCAGGCTGTTCGCAATCGTCGACGTCTGGGATGCGCTCAGCTCCGACCGGCCGTATCGAGCCGCCATGCCGGCCGCCGAGGTCGAGGCCCTGATCCGCCAAGCGATCGGCACGCACTTCGACCCGCGCGCGGCCGATGTGTTCTTCTCGGTCGTCGGTGAGTGCCAACCGGTCCCGGCCTTTCAGCCCTGACGAAAGGCGCGCCACGCACTCCGCAGCGCGCCCGCCACACCACCTGCGCTTTCGACCTCAAACCCAAAACGCCGCAGAGTCGCGGGCCAGACCAGCCACGCCAGCCCCAACAGCGGCTGAACCAACGGAAAGTAACCGTAATCCCGGCCGAAGTGGGCCCAGACCGTCCGGCCGATCACGTCCGGAGCCCCAAGACTTAACGCGCCGATCCCGAGCGTCATCGTCGTCTCAAAAGCCAACGCCGCGATGCCCGTTCGCCAGGCCCAGCGTCGTTTGACGAAGAAGGCCACCGCGGCGATGAGATAGATCACGGCCGCCAGGCCCGAGAGCGCGATTGGTAACAGCGGCATATCCGGCCGCTGTACGGCCTGATACACCGCCCGCACCCCCGTCGAGAGGGCGAGCACCGGGTATGAGACGCCGAGGATGTAACCGATTCCCAGCAGGAGGTCGGCGGCTCGGCCGCCCTTGTCGGAGGAGCTTGTCATGGCGCCACTCTACCACGCCGGTGTCGCGCAATAGAAAAGCCCGCGTGGTGAACGCGGGCCGAAGACACGAAGAAAAGCCTCACAGGGCGACATGCTGACTGATCCGCACTGGCCGCGCAACGCTGCCTACTCGTCCAGTGATGACGTGACGGTGCCGGCTGATTTTGAGGGCATCAATTCCCGATGCAGGTGCTGCAGAGAGCACGTCGGGCGGTTCCGCCGGTATGTCACGCCTGCCGGAGTCGGCTGCAGCGTTTGGTTGGATCAGCCGAATGCCCCATGAGGCTTTTCGGTATGCCTGGACTCTACGCCCGTTCACGCGAGTGTCAACGGGCGTGAGTCTTAAATTTTCTTTGTACGGGGTTCACTCAAACCGTGGACGCCGCGGATTAGCTTCGGGGCGATCCGGCAGCGATGATCGGCTGGAGCGTCTCGATCGCGCGCGCCAGGTCGCGGGCGTTGCGGTCGAGATAATCGGTCGTGAACGGCTCGTACGGCACTGTGGTGTACACCTTGGTCCAGCCGCGATCCCACGGCTCACACTCCCACGCCTCGCCCAGAGTCGCCTTGACCCCGACCATCGCCGCTGACACGATCTGCAACCAGTGCTGGTTGCGCGCGTGGTCACGGCTTTCGAAATGCAAGCCGAGCTCGAGCTTGCCGCGCCGCTCCCCCATGTTCCAGATCTCGTAATGGATGGCCGGATCCCCAAAGTACAACTGGCATAGCCAGCTGCGATGCTGGCTGCGAAAGTCGCGCCAGGAGGGAGCGATATGGCCGCGCACCCTTTCGGGTAGCGCGGCCATGAACTGCGTAGAGCTGATGTGAGCCATCCGGGTCGCGCCCGTTGCGGCGTTCAGGCCGAGGCGGCCATAGCCCGCACCGGGGTCGCGCGCTCAGCCACGTGCAGGAGCGAGCGCGCCGTCGCGGTGCCGACCAGGGCGAACACCCCCAGCAGCGCGACGTTGACGACCACGATCCCGAGCGGGATCAGCGGCGGGGCCACTGCCAGCAGCGCCGTAACAGCACCCTGGGCAGCCACAAAGACCGCCAACCACAGGGCCCAGGCGCAGAGCGATATAGCGGCGCGACCGTAATGTCCGTAGGTCAGCCAGCCCACGCCCCAGATCCCGAACTCGGCCGCCACGGCCAGGCCCGCCCGCGGGTCGCGCTCAGCCAGCGCCAGCACGCGACCGACGCCCTTCTTCAGGCGATAGAGTTGATACAGGCCGTAGGCCAACAGGGCCACACAGAAGAGCAGGACCACAACCGCCAGGCCGATCAGCAGGCGCGGGTCGATTTGCGACAGCCCATAGACCAGGCCCATCAACACGACGGCCGCAATGTTCTCGGCCGTGGTGAAGGCCGGGGCCGAAACCGTGCCGGCCGTGCCGGTGCCCGTGCTGATCATGGGCTTGGCCAACCCCTTCACGGCCGTCAGCGTGACGGCCGCCACCGCGCTGCCGCCGGCGACTGCCACGCCCGATCCGGTCAGGGCGCCGTCGGTCGAAAAGATCTGCAAGGTCTCGTACAGGTGCTTGAAGTTCGGGTCCAGATTGAGGATGACGCCGGTCGCGGCCAGGCCGATCAAGGCCGACGAGACAGGCACAACAAAGCCGTTGATGAAGTGGGTCAGCCAGTTGACGACGTGCATCACACCCGGGGCGAG
Organism: Anaerolineales bacterium; assembly: GCA_016789175.1. Lineage (GTDB taxonomy): Bacteria > Chloroflexota > Anaerolineae > Anaerolineales > UBA6663 > UBA6663. The sequence goes on from JAEURK010000173.1 coordinate 3,890, forward strand.
GTGTTGCGAGAACGAGGGGGCGATCGAGATCAGCCACAACACGGCGGCCACAGCGATGAACCACCAGTCGCCCATGAAGGCCATCGGCCCCGAGAGCGTGATCAGGCCGGCACGGGCCGCCAGGCCGACCACCAGCAGACAGGCATACTGATTGGCCGCGCCAACCAGGCCGCCGGCCGAGATGGCAGATAGTACAAGAGCCATAATCACTCCTCCTATGAAGGCGCTGGATGTCGCATCCGTCGTGTTTTGGGATGGGCCTGAACGCCAATAAGCGGCCGCCGGACGATGGCGGACACCCAGCAGCAGAATACCTCAAGAATACGTACAATGGGGGTCAAGGTTGCACGAAAAAATGACCGCCGAGCTGACCGTCAGCCAGGCCGCTGCCCAGGGCCTCCAACCCCTTGACCCGCTCCGCCATCTCGGCCAGATCGCGGACGTGCTCGAGGTGAGTTTCGCGCGCGAGATGGGCGACGAGAACGCGCGTCAGGCGACGCGCGAGATGCGTCGCCACAGTCGACTCGGGTGGCAGCTGCGGATCTTGCTCTGGTTCGGGCTCGACGATTACCTGCCCACTCAGGGCTACGTCTGGATCGAGGACGGGCGTGTGGTCGGCACCGTGCAGACTCAACCCGCGCGAGAGTATCCGGGCGCCTGGCTGATCGCAAATGTGGCGGTGCTGCCCGAGTACCGCCGACGCGGGATCGCCGAGGCCCTGACCCAGGCGACGATCGAACATATCACCCGCCGGCGCGGACAGATCGCGCTCCTACAGGTCGACGACGACAATACCGCCGCCCAGGATCTGTACAGCAAGCTCGGCTTCGAGCACATCGCCACGCACACCCACTGGTATCGGGCCGGCCAATCGCAGGCGCCGACGTTCACGCCCTCGCGCTTCGACATCCGCCTGCGCGACCCGCGCGAATGGGCCGAGGAGTACAACCTGGTTCGGCTCGCGCGGCCCGAGGGGTTCGCCTGGGACCGGGCACTCGCGCCCGGATCGTTTCGGTCGGGCTGGGGGCACCGCCTGGCGGACGCGCTCAACGGCCAAAGCGTCGAGCGTTGGGTGGCCGCGACGAGCACCGATCAACTCATCGGCAGCCTGCGGATCGACACCGGTTTGCCCGAAGGCGATCGGCTGACGCTGGTCGTCCACCCGGCCTTTCGCGGCGAAGTCGAACGCCCGCTCCTGACCCGCGGGTTGCGCCGTCTGGGGCCGCGGCCCTGGGCGATTCACATCGAACACGCCACCGACGATGTCTTCCTGGGCGGGATGCTGGTCGAGCACGGCTTCACCCGCACGCGTGTGTTACGCTGGATGCGACGCGCTCTCTCGGCTTGAGACCGCGCCGCGTCGGCTCGGGCGACTCACTGAGCAGCCCCGAAAGCCTTTCATGCCCACACCTATTCAGCGCGACTTTTCGCAACGACCAGGCGCCCGTCAGTTTTGGGGCGCTCTGATCGTCGGCACGCTCGCCGTCTTCTACGCCCTGGCGGCAGCCTTCATCAATCCGCTGTATTACAGCGAGATCGCGTTCACGCTCAGCCCGGCCGCGCTGGTGGGCAATCTGGTGCTGGTCGGGCTTGGCGGGGCCGCGATCGGCGTGTTGACGATGCGGTCCGAGAGCATGGCCGCCGGTGTGCTCACTGGCGCGGCCGGCATCGGAGTCGTCACGACGTTCGCCATGCTGGGTGGTTTGCTCGGCGGCGGCGAAGTGCTGGCCTTGATCGCCCTGCTCCCCGCCCTGGCTTTTGGGCTGGTGTTCTGCGCCCTGCTACGACTGGCGTTAAGCGGCCCGCTGCGACGCGCTCCCTGGGTCTGGCTGGCCGCTGCGGCTCTCGGCGTCTTCAGTGGGTTGTGGGGACGCTCCTCCGAGGCCGAGGTCGCCGCAATCAAGGTCGTGCAGCGCAGGATCGACGCGTATGCGGCCTTGCCGACGAACACGCAGCGGCCCTTCGAGTTCAACCAGGCCCCGAACGCTCGGGCGCATCTGGATCGCCCGTACACCTTCAGCGCCCGAACCGTGCGGGTGGATCCGATTACGGTCGAGGTCGTCGCCAGCTTCGACGACGGCTACACCCTCACCTGCCGTGTCATCGAGCTGATCCCGCTATGCAGTGAGCTCGGCACCGCAGAATTGGGTGGACCCGACTCGGATCAATAGCCCGGCCTCGCAACCGAACCCGCCCTGTTTGCGTAAGGAGATAGGAACACATCCTGCGGTCAGGCCGATGCGTGATGAGACGCCGGGGCCGGTCGCGGCACGAGGAGGCGGAGACATGTTCAAGCTTTTATTGCGTCTGGCGATCAACGCCGTGGCCCTGTGGGTTGCGGTCAACGGCATCCCTGGTGTCTTTGGTGGCGTCCCCGGCATCGCCGGTCCGCGCGACATCACCTCGATCGTGGCCCTGGCTTTCATCTTCGGCCTGGTCAACGCGCTGCTGCGGCCGCTGCTGACCCTGCTGACCTGCCCGCTGCTGATCCTGACCCTCGGGCTTGGCACGCTGCTGATCAACACGCTGCTGTTCTGGCTCTCGGGCCAGATCGGCCAGTACTTCGGCGTCGGCTTCACGGTGGACGGGTTCTGGCCGGCCTTTCTGGGCGCGTTGGTGGTCAGCGTCGTCAGCATCGTGCTGAGCATCTTCGTCCCCGACGATCGCGAGCGCCGCAACCGAGACCGCGACGACCGCGACTGACGGCGACCGACGGCGACCGACGGTTCGCTCTAATGCTGAGCGCGCGCCCTGGATCGTCCAGGGCGCGCGTTTCGATTTGGGCCGCTGGCCCTTGAAAAACCCCAACCGAGATGTATGATGGCAAAGT
>JAEURK010000252.1 GCA_016789175.1 Anaerolineales bacterium
CCTGGCGCGTTTGTGTGAGCGCGAGCCGCTCAGCGCAGGATCTCGTCGACCGAATTGACGATCCGGGTCGGTTGATACGAGAACTTGGTGACATCCTCGCCGCGCGTGACGCCGCTGAGCACCAGGATGGTGCCAAGGCCGGCCTGCACGCCGGCGACGATGTCGGTATCCATCCGATCCCCGATCATGATCGCCTCTTCGGAGTGGATGCCGAGGTGGTTGAGCGCGAGCCGCATCATCAACGGATTGGGCTTGCCGACGAAGAACGGCGCGACACCACAGGCGCGCTCGATCAGGGCCGCCATCGCGCCGCAGGCCGGGACGATGCCGTGCTCGCTCGGGCCGGTCGGGTCGGGGTTGGTGGCGATGAAACGCGCGCCGGCCGCGACCAGACGCACTGCGCGTGTGATCGCCTCGACGCTGTAGTTGTGGGTCTCGCCCAGCACCACGTAGTCGGGGTTGTGATCGGTCATCACGTAGCCGACGTCGTGGATCGGGCCGGTCAGGCCGCTCTCGCCGATGACGAAGGCCGTGCCCTCCGGCCGTTGCGCCTGCAAGAAGCGCGCGGTCGCCAGGCCCGAGGTGAAGATCCGCTCCGCCGGGATGTCGAGCCCGATCGTGCCCAGGCGATACGACAGGTCGCGCGGCGTATAGAGCGGGTTGTTGGTCAGCACCAGCCACTCGGCGCCACTGGCCTTGAGTCGCTCGATGAATTGGTCTGCGCCCGGGATCATCTGGCGTCCGCTAACCAGGACGCCGTCCATGTCGGTGAGGTAGTGTTTGCGTGGCATCGTGCACCTTTCCACGCAAGTGTACCAGCCCATATTCATGGCGCGATGAAGGGCGGCACCGGACGGTGCCCCTGTCCCACCGTGCCTGGCGCCATCGCTCGAGGACAAACCGAGTTGACACAGCCCGCCTGCCTGGGTCACAATCCCGCCTGGTATGTCCCTCGATCCCCATGACGCCCTGCGCCAGCACTTCGGCTACCCGGCCTTTCGGCCCGGGCAGGAGGAAGCGCTGCGCGCCGCGCTCTCCGGTCGCGATACGCTGGTGGTGATGCCGACCGGCTCGGGCAAGTCGCTGATTTACCAACTGGCGGCCCTGATGCTGCCCGGCACGGCCTTGATCGTCTCGCCGCTGGTGGCCTTGATGAAGGACCAGGTCGACGGCCTGGTGCGTCGCGGCATCGCGGCCACGTTCATCAACTCGTCGCTGGATGCCGGCGAGCAGGGCCGGCGGCTGCGCGGGCTGGCCAACGGCGTCTACAAGCTGGTGCTGGTCGCGCCGGAGCGCTTCCGCAGCCCGGGCTTCCGCGGCGCGATGGAGAACGTCAAGCTCAGCCTGCTGGCCGTCGACGAGGCTCACTGCCTCTCGCAGTGGGGCCACGACTTCCGGCCCGACTACCTGTATTTGGCCGAGGCGCGGCGTTGGCTCAACCCACCCGTCACGCTGGCGCTGACCGCCACCGCGACGCCGCGTGTGCAGGCCGACATGCTGCGTCTGCTGGGTCTGAGCGACGCGACCCGGATCGTCACCGGCTTTGACCGCCCCAACATCACCTTTCGCGTGGTGCCGGCCCGCAACGACGAGGTCAAACTGCGGCGCCTGACCGAATTCCTGGAAGTGGCCGAGGGCGCCGGCATCGTGTACGCCGGCACGCGCCGCGAGGCCGAGACCGTGGCGACCTACCTGCGCGACGTGCTCAAACGTCCGGCCGAGCACTATCATGCCGCGCTTGACCCCGGCACCCGCGCCCGCGTGCAGGACGCCTTTCTGTCGGGCGACCTGCCGCTGGTGGTCGCCACCAACGCCTTTGGCATGGGTATCGACCGGCCGGATGTGCGCTGGGTCTTCCACTTCAGCATGCCGGGCTCGCTCGAGGCGTACTACCAGGAGGCCGGGCGCGCCGGGCGCGACGGTCTGCCGGCCGAGGCCGTGCTCGCCTATGCGCCGCGCGACTCGATGCTGCACCAGCACTTCATCGATCGCGGCGCGCCGAGCGGGCCCGAGCTGCGCCAGCTCTACGACCACATCCGCGCGCTGAGCGATCAGACCGGGTTCGCCGAGATCGAGGCCGCGACCGGGCTCGACCTGACCAAGGCGCGCGTGGCCCTCGACCAACTCGTGGCCGCCGGCGCCGTTCGCCGCATCGACGAGGCCGGCGGCCGGCTGCGGCTCGAGGCCGCCGTGCTCGACGCGACCCGCATGACGGCCCTCGACCGCGATAACACGCTGCGCCGTCAGCACAAGCTCGATCAACTCGAGCGCATGGCGACCTACGCTCAAGCCGAGCGCTGTCGGCGCCGGATGCTGCTTTCGCACTTCTCGGATTCGGTCGAGCCCGAGACGCCGCCCGAGCTGTGCTGCGACGTGTGCAGCCGCGCCGTGGAGGAGGCCGCTCAGCCGGCCGGGGAGGCCACCCCGGAGGGCGCCGCCAACGGGATCGGGACGCTCTCGAAGGCCGAGCGCGCGGCCTTGATCGTGCTCGACGCAATCCGCAAGCTCGGGCGCTCGCTTGGCAAGGCCAAGCTGGCGCAGTTCCTGCGCGGCTCGGATAACGAATTCATCGCCTCGCTAAAGGATCGGCCGTACTACGCGAAATTCGAGGATCTGCGACTTAAGGACGTCGAGTCGTTGATCGAGCAGCTGCTCGACTCGGGCCATCTTCAACAGGCCGGTGGTCTGCGGCCGGTGTTGGCGCTGTCATCGCTCGGGGAGGCCGCGCTCCGCAACCGCGCCGCGATCCGGGTGACCATGCGCTTCAGCCCGGCGCCGAGTGTGGGCGCGACCCCGACCGCGCGTGCCCGGGCGACCCAGGCCGCGCGCGAGGCCGGCGGCACGCTCATGGTCACCCTCGAGCTTCAGCAGCGCGGCCTGACACCGGTCCAAATCGCGGCCGAACGCGGTCTGGCCGAGGGCACGATCTACACCCATCTGGCCGCGCTCATCGCCGAGGGCAAGGTGGCGCTGAACGCCGTCGTCAGTGCCGACGTCCAGGCTCTCGTCGAAGAAGCCATCCGCCTCGAAGGATCCGCGCAATATCTTTCGCCGCTCAAGGCGCGTCTGCCCAACGCGATCAGCTACGGCGAAATCCGGTGTGTGGTGGAGGGCGTCAAGCACGGGGAGCACAAATAGGAGGAGCGAAAAGGGAGGGGGTTAGCCCTCCTCCCTCTTCCGCTCTCAGTACCAGCCGATGTTGCCCTTGACCAGCAGCAGCGCCGAAGCGAGCAACATGGTCCCGATCGTGGGCAGCGCCGCGATCTTGAGCCAGCGCGACCAGCCGACCTTGCCGTGGTTGCGCTCGAGGTATGAGTAGGCCACGACATTGGCCGAAGCCCCGATCGGCGTCAGGTTGCCGCCGAGGTTGACCCCCAACGCCAGCGACCAGACCATCAGCGCCAGGGCCGGCATGCCGGGCACGGCCGCGATGTCCTTGAGCACGTAGCTCATCGCCAGCGCGAGCGGCACATTGTCGACCACGCCACTGAGCAGACCGGGCCCCCAGTGCAGGGCGAACACCAGGCCGGCCGGGTTCGAGGCCGAGTTGGTCGCGAGCAGTGCCGCGACCTGCTCGAAGGCCTGCGACTTCTCCAGACCGCCGATCAACATGAACAGCCCGGCGAAGAAGACCAGGTTCTCGAGATCGTGCTTCACTAACCGCTTGAGCACGATGACGCGCTCGATGCCGGGGCTAAAGATCAACACCAGCACAGCCGGGACGAGGGCCGACATGGCCGCCGTGATTTCGAAGTGGAGCACCTCGCTGAGCCAGTGATGGGTCACCAGCAGGGCCACCGCCGCGCCGAAGCCGATCAAGCCAACGCGCGTCAGTTGCGCGTGTAGCGGATCCCGGTGCAGGGCTTCGATCTCGCGGATGGTGTCATCGGTCAGGGCTTCGTGGGCATCGCCGAGGTGCTTGCGGTTGACATACAGGAAGACGCCGAGGAGCAGCAGCGAGGCCACGGCCGAGATCGGGCCGGTGTGCGTGAGGAAGTCGCCGAAGTTGAAGCCCAGGGTCGTGCCGAGGATGACGTTCGGCGGATCGCCGACGAGCGTGGCCGAGCCGCCGGTGTTCGCCGCGCACACTTCCGCAATGATCACCGTGACGGGGTCGATCTTGAGCAGGTTGCAGAGCTGCAGCGTCAGGGCCGACAGGAAGAGCATGACCGTGATGCTGTCCATCCACATCGCCAGCACGGCCGCGATCACGATCAGGGCGATAAACAGGTAGGTCGGGTGGTAGTTGACCTTGCGCACCGCCGTCAGCGCCAACCACTTGAAGAAGCCGGCCTCGATCAGCACCGCCACCAGCGCAAACATACCGGCCAGCAGGCCGATCGTGTCCCAGTTGATGTAGGTGAAGGCCTCGAGCGGGCTGAGCACCCCGAACACGATCATCACCGCCGCGCCCAGTATGGCGACCAGATGGCGCGGAAACTTCTCGGTGGCGATGAACACGTACGCGATGGCAAAGACGGTGAGGGCGATGATCATGGCGATTAACGCAAAACGCCCCCGACATGCAGTGGCACATCGAGGGCATCCTGGCCCATAAAGATTTTCGGTTTTCCGAACGTGTCACTCAGAATACCGACTCTCGAGCCGGTGCGCAACACCCGAACGGTCTACAAATCGCCAGTGTTACAGGCTCAGTTATCAGGCAAGAGTCACAATCGCGCACGGCGACTGCGTTCAGCCGCGCGGCGGAGGCGGCGTGAAGCGCGAGGCGATCTCGATCGGGCGCCCCTCGGCCGCGGAACGGTTGACGGCCTCAAGGATCTCGACGATGTGCGCGGCCTGCTCGCCGGTCACGCGCTGCGGACTTCCGGTGCGCATCGACAACGCCAGGTCGACCAGGCCCATGGCCCAGTCGAAGGGCCCGGGCGCCGGCACATCCGCGACAACCACCCGCTCGTAGTCGCCCTCGAACGGCGCCAGCTTCACCTCGGCCTCGGGCGCGAACCAGCCCGAGAGCCAGAGCTTGGCGGCGTCGCCGATGAACTCGATGCTCTCGGCGCCGTGGCTGTGCCCGTCGACGTAGAAATTGACGCTCAGACGCATCACGGCGCCGCAGGCCAGCTCGATCGCGGCCAGGTAGAAGTCGGGCGCCGTGATCGTGAACGGCTGGCCGTCCTTGGTGCGCCGCTCGGGCAGCAGGGTCTTGCCAAGCGCGGTCACCCGCGCGGCCGGGCCCAGGATCGACGTGGTCAGCGTGAGCGGATAGACGCCGACGTCGAGCATCGGCCCGACGGCGTAGAACGGCGCCGGGTTCGGGTGCCAGGTCTCGATCCGGCCGTGGTTGACCTCGGCATAGATGACGCGCACCTCACCGAGTTCGCCGGCCCGGATCAGCCGGCCGGCAGTCTGCGCCGCCGCCCCCAGGAACGTGATCGGCGCGCCAGCCAGGCGTAGTCCGCGCGCCGCCGCCAGATCCACCAACATCCGCGCGTCGGCCGCGGCCAGCGTCAGCGGCTTCTCGCTGTAAACGTGCTTGCCGGCCTCGAGCGCCCGCCGAGAGACGTCGAAGTGGGCGTTGAAGATCGTCAGGTTGACGATCACCTCGACCTCGGGATCGGCCAAGGCTTCATCCAGTGTCGCGAAGACGCGCCCGCCGTGCACGTCGGCCAACGCCTGTGCCCGAGTGCGGTCCAGGTCGAAGAAGCCGACGATCGCCAGCTCCGGATGGGTCTTGATGGCAGCCGTGTAAGCGGGCGCGATGTTGCCGCACCCGATGATCGCCAATCGCAGAGGGGTCATCGTCTTGTTCCTTGAATGGGGTGTGCTGGTTCAGGCGCCCAGCCAGGTCTTGAGCAGCGCCAGGCTGGCGGCGACGTCCGGCAACGGGTCGCCCTGTTCCGGCTCGTGCTCGACCGTGAGCGGGCCGGTGTATCCGATCTCGCGCAAGACCGCGACGCAGGCGCGCAGCGGAACGACGCCGTCGCCGAAGCGACAGGTGTGATGGGCCCCCGCCGCGCGCACATCCTTCAAGTGCACGGCCACCAGTTGCGGGCCCAGGGCGCGCAGGGCGGCGGCGGCGTCATTGCCTTGAGTGCCCCACCAGCCGGTATCGACGGCGGCGCCGAGGCGGCCCTCGCTTTCGCCGCCGATCCGGGCCAGCAGGTCGGCCGGGGTCTTCTCCGGGTGGTTCTCGAAGCCCAGGTACAGATCGTGGCGCTTGAGCGCTGCGATCACGGCGGCCCGATCGACTCGATCCGCAGTTGTGCCGCCGGCCAGGACACGCGCGCCGAGCCCGGCCGCCGTCCGGCAGGCCACCTCGAACTCGGCCAGGGTGTCGCCGAACCCTCCGGCGTATCCCGTGATCGTCAGGCCGTGCGTCTGAGCCTGACGACGGGCCGCCGCCAGGTGCTCGGACGTGGCCCACTGCCAGTGCAGGTGCGCGGTCCACAGATCGACGGCGTCGAAGCCCAGCCCGCGGATCTCGACGAAGAGCTCGGCCAGGCGGGCCTCGAAGGTCTCGATCGGTCGGAAGTGCGCCTGGGTGGCTTCATCGGCCCGGCCCCAGCCGGTTGACATGTCGTAGCCGACCTGGCGCGCGACGTAATTGGCGGTGACGAAGGCAAGGATGTTCATAGACTCAAGGGTTGAAGGCTCTGCGGATGTACGAGTATAGCGCGGCGCGGATTCGGGGCGCTGCAGCTCAACCGACGCCCGGCCTAAGCGCAAAGCGGACGTTTGGGATCGGATCTAGGTGCTCATTGGCACTTCAGGCGGCTGCGGGCGAATGGCATAGTCTACGGACACGCTACGCCCACCACCCTGGAGGCCTCCATGCCGACGCCCATCGAACCGATCACCCGCCGCGAGACTGTCTCGCGCCGCGATTTCCTGCACGCCACAGGCACCGCCGCCGCCGGCCTGCTCCTGGCGGGCTGCCAGACCCCGGCCGCGCCGACCGCCATTCCCACAGTCGCGCCGACGGCCGCGCCCAAACCCCGCGTCGCGATCGCACGCGCGCTGGACTATGACCGGGCGACGATCGAGAACCAGGTCGCGGCTCTGATCGATCAGGTCGGTGGCCTGGGTGACGTGGTCAAGCCCGGCGACAGCGTAGCGATCAAGGTCAACCTGACCGGCGGCATCACCTCCGGCATGCTCAACGGGCTCAAGCCCGAAGACACCTACGTCACACATCCCGAGGTCGCCCGCGCGCTCGTCCGCCAGGTTCAGGCCGCCGGCGCCAAAGAAGTCTTCATCGTCGAGGCCGTATACGAGTGGGAGTCGTACACCGCCTGGGGCTACGAGGACCTGGCAGCCGAGACCGGCGCCGTCCTGATCGATCTCAATGACTCGAAGCCCTTCGGCGATTTCATCGAGGCTCCGGTCGGCGGGCTGCCCGGCCTGATCTATCAGAAGTTCACGCTCAACAAGCTGGTGACCGACGTCGACGTCTTCATGTCGATCTCGAAGATGAAGAACCATTACCTCGCCGGCGTGACCCACACGATGAAGAACCTGTACGGCCTGGTACCGTATCGCTTCTACCGGCTCAGTGAGGAGGACCGCTACCGCTCGGGCTTCCATGGCGTCGAGGACGAAACCCGGGCGCGTCTGCCGCGCATCATCGTCGACATCAATCGCGCCCGCCCGATCAACTTCGGCCTGGTCGATGGCGTGCTCAGCACGCAGGGCGGTGAGGGTCCGTGGATCTCGACGCTCGCGGCCATCCAACCCGGCCTGCTCGTCGCCGGCAAGAACCCGGTGGCCACCGACGCGGTCGCGACCGCGCTGATGGGCCACGACCCGACCGGCGAGTATCCGGATGCGCCCTACTTCCGGACTGACAACCACCTCAACCTGGCCGCTGCCGCCGGGCTCGGCACGAACCGCCTCGACGAGATCGATGTGGTCGGCGCCGTGATCGACGACGTCAAGATTCAGTTCAGCGGCGCGGTGTGAGGCAGAAAAGGGAAGAGGGAAGAGGGAGGAGCGAACGCTACCGCGCTCCTCCCTCTTCCCTCTTCCCTCTTCCGTTTTACACATCCAGCGTCAAACTGATCGGGCAGTGATCCGACCCCTGCACATCGTCATGCACCTCGGCGGCGACCACACGCGGTAACAGGTCGGGCGTGACAAAGAAGTAATCCAGCCGCCAGCCGACGTTGCGCTCACGGGCGCGCGAGACCTGATCCCACCACGTGTATTTGACGGCCTCGGGATGCAGATGCCGGAAGGTGTCGGTCAGCCCGCCGGTGTAGAACTCGCCCATGGCGGCGCGCTCCTCGGGCATGAAGCCGCTGGTCTTGACGTTCTCCTTCGGGCGCGCGAGGTCGATCTCGGCGTAGGCCGTGTTGACGTCGCCACACACGATCACAGCTCGCCCGGCTGCTCGATAGGCCTGCACCCGCGTCATGAAATGGCGGTAAAACGCGAGCTTGTGCTGCACCCATTCGGGACCACGCCCGCCGTTTGGGAAGTAGATGTTGAAGAACACGAACGTGCCGTGATCCTGGATCAGCGTGCGGCCTTCGTGATCGAAGCGCGCGTCGCCCAGGCCGCGCTCAGAGGCCACCGGAGCCGTCCGCGCGAAGGTGGCCACACCGCTGTAGCCCTTCTTCTCGGCCCAATCCCAGTGCGTGGCGTAGCCGGCCGGCTCGCGCAGCCTGGCCGAAAGTTGATCCGGATGGGCCTTGGTCTCCTGCACCGCGACGACATCGGCGCCGGTCGCGGCCAGCCAATCCAGAAAGCCCTTTTTCTCAGCGGCGCGGATGCCGTTGACGTTCCAGCTATAGAGTTTGAGCATAGATTGTCCCTTCCAAACGAAAGCGGCGGCAGAGGGCGGCTCTTGTCGGCGCCCGTGGTCAATCGGGCAGCGCGTTCAACATGCCGCGGCAGCCGTTGGCGCCGCAGCCGCAGCGCTCGAGCGGGCCGGTCGCATCGTAGGCGTAGTCGATCGTCAACTCTTCACCGGCCGCAATGTCGCGCAGCGCAACGATGTAAGCCTGCTCCTCATCGAAATCCCACTCGCAATTGGGCTCGCAGCAGTGGTTGACGTAGATGCTCTCGTTGCCGCCGACCCAACCGTCGATGGCCTGCTCTTCGTCGAGCCAGAGCGTGAAGATCGCCGGGCGGTTCGGGTCGGCCTCACGCCGAATCGCTTCGGCCGCCGGGATACGCTCGCCGACGTACTCGCGCACCCGGGCGCCGGCCGCGATCGCGTCGACGGCGTAACAGCCCTGACCATGGATCTGAGAAGGGGAAACACGAAGTTCAGGATACATCGCGCGTGATTATACTTGCCGCTATGTCAAATGAGCCACACCTCTTTTCGATTCGCGGGTCTCACCTCACGGCGATGGTCGCCGTCGCTGTGAGCCTGGTCGCATGCAACACGTCGACGCCGAATGCGCCCACTTCAGCAGCCACGCAAAGCCTGCCCACGGCGGTCCTCTCAACGGTGACGCCGGCGCCGACCTCCGCGCCGGTGCAGGCGCCCGCTGGGTTGGCGGTCGCCTTCGTCGCCGACGGCACGCTCTGGCTGTGGCGCACGCACGAGGATCCCGTGCCGCTCACAACAGCCGAGGCCTTTCCGGCCCCGCAGCTCTCGTCCGATGGCAGCTGGATCGCGTTCGCGCGTGCCGGCAACGCCGTCGTGATCGGCTCCGACGGCGCCAACGAACAGGTCGTGCAAGTCGCCGGCACGCCCGGGCAGATCAGCTGGCGCCCGGGCCACGCCGAGGCTTACCTGACGACGCCGGCCGAAGGCGAGACCGTGCTGCAGCGGTTTGACCCGGCGACCGGTGCGCTCACCGAGATCGGCCGCTTTGGCGCGGAGGCGGCCTTCACCTTCGCGCCCGACGGCGAACACCTGGCCGTGGTCACAGCGGATCGTCTGCAACTGGCCGACGCGGAGGGCGTCGTGGTCGGAGACGCGCTCGACTATCCAGCCGTCGCCGTCAGCGATACACAGCAGTGGCGGCCAACGCCGGTCTGGGTCGCTGACGCCGCCGTTCGCCTGTTCACCGTGACGGAGACCGGCAGCACCGCCGAGACAATCGTCTGGGAGGCCTCGCTTGACGCCGCGCCGAGCGAGGTGACCCGCCAGGCCGGGGCCGCGTTCGGCGGCTTGCTTTCGCCGGACGGGCGGCGATTGCTGTTCGTGCAGGCTGATTCGACCCTGGGGCTGTGGGATCTCGAAACCGGTAAGGCGCGCCAGGTGCTCGATGCGCCGGGCTCGGCCGCACTGGCCTGGACGCCCGACTCGGCCGCCTACGTCTACACCGGCATCGACCCGTTGCAGCCGTTCGTGATCGGTCTGGAGCCGGACTCGGTGCCCCGCCCGGTCGGAAGTGGCGTACTGTCGCTGCGCTGGCTGACCGCTGACTGGGTGTTGTTCACCAGCGTTGCCGGGGCCGGCGAGCAACTGCGTCTGGCCGAGGTCGGCACGAGCGACGGCCTGCTCGGCATCAGCGCCGCCGGCGCCATCGGGTACGACGCTCACGTTGCGCCGTGAGCGGAGGGGGCCAACCAGAAAGAAGCCCCGCGTTGTGCGGGGCTTCTTGAGTCACAACCACAGGTCAGGGCGGTGGCGCAGTGGCCACAACGATCACGACATCCTCAAAACCGAGCGAGCGCAGCAGGCGCTCGAGCACGGCATTGGCGTTGGTCTGGGCGTTGTTGAGGATACCGTCTTCGAGCGCGCCGTTGCGGATCTCGTCCTCGGCCACCTGGCGCGCCTGGCTCTCGAGGTTGATGTCGCCCTTGGTGAACAGCCCGGTCGCGCGTTCGTAGACGTACGATTTCTCGTTGTCGAGCCGGGTGACAAACACTTCGGCCGCCGGCACGATCACGGTGACGCGGCCGTCGGTCGACACCAGGACGTCGCTGGGCCCGAGCTTCGAAAGATCCACCCCGGCGATCACTTCGCCATGAGCGACGAACAGCAACCGATCGCCGAGCAGCGGCGCAAAGATGCCCTGCCCGGTCTCGGCCCGGATCACCTTCTCGATCGAGTACTGCACGCTCTCCAGCCGGGCCAGCGATTGCACCGAACGGACCACCGTGACCGAGTCCGGATAGATCGTGGGTGTCGGGTTGAAGAAAGCTTGCACCTCGGTCGCGACGCCGCCGGTCGGCCCGGTCACCGACTGCACGCCCTCACGGACGGAACTGACCAGGGCCCATCCCGTCAATGCGGCGATGAGCAGCAACCCCACCACCAGCAGATTAGCGAACCAGCGTGACATAGGTTTCCTGTGATGCCTCGGCGCCGTAACCGATCCTGAAGTCATTATAATGCCACGATGGTGATTGGTTTGTGCGTGGTCTCGTTGTCACTCGAGGGCTGTCGTTCTTTGAAGGAGAAGCGCAGTCGCATCAAGCCGCTCCTGGCGCGTCTGCCCAAGGAATTCAACCTTGCGGTGGCCGAGGTCGGCCACCAGGACGATTGGGGCGCGGCCGAGATCGCGTTGGTCAGCGTCTCGGGCGGCGACAGCGGCAAGATGCACGGTCTGCTCGAACATGCAGCCGAGTGGATCGAGACCCACTTCCCCGATGTCGAAGTGGCCGGCAGCCAGATCGAGATTTTGTGATTCTGACACCGGAGTGCGAACGACGACGGAAGACACCGGGCGTGCGAACGGCGGATCTCAGGCCTTGCGGGCTCTCGTTCGCACGCCCGGTGTCTGACCCCAAACTTTACGTCTAATTTACGACCAGTTCGACGATAATTAACGCGGTTGGTGCCTCCTCAGGCTATTCTGAGGCCAGGAGCCGACCATAAGAAGCATAATTGGCGCGCAAATTGCAGGGATAGCCTCAAAGGCGGGCGAAGACCGTGCCGCCGCTGAGCGCAGTTGAGCATTTACGGGATATTTCGCATGGCAGTCCGACGTTTCTTCCCCTGGATCGTGACCCTTTCGCTGGCCCTGGCGGGATGCCGCGGCGCCGGCATCACCCTGCCCGGCATGGAGGGCGAGCCGGCCGCCAGCGCAACACCCGAGCGGCGAGCCCTGCTGCGGCAATCGACCGGACAGGTCGAAGCCCGACTCGATTCAGAGCAGTCTTGGGGCAGCGCTGTCGTCGGCCTCGGCCTCGATCAGGGCAGCCAGTTGCGCACGGTCGGCGAGGAGAGCTCGGCGTTCATCCAGCTGACCGAGGGCAGCAAGATCCGCGTCGGACCCGAAAGCGAGATCACGTTCAACTTCCTCAATCCGTTCATGGACAGCAAGTTGACGGCAATGGCGCTCGACGACGGCCAGACCTACATCATGTTGAGCGATGGCCAGATCGACGTCGAAACCCCGGCCGGCCGCGCCTCAGCGCTCAAGGCCTACATGGGCGTCGCCTACGACGCCGCCACGCAGACCGTCACAGTCACCTGCCTGCAGGGGACGTGCAGCTTCAACCAGACCTTCATACCTCAGGGCTTCAAGTTCGTGCAGACGCAATTCGAGGACGCCCGACCGGTCGCCATGGAGGCCGTCGACTACGGTGCCTGGGTGCGTGACGTGCCCGAGGCCGAGGCGCTTGGGCCGCTGGGCGGAGGCGAAGAACCGGCCGCGACCGAGATCGCTCAGGTGACCGAGGAGCCGCCGACCGAAGCTGCCCCGACCGAGGCCGCCCCCACCGAGGCCGCCACAGAAGCCGTGGCCGAGACGCCGACCGAGGCTGCGCCCACCGTGGCACCGCCGACGCCGACAATCGCCGCGACCCAGACGCCTATGCCGGTCACACCGACGCTGGCCCCGACGATCGCGCGCACAGCAACACAGGCCGCGGGCTCGACGCGCCCAACCGCCACGCCGCGCAGCCTGCCCGCCAGCACGGCCTATCCGTCGATCGGTTCGCATACCGTCCTGCCGGGTGAGACCCTGTACTGCATCGGCCGCGCCTACGGTGTATTGCCCTCGGCGATCGCGTCCGCGAACCGCATCACAGTCGCCGAGTCGCTACGCTCGGGCACGGTGCTCTCGATCCCGGCGGCGCGCTGGGTGAGCATCCAATCCGGCCCGGTCTGCGCCACACAATTTGCGTCGCCGTATCCGGGGCTGCCGTACAACCCGCCGGTCTACCCGACCGCCGGTCCGGCGCCGACCCTGCCGCCGGGCGTGACCGCGACGCCGGGCGTCGCCGCCGAGCCGCTTGTGCTCAACGAGATCGCGGCGCTGTGCATCGGCGGCTGTACCGAGGGTGCGACCTATCGCGTGCGCATCATCGTCAACGCCGCGGGGGGATCCGGCCCGCTGAGGTATTCCCCCGGTCAGCAGTACGACCTCGACTTCGCGCGCTGCACCAAGTCGAGCGGCTCGGTCACTGTGACCTCGTCCGACGGCCAGTCGGTCTCGGGCACCTGGGTGTACGACGACAACGCCTGCACCACCGGCCTGGTTACACCGAGCCCGTAGTGAGGCGAACCGCGACGGGCGGGCCCAAGCGGCCCGCCCGTTTTGTTTATTAAGTGACAGGTGCCATGGACGAAGTGCTGGTTGCGCCGGTTCTGCTTACAGCCACGATCTGTTTGGGCGGCATCGTCGTGATCGCGGCCGGTATAACAACCGTGTTTCTGCTCCGTGGCGGCGGTCGGCGGCGCAGCCTGCAGGCCGGTCTGTGGCTGGGGATCGTGCCCTGGTTGGCGCCGGCCGCTCTGACAACGCTGGCTGGTGGGGTGGCGTTGGTCGCGGTGCCCGTGCTGCTGGGAGGAGCCTCCGCCCCAGGCAGGGTCGTGGAAAACACGCTGATCTTCGATGGCGCCGGTGATCCCGTCTATATGGCTGTGGTGGAGTTTGAGACAGCCGCCGGTGAGCCTGTGCGCTTCGACGACCCTCTTGCGGCCGCTAATCCGCCACAATATGCTGTTGGCCAATCCGTGACCGTGATATATCCTCCCGAAGCGCCCCAACAGGCGCTGATCGACGAGCCGCTGCTTCGCGTGTTGCCCATTGTCCTGCTCGGACTGGCAGGCTTGGCCCTGATCATCGGTTTCGTGCTCGCGGGGGCTAAGTTTCGCAGCCTCTCTCGATCCAGCTGACAACCATTCCTTTCCGGAGGCCCTATGGAGCTGCAGATCCTGATCACCATGGTCGTGACCCTGGTCGGCTGTCTGGCGGGTGTGATCCTCATGGCCGGCGTGGCCACCGCACTGCTCCTGGTCACCGGCCAGGGCTTTCGCAAGAGCTTCAACTACGGCTTCCTGCTGGGCGCGATGCCGCTGCTCGCTCCCGCCTTCATGGTCGCCTGCAACGTCGGGTTTTTTCTTCCGACGTTTGAGGTGATCCGCGACGGCACGCGGGCGCCCGGCACGGTCGTCGGCTACTCCGAGAGCAATTCCGACGGCAGCACCACGTACTCGTCGATCGTCGAGTTCGAGACCACCGACGGCACGACTGTGCGTTTCGACGACACCGCCGTCAGCAGCGACCCACCCCGCCACAGCATCGGTGAAAAGGTCGACGTGTTGTACTTGCCCGAGCAACCGGAACGTGCCGTCATCAGCGACTTCTGGTGGTGGGTCCTCCCCGCCTTTCTCGGGCTGGTGACACTGGTGATGGTGCCGATCGGCTTCTTCTTCGCCTGGCGCAGTTTCCGAAAAGGCACCTGGTCGATGCTCGACTTCCTGTCGGATCTGTTCTAGCACGCAGGGCCTGGCCGCCTAAGCTTCTTTTTTGGGGAATAGATCCAGGAAGGCCGCTCTAAGGATACAATTCGACTCGCGAACGTCGTTGGAAGCGCGCCGTGCTCAAGCGGGATGCCGATATGCGTGGCATCCCGCTTTTCGCGAGCACTACGCCGACAACGCATTTTGAAAGGAAGGCTGTATGGATGGCAACGGCTTGAAAGTCGAAAAACTCGTCGAGGGCGCGGGCGCCGCGCCGAAGTCCGGCAACACGGTGCAGGTGCACTACACCGGCTGGCTGACGGATGGCACCAAGTTCGACAGCTCGGTCGATCGCGGCCGACCGTTCGAGTTCCGCCTCGGCGCGGGTCAGGTCATTGCAGGCTGGGATCAAGGTGTTGCACAGCTCAAGGTCGGCGACAAAGCGCGGCTGACCATCCCACCGGAGATGGGCTACGGCGCGCGCGGCGCGGGCGGCGTCATTCCGCCGAACGCCACGCTGATCTTCGAGGTCGAGTTGCTGGCGATCAAGTAAGGCAGAAAGGCGAAGAGCGCAAAGCGCGGAGCGATCTCGCGGCCTCG
>JAEURK010000257.1 GCA_016789175.1 Anaerolineales bacterium
CTTGTCGGCACCCCGGCCCTCGTCGCCGCCCCGGCCCTTGTCGGCACCCGGCCCTTGTCGGCACCCGGCCCCCGTCGTCGCCCCTCGGGTCCGACGACACGCCGGCACCGATCGACGACCCGCCCGGCCCGTGCCCGTCGGCCGGACACGCTGACGCAGGCAGGCGATAACCCCGCGCCGTCCAGGTCCGGGCGGCGGGCATGGCGGAGAAATGAGCGCAAGAGTCTGATATCGGAGAGGGCGGCCACAAGGGCCGCCCCAACTGGCCGCCCCAACTGGCCGCCCCAACTGGCCGCCCTATTACGAGGAGATCCGAGACCATCCATGGCAAAGAAAACCACACCCCGTCCGGAAGATCACGTCAAGCAGGGCTCGCGCCCGAGCGACCTGCGCATCACCGACATCCGCACCTGCACGGTCGGCTGGGAGCACTGGCGCTTCCCGATCCTGCGGATCGAGACCAACCAGGGCCTGGTCGGCTACGGTGAAGTCCGCGACTTCGCCAGCAAGAGCTATGCGCTCATGCTCAAGAGCCGTCTGGTCGGCGAGAACCCGTGCAACGTCGACCGGCTGTTCCGCAAGATCAAGCAATTCGGCCATCATGCCCGCCAGGGCGGAGGCGTCAGCGGGATCGAGATGGCGTTGATGGACCTGGCCGGCAAGGCCTACGGCGTGCCGGCGTTCATGCTCGCCGGCGGCAAGTTCCGCGACAAGGTCCGCATGTACTGCGACACCCCCAATGAGCCGACCGGCAAGGCCATGGGCCGCAAGCTCAAGGAGCGCATGGCGCGCGGCTTCACGATGCTGAAGATGGATGTCGGCATCCAGCCCCTGATCGGCAAAAAGGACACGCTCGCCCACCCAAAGGGCATGCTGGGCACCGACACCGGCGACGAGCACGACCTGATGTTCGACGTCCACACCCTGCAACACCCGTTCACGCACGTGCGCCTGACGCAGAAGGGCATCGACCAGATCGTGAAGTACGTCGCAGACGTGCGCGCCACGGTCGGCGCCGAAGTTCCGATCGCGGCCGACCACTTCGGCCACATCGGCGTCGACGACTGTGTCCGCCTCGGCGAGGCGCTCGAGCCGTTCAACCTGGCCTGGCTGGAGGACCTGGTGCCCTGGCAGTTTACGGACCAGTGGGTCAAGCTCGAGCGCGCACTCAAGACCCCGGTCTGCACCGGCGAAGACATCTATCTGCTGGACGGTTTCCGGGATCTGATCGAACAACGCGCGGTCGACGTCATCCACCCCGACCTGGCGACCAGCGGCGGCATCCTCGAGACCAAGCGCATCGGCGACTTCGCGCAGCAGCGCGGCATCAGCATGGCCCTGCACATGGCCGGCACGCCCGTCAGCACCATGGCGGCCGTGCACTGCGCCGCGGCGACCGAGAACTTCATCGCCCTCGAACACCACTTCTCGGATCTTCCGTATTGGGGGGATTTCATCACGGGTGTGCCGAAGCCGATCATCCAAAACGGCTACATCCCGGTGCCCGAGGCGCCCGGCCTGGGCTTCGAGATCAACGAGGACGCGCTGCGCGAGCACGTCGTCGCCGACGACCCCGGCCTCTTCGAGCCCACCACTCAGTGGGATAAGGAGCGCAGCTGGGACAGGCTCTGGTCGTGAACATTGCTGGTTGTTGAATTCTGATTGCTGATTGAAGGCCAATCAGCAATCAGAATTCAACGATCAGCAATCGATCATTCGACTCTAGCGAATTGAAGACTCCTTGATGAGCCGCGGCACAATGCTCTCCCAGCCCACCGCCATGATGTGCAGGCCATGAACCCCCGGCAGGCGCTTGAGCTTGTCGATCAGTTCGAGCGTGATTTGCACGCCCTCTTCCTTGGGGTCGGTTGCCGATTCCATCCGGTCGAGCAGGGCCTTGGGCACCTTGACGCCCGGCACCTGTGCGATCATCTGGGCCGCCTTGAACGAGCGCATCGGCATCAGGCCCGCCAGCACATGCACACGCGCGAGCACGCCGAGCTGGTCGAGGCCCCCCAGCCACTCGGCGAAGCCGTCGACGTCGTAGATCAGGTTGGTCTGAAAGAACTGCGCGCCGGCGTTGACCTTCTTCTCCTCGCGCAGCGCCTGAAAGCGCGCGTTCGACGAGAACGGCGAACCGGCCGCGCCGAGGAAGAGCGGCGGCGCCGCTTTCAGATCGCGCCCGTCCAGGAAGTGGCCCTCATCGCGCATCCGGCGCAGGATCCACAGCATCTGGATCGAGTCGATGTCCCATATGTCCATTCGCCCATGCGGCGAGGGGCCGAGGCGCGGGTGATCGCCGGTGAGGCAGAGCACGTTGCGGATGCCAAGCGCAACCGCGCCCAGCACCGAGCTCTGCAACCCCATGCGCGTCCGCTCGCGGGCCGCGATCTGCATGACCGGCTCGACGCCGTTCATGGCCGCCACGGCCGAGCAGACCAGCGACGACATGCGCGGCGTGGCCGACGGGTTGTCGGTGAAGTTCACCGCGTCGATATGGTCCCGCAGCAGATTGAGCTTCTTGACGATCTCGTCGGTGGCGCCGGCCAGCGGCGGCGAGACCTCGGCCGTGATCACGAAGTTCCCGGCCGTCAGTTTGGCCTCGAGCGTCGAGACCGGCTCGTGTGCGGGCGCCGGGTGCGGCTTGTCGTCCCCACCCCACCACTCGGGTTGCCGGACCTCATAGAAGAACTTCTCCCAGGCCTCGTCGCGCTCGGGCTTAGGGAGCTTCAGCGCGTCGACCATCCCTTTCAGCCCGCCGACCTTGACCCAGTGCCTGGCGACGTCCATCCACGAGTCGGTGCCGACCTTCTCCCAATCGAGCGGCGGCAGCACTTCGCGCAGGCGGTCGGTGCGGCCCATCTTCTCGGCGCGCTCGTAGATCTTGTACCAGATGCACGGCCGGTCCGGGTCGACGTAGCAGTGCTCGGGCGTCGAGCCGCCGCACGGCCCGTTCCGCAGGCCCTTCGGGCACTCCATCGGGCAGATGAAGGCCGTCTCTTGCAGCAGACAGTTGCCGCACATCCGGCAGCCGAAAAGCGGGCCCTTGATCGAGCGCTCGATGAACTCGATGAACCGATCGAAAGCGGGCTCAGAATGGAACGGGTAGTACGCGGGCTGCCAGCGTCGACCTGGAGTAAAGCCGGGCATGAGGCATCCTTCTCGGGACGGGGCCTGGAACGCCGCCACCGCTCTGCTGCTGGAAGCGCCAATGCGCTCATTTGGTGTGTGATACATCCTGGAGGATACGGGCATCCCTCCAACGCTCGCCAGTGGTCACGGTCACCCCAAACGGGTGACGAACTTCCCTATAGAAGTGATTCTCAAAGGAGAAACGCATGAAAATCACACGCGTTCGCGCGATTTTGACGGCCCCGGACGGCATCGCCCTGGTGGTGGTCAAGGTCGAAACCGACCAGGATGGCCTGTACGGCCTCGGCTGCGCGACCTTTACGCAGCGCGCGACCGTGGTGGCCAAAGCGGTCGAGGATTATCTTGATCCCCTGCTCCAGGGCCGCGACCCGGCCAACATCGAGGATCTGTGGCACCTGATGTACGTCAACTCGTACTGGCGCAACAGCGGCGTTCTCAACAACGCCATCAGCGGCGTCGACATGGCGCTGTGGGACATCAAGGGCAAGGTCGCCAACATGCCGGTCTACGACCTGCTCGGCGGCAAGTGCCGTGAAGCCGCCATGGTCTACCGCCACGCCGACGGCCGCGACCCGAAAGAGGTGCTCGACAACGTCCTCAAGTATCAGGCGGACGGTGCTTTGGCCGTCCGCTGCCAGATGGGCGGCTACGGCGGTCGGGTCAAGGACATCACCAAACGCAACGCCCGCCCCAGCCGCAAGGCTCCGCAGGCCACGCATCGCGGCAAGGGCCCCGAGCGCGCCGACAGCGCCTTTCCCGGCGCCTACTACGACCCGGATGCCTACGCCCGCTCGATCCCGCCGCTGTTCGAGTACGTGCGCAGCAAGATCGGCGACTCGCTCTTCCTGCTGCACGACATCCACGAGCGCCTGGCGCCGATCGACGCGATCCGTATGGCCAAGGCGCTCGAGCCGTACCGCCTGTTCTTCCTGGAGGACCCGCTCGCGCCCGACCAGATCGAGTGGTTCCGGCGGCTGCGCGACCAATCCGCCACACCGATCGCGATGGGCGAGCTGCACAACAACCCGCTCGAATGGCGGGCCCTGATCGCCGAACAGCTGATCGATTTCATTCGCACCCACATCTCGCAGATCGGCGGGCTGACGCCGGCCCGCAAGCAGGCCGCGCTGGCCGAGTCGTTTGGCGTGCGCACCGCCTGGCACGGCCCGGGCGACGTCTCGCCGGTCGGCCATGCTGCCAACCTGCACCTCGATCTGGCCTGCCACAACTTCGGCATCCAGGAGGTGATCTTCTTTGGTGAAGCGCTGAAGGAGGTCTTCCCGGGCACACCCGAGCTACGTGACGGGTACCTGTGGCCGAACAGCAAACCGGGGCTCGGTATCGATCTCGATGAGAAGAAGGCGGCCCGGTACCCGATCACGGTCAACGTGATCGACTGGACCCAGAGCCGCTGGCCCGATGGGACGTTGTGGACACCGTAGCAGCGAAGAGCTAGGAGGGAGGAGCGAATGCTACCACGCGGCAGCGTTCGCTCTTCCCTCTTCGCGTCAATCGGGCGCAGGCCGTACGTCTACTTCCTGCGCCCTAAGCTAGGGCCCGGAGTGCCGGAAGATCATGAGGTCGCCGCCGTTACCTTCGACCACAATGATCTCGCCTGAGACGTACGTATAGCGCGGGCGCAGACCATCGCTATAGGTCGCGTTGGCGGGTGTCGGCGGGTCATAGGTGTTGGCATAGGTCCAGAAGCCCGGTGCCGGCCAATAGCGGCTGTCGCCGAAGAGATACAGGCCGCAGGCGTTGGCCGCATGCGTGGCCGTGTTCAGCGCCGCGCACGGGTTCATGCGTCGGAGCACGGTCGGCAGAGCGGTCGTGGTGATCGGGTTGGCGTTGGTCGCGCCCTTGTTGCTCGACCGGTCGACGATCGACACGGCCTCGCTGGCGGCCCAGTGGGCATGGAAGATCGCGTTGCCGGCCACGGTCAGCGGGTTCTGCTCGTCGGTGATCGTCACCGTGGCGTTGGGTTTGCCCATCTGCACGAAGCGCAGATCGCCGGCGACCATGCCGCTGAAAGTCGAGTCGTTGAGGACCATCTCGCCCATGTGCGAGTCCCAGCGCGCGTCGGACGTGTTGCCTTGATTATTGCGGAAGTGGATGTAGGCCACCTCCGTCCCGTCGGCATTCAGTTTGACCACCGGCGGTGGGCCCGTCACCAGGTACGGGCAGGCCGCGGCCGCGCAGGTCGTCGCACCGGCCACCATGTCTTCGGTGCCGCCGTAACCCACGGCCGGGATGAACTTCTTTGAGCCGTCATCGAGGTTGAGCGCGAACAGGTTCTGCTGCGCCGGGTTCCGCACCAGGTGATCGCGCGCGGCGGCGTTGGTCGTGACAGCCGGAAAGTTCCACAGTCCGGTATTGTGATCGAGCCGCATTCGAATGAAGACGATGCCGTTCTGCTCGGCCACCACCGGCCAGTAGTGCAGGAACTGATTAGGAAAGCCGGCCGGATTGGGGCTGGGCTTGGTACGCCACTTCTGTGTGCCATCACTGTTGCGAACGGCATGCACATACAGATCGTTCGTGCCAAACAGGACGACGTCGCGCGACTCCGAGTACGCCAGGCCGGTGCCCTCGGTGGTGCTCGCGTTGGCGTTGTACACCCATAACGGTGTCAGGGAGTTCGGATCAAGTTTGTGTAGGCGGCCGTTCTCGGTCAGGGCGAACACGGCGCCGCCCGCGATCAGGAGGGCGCGGTTGATCGGGCTGCCCGCGTTGTAAGTTGTCACCTGGCCGCTGCCGACATCGACCCGATACAGCTGCCCCTCGGCAGTGCCGGCATATACGGCGCCGCCGGCATAGGCCGGCGTGGCGTTGAAGGTCGCGCCTGTGACACGCCAGCGCACGACGCCCGACAGCGCCTCCAGCGCGTACAGGCCCTGAGCGCCGGCCGGAACGTACACGGCGCCGGCACCGGTGACGGTGTGGGCCTCGCGGGCTGCGTTATAGCAATGTCCACGGGTCGGATCGCCGCCCGGGCAGCTGGCACCGCCCGAGGAATCGGCGGCGTTGAAAGTCCAAAGCAGGGTCCAGGGCGTCTTGGGCTGGATCGGCGCATACCCCGTGCGCTGGGGATCGTGCGCCTCCTGACTCCATTCACTGGCGCTCAACGCAGCCACGTAAGCCGCATTGTAAGTGCGCGTAACGCTGGGTATGAAAAGGGCTGGTCCGCCCGATTGGGCGCTGGAGGGTTGTGGCGCAAGGCCGGAAATCAGGGCTGCCAGGAGACAGCCGGACAACTCACGAATCCTTCGATTCATTCAATACCTTCCCAGACTCCCCCCCCTTCTACCGACTTTCCCGAACGACTCATCTTGCCGCACTCGGAGCCCCAAGCCAACCGTGAGGACGCGGAACTCGCCTCAGCAGTTCTATGGAAGCCCGGCTCGACCGAGATCGTATGCCCCCGGACCATTCATTGACCTATTTGGGTAAGGCCAGGCGGCCTTGAGCACACTCAGCCGCCCGAGAGGGGCGGGTCCGCCACTGCAGACCGATCCTCCGGCGACGTCGGACGGCGCACATTCCAGCGCTCAAAGGCGGCGACCACGATCGGATCAAAATGTTGTCCGGATTGCGCCCGCAAGTATTCGATGGCGCGCTCCGGCGTCCAGGCCGAGCGATACGGACGGCTCGAGGTTAGCGCATCCCAGACATCCGCAACCGCAAAGATCCGGGCGCTGAGCGGGATCTCCTCCCCCCTGAGCCCCCGCGGATAACCGGAGCCGTCCCACTTCTCGTGATGACAATACGGGATGTCGATGACCGGCCGCAGGTACTCGATTGGCGTCAGCAGCTCGTGGGCGTAGCGCGGGTGTTGACGCATCACAGCCCACTCGGCCGCGTCCAGCGGGCCCGGCTTGAGCAAGATGCCGTCGGGGATCCCCATCTTTCCGATGTCATGCAGAAGCGCGCCCCGATGAATGTACGTGAGATCCGGTTCGCCTAGACCCATCTCCCGGGCCAGTTCGATCGCCAGATCGGCGACGCGCGCGGTGTGTTGCTCCGTGCTGCGATCGCGCAGGTCCAGCGCCCGGGCCCACCCCTTGAGGGTAGCGTCGTAGCTCTGTTCCAGCGAATGTTGGGCGTCCTTGATCCGCTCAAAGTCGCGTCGGACGAGCACAAACAGCAGGAGACCCGTCAGCAGGATATAGCCCCAGCCCTTGACCGTCTGAAGCCAGGTGATCGAGGCCGGGTCCGCGACCAATAGAGCCACGAACCGGTCCGACAGCGAAATCCACAATCCGCCGACGACCAGATAGATCAGTGTGATGCGAACTGGTGATGACAACGCCACGGCGACGACCCACACACGCGTGTGCAGCTGCAACCGACTGCTCCGCGTTGCAGCGACGAATGATGATCCCAGGTGTGGAGTTGTGGGGGCTCCGGAACCAGGATCAAGGGCTCACGTGCCGACTGCCAGTGGGTGATCAGCCGGGCACGCAAGTGTGATGACTTAATTGTAAGGGAGAAGCGGAGGCCATGCAACGCAATTGCGCCTGAAGATCGAAGCCTTTCCGCGCTGCGCCGATGTCACCCCGCCGACGCGACTCGGCGCGTTAGAATCAACCGATGCGCAGCAGCCCCTTTTTGCCCATCCGAATTGAGTCGGTCGCTCCGCGCGCCCAGGCGTGGTTGCGGCAGCCAGGCCCGCGGACTGTGCTCGGCGTTCATCGGCAGGTTCTTTACCTCGAGCACACATCTGGCCTGCTGGCGTTGACGACGGCTGACGTGCCGCTCTCGCCTTTGAGCGCGCGGTTGGCCGACGGCTGCGCGCTGCCCGCGGCCGAGATCGGTGACGACGCCACCGGTTGGCGTTTCGATGTCGTCGCTCCCGCGGTGTGGGTCGCCCGGCCCGACTGGACCGCGCTGGACCTCCCCGGCCTGATGCCGGCAGTCTTCGACGCGCGGGCCTCAGCCGAGGCCCGCCTGAGAGCCGAGGCGCCGGAAGTGCTCGCGCGGGGCCGAGCGGCGCCCCTGGCATCCGCGCTGCTGGGGCTTGGACCCGGCCTGACCCCTGCCGGCGACGACGTGTTGATGGGTCGCTTGTTCGCCCTGCACGCCGGTCTTTGGACGGCGGGCGCTGGGCAGGTGGCCGCCCTGCTGGCTGAAGCCCCCTCCCGGACCACCCGGCTGTCCGGGGCCTTTTTGCAGGCGGCTGCTGCGGGCGAGTGCAGTCAGTCCTGGCAGGACCTTTGGCCTACCCCGTCAGAGCCGCCAGACGGGTCGCGCGCAGACGCGATTCGCGTTATCCTTAGTATTGGTCAGACTTCCGGCGCTGCGGCGTTGTGGGGTTTCATGACCGCGACCGAGGCTGCCAAGAACCATGCACCCATCCGACACAATCCTGGTCTACCAAATGGACGACGCCCCTCTGACCCTGGGGAGCCGACATGAAATGCTGGACGGCGCCTGGGAGTTGGTGCTGGAGTGTGTCGAGCGCGATCCAGACACCAGCACCGCACGTCTTCGAATCGTCGAACGGCGTGTGCGCCCTGAGTTGATGGCCGGACCCGATGTCTGGCACGCCTATCGCAGCCCATGTCTGAGCTAACCGGCCCGGCCAGGCCCGTTCCATCCAATCGCGCGTTTTGCCGGTCGGCATTGTAAGCGCCGGTCCCACCTCACCCTCCCCAAACGAGCGCCGAGAACCAAACAGCAATGGCACGCTGGTCACCAGCGAAGCCTTGTTCGGGCATTGGATCTCCAACGTCCCTTGCACACGCAACCACACCACGAACGACAACGCAGCGATGGCGGCCAACCGCATCATCGGCCGGAGCACCAGCGACATCGCGCGCGCCAACAGGCCCGCCGGCGCGCAGGTGCCGGGCGACGTGATCAGCGCTGCGCAGACCGAAGCGGCCGGCGGGCCGGGCCGATCTGACGAGCACCAGCAACGGCGTCGGCCCGGCGACGGAAACGTCACCTTCGGCGAACCGTGCCCGATCCAGCAGGCTGGAGGTAGAGCGCACCAGTCGGGTCGAGGGGATGGTCAGCGAAATCGCCCTGAGCGGCATACCGAGCGACCGGGCTGGGCGTCCCCGCATGGCTGTCACGAACGTCCACCGTGACGGCCGCCACAACGTAGGGCCCGGCGTCCCGACACGGATCGGTTCGGCGGCGCGGCCGGTTCAACCGCGCCCGTCGCGCTTGAGGCGCGCGATCGTATCAGTCAATTCCTGTCAGGGGCACCCGGGGATATCATACTCTACCCCGCCTGGCCTTCGTCCAGGGGCGAGCCGGGTGTCGTTTCGTCGACATGCTTGTCCTGACCCACGACATCGCCGCCGACCGTGAGCGCGCCGCCGCTGTGCAGGCCGATCCCACCGCTCTGATTGACCTGCTGGGCGTTTTCGAGGAAGACGTTCATCGTCTGAATGTTGACGATCGGCAGCGCCTCGCCGGAGCGCAGCGCTGGAAGAACGGCCCTTGACGCGATCAGGGAATCGAACCGGCCGCGCAGGTCTTCGAGCGAGATCGCACTCTTATTGAAGAAATAGCCCACCCCAAGATCGCGCAGCTGCCACATGAAAGCCGTGTCGATCTGGCGTCCGCTGGTGGCCACGATCGGCAGGCCGGGGAAGTCTTGACGGACCAATCGGCACAGCGCCTGAAACGGCAGATACGCGCTTGAAAAGTCGAGCTGAATGTCGAGCAGGAGCAGGTCATACGCCACCCGCCGCAGCCGGTCCTCGGCCTGTGACATGGCCTCGACGGCGTCGGCCTCATAGCCGATCAGTCGAAAGACATCTTGCAGCTCGCTGCGCCAATCCGTCTCGTCGTCAACGATCAAGATCCGGTAAGCCACGCCCCCTCCTCGCCCACGCAAACGACCAAGCCAATGCGACCCGGTCACGCTACTTCCCGACAATGCGTTGTACGTGCTCGATGAAGCGGATCGGGTCGAACGTCTGCTTGCGCATGTAATCGACCAGCCGCGAGCTTTGTCGGGCCGTTGGCTCATCACCATCCATCGCGTACCCGGTGACCATGATCACACGCGTGTCGTCGTGCGCTGCATCGAGGTGAGCCAGCAGGCGCAGCCCGTCGCGATTGTTCGTGTCTGGGTCTTTCAGCCGCAGATCCAGCACGGCCAGCCGATAGTGCGTGTTCGCGAGCGCCGTGAGGGCCTGCTCGTAACTCTGCGCGGTGTGGACCACGTAAGCGCCGGTTTGGAGTGTGTCGCCCAGGGTCAGCAACCAATCCGGATCGTCGTCCACCAGCAGGACATCGGCCTCGGTTCGGCCGGGGGAGGCACCCCCGGCCGGGTCGGTGGCCTCCAGGCATGGCACCTCGATCGCGAACGTCGCGCCGCCCCCCGGGAAGGTGTGTTTGAGCGTGAGATCGCCGCCGGTCGCGCGCATGAAGGTCTGGCCCCACCATAAACCGATGCCCAGGCTACCTTTGGTGGTGGTGCCCAACGAGAACAGCTTCTCGACGATCTCGGGCGCGATCCCGGGGCCGCTATCGGAGATCTCGACCTCGACCTTGTGAGTCTTGGCGTTGAGGCAGGCGCGCACCGTCAGGCGCGCGTCGGCCAGCCCCTGCATGGCCTCGATTGCGTTATTGAGGACGTCGTGGAAGACCTCGCGGATCTGGAAATCGACGCTCCACGCGCGCGGCAGCGACTCCGGCACCTCGCTGACGATCGCCACCTGCGGCGCCACGCGGGCCAGCGGAGCCAGCTCCGACTCGATCAGGCGGCGGATGTCGACCGGGCCAAGTTCGAACACACTGCCGGTCTTGCGAATCGGTCGAACCAGTCGTTCGGCCAGCTCGAAAAGCACGTCGGACTTGCGCTCAACCAGGTCAAGCTGCCGAATGATGACGTCGTCGGCGCCGGCCAGTTTATGCTTGAGCACCTGAACAGCCAACCGACTGGCGCCGGCCAGGTTACCCATGCGATGGGCGAAGTTGGCCGAGATGGTTTCGGCCATCTTGATCTGCTCGATCCGACGTTGCTCCTCCATGCGGATCTGCTCGTCGCGGCGTTGCTCCTCGCGCCGGGCGTTCAAGATCGCGACGGCCGCATAATCCGCGAACGTCGCCATGGCCGAGACCTCGTCGATGTTGAAGTCGTGTTGGGTCCGGTAATTGACGAACATCGCGCCCACGACCTCTTCTTTGGGCATCTCGGCCGCCCGGAAGGGCAGCAGCAAGGCCGCCATCGACTGAATGCCCTCGCGCTCGATAAACCGTCGGCGCGGCGGCTCGTTCGGCCGCTCGACCTCACGGGTCAGGAAGTCCATCGTCTGGACGGTCGGATAGAAGCCGGGCCTGCGTTCCTTGACCACGATCCAGGGCACATCGCCGGGATAGACCTTGCGCTGCATGGGCCGCGGGTCGCGCAGCTGGCCCGCGATCGTGAGCGGGGTCTCCGGCACCGAGAACTCGCCGCGCTCTTGCGAGTACATGTACAACGTAACCACATCCGCGCCCAACGATTTCACCGCCAGTTGGGCGATCTTGTTGAGCACCGGGCTCACCCCGCCTTCGCCCGGCAGGCGCGAGAGCTCGACCCCAACCTCGGCCAAAGCATCGAGGATGCTGATCCGCTCGGCCAACGGCAGCGCAACGTGTCGAGCCACCCGTTCGAGTTCGAGCCGGTGCGTCTCCGTGAAGAAATTGGCAATCTCGGCGTCGGCGTTGATCACGGCCAGGACCTTGCCGGCATGGATGACCGGGACGCTCAGCAGGGAGCGAAAGTTGCTGTTGCCGTCGCGCGGACGCTCGAAGTACGGATCCAGTTCGACATCCGGGCACAGATAGGATTGCTTGTTGTTGACGGCCCAGGCCGCGATGCTACCCGCGTTGGTGCGGTAGATGGGCTCGGTCTTGCGACCGGGTCTGGGTTTGCCCAGACGGGCTTTGATCTGCAGGATCCCGCGTCGGTTGGCGACCAGCATGAGCGAGCCGGCCTCGGCCCCGATGGCCACCAGGGCCTGGTTGAGCACCTGGTGCAGCATGGTATCGAGCGTTTGATTGGTGTCGATGCGGATGAGCGGCCCCGTCGTCATCGTGGTTCACCCTCCCTCCCTGGGCTGAACGCGGATGCGATCTGAAGACCGGTATTGTAGGACGAAACCGGCGATAGCGATTGTGACCTTAGGCAGTCCGGCCCACGACCGTCAGCGACTCACGGCAAGCGTTGGTTGGACCTGGCGTGGCAGAAGCGCGCCACACCAGCGACCGCCTCGGTAACGTCTGCGTAGTCGACGATCTCGTCAGCGATGCCGGTCAGGGTTGTCGAAACCTCGGTGCCACGCGGGGCCGTGATCAGGAGTGGTTTTCCGATCGCATGGCCGTAGCCGGCCTCGATCCCCAGCCCGACGCCCTTCTCTGACAGGTCGACCCAGACAACGTCGCAACCTTGGAGCGCCGCGAGCGAGGCGCGCATGAGATCGCGCGGCGACACAACCACTGCGCCCCAACCCTCCAGATCGCGCGCCACGCAATACACGTCGAGACCACGTTGCGCCAGCGCCCGTGAGGCCTCCTCCACGAATGGCCGGTTGCGCTGATCTTCGAAATACTTGAGCGCCAGATAGACTCGCATCGTGCCTCGCTCCTGCTTCAGGACACTGCCCCGGATGCCGGTCAACACTGTGATCGAAGGTACGGATTGCCGCCCCGGCGCCGCCGTGATCGGGTGGCCGCTTCAGCCTACCACGGGCTTCCAGCAGGATGTCGGCCCATCGGGGGTGCGATTCTTCAGGCCTGTCGGGCGGAGACCGACAAAAAGCGGATAAAATCAGGTTATCCCACTGACCTCAGCGGAGGCGACATGAAGAAGACCTTGATCAAGAACGGCACCCTGGTGACGGCGGCCGACACGTTCCAGGCGGATCTATTGATCGTCGACGGGCGGATCGCGGCCATCGGCAGCGCGCTTCCGGCGGAAGGCGCCGACACCGTCGATGCGGCCGGCCTATACGTGTTGCCCGGAGGCATCGACGTTCACACCCATCTCGCGCTGCCCTTCGGCGGCACGGTGTCGAGCGACGACTTTTACACCGGCCACAAAGCCGCGGCCTTCGGCGGCACGACTTTCCACATCGACTTTGCCATGCAGGTCAAGGGCGAGAGCCTGCACAGCGCGGTCGAACGTTGGAACGCCAAGGCTTCCGACAAGGCCGTGATCGACTACGGCTATCACGTCGGCGTGACCGATCTCAATGAGGCCGTGTTGGCCGAGATCCCGACCCTGGCGACCGAGGGCATCCCGTCGCTGAAGCTCTTCCTGGCCTATAAGAACAACCTGCAGGTCGACGACGCCACTTTCTTCAAAGTACTGCTGCAGGCGGGCGACAATGGCATGCTGACGATGGTGCATGCCGAGAACGGCGACGTGATCGACATCCTGGTCAAGGACGCGCTGGCCAAGGGCCGGCTCACGCCCGAATGGCATGCCCTGACCCGCCCCGACTGGGCCGAGGGCGAAGCCACCCACCGCGCCGCGGCCATGGCGGCCATGGCCGGCGCACCGTTGTACGTCGTCCACGTTACCTGCGCCAAGGCCGTGGACGCGATCGCGGCAGCCCGAGCGGCCGGTCAACCTGTCATGGGCGAGACCTGTGTGCAGTACTTCCACTTCAGCATCGACAACCTGCGCCAGCCCGACGGCGCCAAGTGGGTGTGCTCGCCGCCGGTGCGCACCGCGGCCGATCAGGTTGCGCTCTGGCAGGCTGTGCGCGCCAATCACCTGCAGCACGTCAGCACCGACCACTGCCCGTTCTTCATGGACGGCACCAAGGACCTGATCTACGAAGGCCAGCCGGTCCGGATCGCGGGCAAGGAGCTGGGCGCCGGCGACTTCAGCAAGGTGCCCAACGGCGTGCCGGCGATCGAGAACCGCATGCCGATGCTCTGGGCAACCGGCGTCAACACGGGCAAGATCTCGCTCAACCGCCTGGTCGAGCTGTGCTGCACTAATCCGGCCCGCATCTTCGGCCTGTATCCGCAGAAGGGCACGCTGGCAGTCGGAGCCGATGCCGATGTGGTGTTGTGGGACCCGAAGGCCAACCACGTCTTCAGCGCGGCTACACACCACATGCGGACCGATTACGACATTTACGAGGGCTGGGCCGCGCCCGCCATGCCGGTCAAGGTCTTCCGCCGCGGCGAGCTCCTGGTCGACGGCGCCGAGTGGCACGGCCGGCCCGGCTCCGGCCGCTGGACGCCGCGGAAGGCGCACGGGGAAGTGCTATAAAGCAATCGAGAGTGCTCGGAGATCCAGCGGAGGGCCATACCCATGGATGAACCGGCCCTGCAGCGCGCTGTGGAGATCAACCGGGAGCGACGCACGGTCCGCCACGCCGAAGCCGCGCACGTCGGCGCCGCCTACCTGGTGGAATGTCGCGACCTTTGGGATGCAGACGACGCCGACGCAGGCGTGTATTTCGTGCCCTGCGTCGGCGTCGCTGAAGTCACGGCCCTGGCGCTCGAATTCTCCGACGACAACCCCAACGACCGCCTCCTCGGCGTCTATCGGGTGTCTGAACCCGTGGCCGGTCAGGGCGCCGGGCTCTCCCGCGCGGCCTGGCTGGCGGGGGCGCGGTAGGGGCGCCCACAAGGGGCGCCCCTACGGGCCGCTGTGTTTGAATGCCATCAACTCCCCGCTGAAACCCTGGATGATGATCAGGTCGTTGGTGACAAACGTATATCCCTTGCGCATGCGGTCGCCGACAATGCCGGAGGAACTCGAGGGCGAGGTGTTCCAGTACATCCAATAGCCGGGTGGCGACCAGTAGCGGGTGTCGCCGAACTGCAACATGCCGCAGGTGGTGTAATGGGTCACCAGGTTCGGCGCGCCGCCGCAGGCCTGGATGCGGCGCATCACGGTCGGCAGCTTGATCGTCTGGATCGGGTTCGCGTCGGTCAGGCCACGGCTGTTCGACCGATCCGTGATCTGGATCGTTTCGTTCGCGCCCCAATGCGCGTGGAACAGCGTGTTCCCGGCCATCGAGATATCCGCCAGTTCATCGGCGATGTACACGTACGAGTCGCGCCGGCCCATAAGCACAAAACGCAGGTCGCCGGCGACCAGACCGGGAACTGTCGCGCTGTTGAGCACCATCTCGCCCATATGCGCATCCCAGCGGGCGTCGTTGGGGTTGCCCTGCTGGCTGCGGAACGGCACGTAGGCGACTTCGCTCCCATCGGGCATCACCTTGACCACCGGCGCCGGGCCGACCATCAGGTAGGCGCAGCTGGTCGAGGACCCACAAGTTGGCAGCGCCAGCGGCTCGGTCGATTGGTACTCGGGGCCCGAAAAACCGATGGCGGGGATAAACGATTTGACCCCGTCGTCCAGGTCCAGCGCAAACACGTTTTGCATCCCGGGGTTGTTAGTCAGATAGGTGCGCGCCTCGGCGTTGTTTTGTACCCGCGGGAAGTTCCATAACCCATCCGGATGCGCGAGGCGCATCCGCACCAGCACCAGACCGTTGACCTCGGCCACCACCGGCCAATTGAACATGAACTGATTGGGGAAACCGGGCGTGTTGGGCGTGGGCTTGACGCGCCATTTACGCGTGCCATCGGCCGCGTTGACCGCGTGCACGTTCAGGTCGTCGCCGCCGAAGATCACGGCCGCGCGCGAGGCCGCATAGGCCAGCCCGGTGCCCCAGACCGCGGTCGCGCCTGAGTCGTATACCCAGGCGGCCGTCAGCGTGGCCGCATCGACCTTGTGCAGGTCTCCAGACTCGGTCAGGGCGTACACATACCCACCCACCGCCAGGATGCCGCGGTTGATCGGGCTGCCGGCGTTATAGGTTTGGGTCTGGCCGGACTGGGCATCGACTTTGAACAAACGCCCATCCGCGCTGCCGGCGTAAACGAAACCATCGGCATACGCCGGCGACGCATAGAAGGTCGCGCCGGTCACATGCCAGGCCATCTGCCCGGTGCGGTCGAAGATCCCGTACAGGCCCTGCGCCCCGGCCGGCGCGAAGATCAGGCCGCCGCCGGCCACCGCATTCGGTTGTTTGTTGGCGTTATAGCAGTGGCCGTCTTCAGGGCTGCCGGTCGGGCACGTGGCGCCGCCGTTCG
Organism: Anaerolineales bacterium; assembly: GCA_016789175.1. Lineage (GTDB taxonomy): Bacteria > Chloroflexota > Anaerolineae > Anaerolineales > UBA6663 > UBA6663. The sequence continues at coordinate 16,225 of JAEURK010000257.1, forward strand.
CATCCGAGGCGTTCCAGGTCCACAGAAGCGTCCAGGGCGTCTTGGGCTCGATCGGTGTGTACCCGGTACGCTGTGGATTCCCGCCTTCTTGGGTCCAGACGCCGTCGGTCTGCCCATATCCAGCGTAGAACGTGCGGTGGATGGACGGAAGATAGAGCGTTTCGGTCGTCTGCGACAGGCTGTCGGCCGCACTGCCGGCGGCATAGACGCACACAGCCAGGGCCGCGCGGGCGATCAGGCGGGAAGATCGGTGCATGGGGCGCCTCCAGGTTGGCCCCCTAACCTTATCTCCACCCGCGACCAGCGACCACGGCCTCCTTACCGATTTTCAGATGGTTAGAATCCCCGAGAGGCTGGCCAGCTTGTTCCAGGCCTCCACGATCACCATCGTCGTTCCATCATGACCCGTCGCGTGAGATCCAGGCCGGCCTCAGCCTCAGCACGCCGTTCTATCGCCAGCTCGGGCCCGATCTCGGCCTCCGTCAGTTCCCGAAACCCCAATCGCGCGTAGTACGGCGCATTCCAGGCGATATCGCGGAACGTCGCCAGACGCAAGGCTGTCTGACCGGCGGCGTGCGCCTCGGCACAGACGGCCTCGATCAACCGACGTCCGAGGCCGCGACGCCCATGGGCCGGGTGAACGTCCAACTCGTGCAGGTAGGCCTGCCCATCCACGGTACCGACCGCCGCAAAGCCCACGATCGTGCCGTCGGGAGTCAGCGCAACCCAGATCTTTCCGGTGCGGTGCCACAACTCAAACGCCTCGAGACCGTGACCGCCGTCGTCGGCGATCCAGTCCTCGGCGGTCCCGCGGAACAGCACGCCCGCAGCCTGCTCTACCGCGGGCAACTTCGGCAGGTCTTCGCGCTGAGCCAGGCGAATCAGGTAGGTCGGATCCGGGTTCATCGAGGCGGCGTCGACGCTAGACGTGGACTTCGAGGATCTCGGGGTCGCTCAACAAGAGCGCGGTCAGGCGTTCGTGAGCCTGCGGCGTGCCGATCACCCGCCAGGCGCAGGTTAGCTGCGCACCGACCCGGCTTTGACGGACACGCGCCGCCCGAATACCGTTCGCGCGCATGTTTCCCTCAAGTGCCGCGATCTTGTCCAGGGTATTCGGCACCACCACCTCCACCGTGCGCTCATCGCGAATGACATTGACCACACGCTCGAGCAACGGGAAACCCAGGAGCACCACGACCGTGATCCCGGCCACGGCAATCGTCAGGCCGTAATCGCCGCCGCCGATCCCCATGCCTAGCGCCGCGACCAGCCAGATGATGGCGGCCGTGGTGAGCCCGATCACGCGCCCGCCTTCGCGCATGATCACGCCCGCGCCCAGAAACCCCACACCGGTGACGATGCCCGAGGCAATCCGGGTCGGATCGTTGACCCCGGCCAGCTTTGACGAAAAGATCGTGAACAGGGTCGACCCGACACAGATGAAGATCAGCGTCCGAAAGCCGGCCGCCTTGTCGCGAAACTCGCGCTCGAGCCCGATGACGCCGCCGACCGCGATCGCGAGCAGGATTTTGAGCAGGTCCTCAGGCAGCAGCGTGAGAGTCATCGAACACCTCGTCGTCGGGGTCGATTCCGATCACCGCCGCCTCAGGGGCCGGCGAGACGGAGCGCGCGAAAAAACGCCGTCACCCTGGGCCGAGGCGACGTAGCCGCGGTGCAGGCGATCGGAAAGTTCAGGCGATGGCTGCCTGGATGGGATTGTAGCCTGAAGGCCCCGCCCGCGTCAGTCAGCCTGCCCCAACATCAGCACCCAATCCGGGCCCTCGCCCGGCGGCATGAAGGTCCGCCGGCCTGAGCGTGTGAAGACCCCGACCGGCGTCTCCACACCCGCGCGCGGGTCAAACCAGGCGGCGAGCAACGTCGCGCCGGACAAGCGTTCGAGATCGATGGTCACCGGGCTCGTTAGCGGCAGATAGATGAGGGCTGAATGACCGTCGGCGGCCCGCGTGGCTTCGAGATGGGCCCCGCCCTCGCCCGGGCCCGACGCGATAAGCTCCAGATCACGCACGCGCGAGAAATCAGTGTGACGGTCGATCAAGCGACGCAGATGCCCGACCTGTCGCGCCGCCGGCCGGTCGAGAGCCTCATGCCAGGATCGGTCGGCATGGTTGATGGCCGGATGGCGCTCATCGCAGAACTGCCAGACGGCGTGGTGTCCATACGTGACTCCGCAGGCCCCGGCAAAGACCGAGCGATAAACCTGCTTGCGCACATCGTGGTCGCGGAAGTAGCCCGATGCCGGATCCCAGGTCGGCCACGGGTTGACCGGATGATCCTCGTAATTGGGCTCCCCGTCGAGCACGGGCTTGCGCGGATCACGGTCAAGATCACGGGCCACC
>JAEURK010000262.1 GCA_016789175.1 Anaerolineales bacterium
CCGCAATGGGGGCGCAAATACCCGGCGGGTTGGTATACGATTCAGGGGCTGCAGCTCTACACCAACCGCGGGCTGGGCACCTCCGAGATCGCGGTCCGTTTCAATTGCCCACCGGAGATCACACTGCTGACCTTGCAGGCCAGCTAGAGAACCGGCCCGCGCCCTTCGAAACCAGGACAATCGCATCAAAACCAATCCAGGCATGTTTGGCCGCGGATGGCGTAGATCAGGTGTGTGTTTCCCCCAATCCGCGCCATCCGCGCAATCTGCGGCAGAAGACCGAGGGCCCAACACGATGCGATTGCCCTGACCTCGAAACGGCTCGGGGGCCGGGCCTGAGTACAATCCTCGAGCGTTGGGTCGGCAATGACCGAGGAGCGAAACATGCGAAGCGTGCGGAGGATCATCGCGCGGTGGCTGCCGGTGGCGGGCGTGGCCGTGGCGTTGGCGGTGCTCAACGCGGTGTCGACCCAACAGCTGCTGCGTGGCTCGGCCGAAGAACCGCAGCTTCAGCTTGCACGCGATACGGCCGGGGCATTGGCCTCGGGCGTAGAGGCCCAGGTGGCGCTGGGTTCGACGGCCGTAAACGTCGCGACCAGCCTGGCGCCGTTCATGATCGTGTATGACCCTTCCGGCACTGTCCGTTTTTCGACGGCTCAGCTGGAGGGAAAGACCCCCGACCTCCCGGGCGGTGTGCTCGCCGACGTCGCGGCTCAGGGCGAGGCACGCTTCACCTGGCAACCCGCGCCGAACGTGAGGCTCGCGACCGTGGTGGTGCCGATCGGTGATGGGTCCGCGGGATACGTCCTGGTCGGCCGCTCACTGGCCGAGGTCGAGCGGCGGATCGCACAGGCGCAGGCCCTGAGCGCCCTGGGCGCCGGCGGCGCAGCCCTGGCGGCCTTGATCCTGGCCGCGCTGAGCGAGGTCCTGTCCCCCGTCTCCACCCGCTGACCGCCCCACAAACCGGTTACTGGGTGACGCTGCCCAGATCCTGTTCGTTGATCGATACCTGATACGTCCCGGGCGCCAGGCCCTCCAGCGGCACCGTGATCTCAAAGGGCACCAACACCTGGGCGCACATCAGTTCGGTGTTGAGCACGACCGTGTACACATCGATCTGGATGTGCTTGTTCGCATCCGGTTCACCGATCATCACCCGCAAGTTATGGCACGGGTCCGGCAGCGAGCCCGTCAGGTGCAGGCGGATCTGCGGTGGCGCGCTCTCGAGCACCAACAGCTCGGACGAGTCGAGATACACCGGCCCGCGCTCGAGCAGTTCCTCGCCGGGCTGGGGGACGACCTGGGCCTGATCGAGCACATTGCGGGATGGATCCCCGGTCGTGGACCCGCTATCCTCCGAGGAGACCGGGGTGTCGTCGGACGGCGAGGGTGACGCCGGCGGCTCGGTTGGCGCAGTCGTGGGCTGAGGCACGCTTGTGAAGGTCGGCGCCGGGGCCGGTGCAGGGGTTGGGACGGCCGCGGGCGCGCAGGCCGCCAAAGCGATAGCGCCTATCACGGCCGGTAACATCCACTTGTAAGTCATCGTTGCTCCTTTGTGGCAACCGCGAACGGCTGCGTCATCCACCCAGACGGCGCTCGCGGAGCGCCGGTTCCCGCGCGGACCGTGCGGACGAAAGGATACGACCTTTGAAGGTCTCCGCAACCCAGAGCGCCTGACGGCGTACATCTCTCTGAGCCATTCGAACGAACCCATTGGAGGAGGAACGACCATGAACCGACTGATTGCAGGGCTGACCGCCCTGAGCCTGGCCACGCTGGCCTGCAGTGTCAACGTTGATATGGGGTCGCGCGCAACCCCCGCGATCGGCCCGACCGAGACCGAAACCATCGATGTTCCCAGGCCCGACGCCGAATCGGCCGAGGTGACGCTCTCGATGGGCGCTGGGACGCTAACGCTCTCGGGCGGCGGCGAGTCCCTGATCAGCGGCACGATCGACTACAACGTCGCCGAGTGGAAGCCCGTGATCGAGACCGACGGCAACGCTGTGACCGTGCGCCAGGGCGGCGACACTAACGGTAGTTTCAACGCCTGGCCGGGTGGCAGTGTGGTCAACGACTGGGAGCTGCTGTTGGGTGATCTGCCGGTGGACCTGAGCGTGCATGCGGGCGCCTATCAGGGCAATCTCAACCTGGGCGCCGTGCCGCTGCAGCGTTTGGAGATCAATGATGGGGCGGCGACCACCAACGTGCGGTTTGACGACGTCAATCCCGAGGAGATGACGGAGTTCATCTATAAGACGGGCGCATCGACCGTGACCCTGACCGGCCTGGCCAACGCCAACTTCGCCGAGATGAGCTTCGACGGCGGCGCCGGCGCCTACACGCTCGACTTCTCGGGCGACCTGCAGCGCGACGCTACGGTGTCGATCTCGTCCGGCGTGAGCACGCTCACGCTGATCGTGCCTGAGGGCACGCACGCCGTGATCACGAGCGACTCGGCCCTGTCGTCGGTGACGACCACGGGCGAGTGGTCGACCAGCGGCTCGACCTACACCGCCGAGGGCGAAGGCCCGACCTTAACGATCAAAGTCGACACGGGCGTGTCGACGCTGAATCTGATCCGCAAATGAAGGCGGAAGTGGGAGGAGGGAGGAGGGCACTCTTCACTCCTCCCTCTTCGTTTCTCCCTCTTCGTACAGCTTTCGATACACCGGGCTCAACGCGCGAACCTGCTTGTCGGCGTGATAGGAACTGCGAACCAGCGGCCCGCACTCGGCCCACTTGAAACCGAGGCCCAGGGCGTACTCCCGGAGCTCGGTGAATTCCTCGGGCGTGTAGTAGCGCTCGATCGGCAAGTGCTTGCGCGACGGTTGCAGATACTGGCCGAGCGTCAGGATGTCGACGCCCCACGAGCGCAGATCAGCCACCGTCTGCTTGACCTCATCCATCGTCTCGCCGAGGCCCACCATGATGCCGCTCTTGGTGAGCACGTCCGGCTCCATCTCCTTGGCATTGCGCAGGGTGGCCTCGGTCCAGGCGTAGTTGTCCTGCGGTTGCACCTTCTTGAAGAGCCTTGGCACCGTCTCGCAGTTGTGGTTGAGGATCTCGGGGCGCGCATCCATGACGATCTTGAGCGCGTCGCGTGAGCCCTTGAAATCGGGGATCAGGACTTCGATTGAGCAGCCGGGCTGAAGCTCGCGGATGCGGCGGATGACCATAGCGAAAATCGGGGCGCCGCCGTCTTTGCGCTCGTCGCGATTGACGCTGGTGATCACGGCGTGCCGCAGGTTCATGTCTTTGACGGCCTGAGCCACCCGCTCGGGCTCGCCGAAGTCGAGCGCCTCCGGGCGCCCGTGCTTGACGTCGCAGAAGCCGCAGCTGCGGGTGCAGATGTTGCCCATCATCAGAAATGTTCCGGTGCCCGCCCCCCAACACTCGCCGATGTTCGGGCACATCGCCTCTTCGCAGACCGTGTTCAGCGCCTTCGAGCGCATCAGCTGCTGCAGCCGGTCGTAATTCTCGCCGGCCGGGGCGCGGACGCGGATCCATTCGGGGCGCCGTGTCGGGCGGGGCGTCACCTCGATCTGATCCGGGCGGATGATTCGATCGCGGGTGGGTTCGGTGATGGGCATAACGGAAATTGTACGTTAACTCCCGTGGCTTTGGGGCCGGCGTCGCCTGGAATGTGCGCGAGCGAATTGTCGGACGTGTATTCTGGCCGCGAAATCGGCGGCAAAAGAGGGCCTGAACCTGTTTCGATGCGCTGGTTCTGACCCTTTTGCCCGCGGAGTTGTCGCCGGGCGTGACGTGCGCTATCCTCTCAGGACCGCCAACACATCAATCAACTCGGGGCCGCCGCGGCGGTGCCCGCCACAGTGGAGGATACATGGAATACCGTCGTCTGGGATCAGCCGGCTTGAAAGTCAGCGTGCTGTCTTTCGGCTCCTGGGTGTCGTTCAAGAACCAGTTGGCCGATGACACAGCCGCGGCCTGTATGCAGGCCGCCTACGAAGCCGGCTGCAACTTCTTCGACAACGCCGAGATCTATGCCATGGGCGAGTCGGAGAGCATCATGGGCCGGGTGATCAAGAAGCTCGGCTGGGTGCGCGAGACCTATGTGATCTCGACCAAGGTGTTCTGGGGCCTCTCGGACAAGCCGAACCTCAAGAACACGCTCAACCGCAAGTATTTGATGCAGGCCGTCGACGGCTCGCTCAAGCGCCTCGATCTGGATTTCGTCGACCTGCTGTTCTGCCATCGCCCGGACCCAGAGACCCCGATCGAGGAAGTCGCGCACGCCATGCACGACCTCATCACGCAGGGCAAGGCCCTGTATTGGGGCACGAGCGAGTGGAGTGCCGACCAGATCCGCCAGGCCTGGCACATCGCCGATCGCTATGGCTGGCACAAACCGCAGATGGAGCAGCCGCAGTACAACCTGCTCTGGCGCGATCGGGTCGAGAAGGAGTACGCGCGTCTGTACAACGACATCGGCCTCGGTACTACGATCTGGAGCCCGTTGGCCTCGGGCCTGTTGACCGGCAAATACAACAACGGCGTCCCGGCCGACAGCCGCGCCAACCTGCCCGGCTATGAGTGGCTCAAGGAGCAGATCACGCCGACCCGCCTCGAGAAAGTGCGCAAGCTGGGCGTCCTCGCGCAGGATCTAGGCCTGTCGTTGCCGCATCTGGCGCTGGCCTGGTGCGCCAAAAACCCGAACGTCAGCACCGTAATCACCGGCGCCAGCCGGGTCGAGCAGGTGCACGACAATTTCAAGGCGCTCGAGGCTGTAGCCAGGCTCTCGCCCGACGTCATGAAGCTGATCGACGAAGCTGTGGCGTGAGACAGACACCGGGAGTGTCCCGAAGTACCCCGATGTCGACGCGTTCAACGCCGACATCGGGGTACTTCGGGACACTCCCGGTATTCCCGTTGTTCGTCGGGAACCCTCCGGGCCTGTGGGGCGTCATCGTCCCCATGCGCACTTTATTCCTCTCCTTCACCGCACTCTCGCTGGCTCTGGCGGCCTGTACGCCGCTCGACCCGCCCGATCCCGGCCAGCCCGGCCAAGACGGCCCGGCCGAAACGCCCACCCTCACCGGCACCCGCTGGGACCTGACCCAATACGGCGACCCGACCGCACCGCAGACGCCGGTGGTTGACAGCCACCCCGTCCTCGTCTTCGAGCAGGCGGGCCAGCTCGGCCACACCACCGGCTGTAATGGGATGGGCGGCGACTACACTCTGGACGGCACAGCCCTCACCGTCGGGAACTTGATGCAGACGATGATGGCCTGCGCCGACCCTCTGATGACCCAGGAGGCCGCGATCTCGCAGGCACTCCAATCCGCGACGACGCTGACGCAGACCGTCGATGCCCTGGTCATCGCCTACCCCGGCGGCGAGTTGCGCTACACGCGCGCGGTCGAGCCCGAGCCCGCCAGCCTGGTGGGGCCTGAGTGGCAGCTCGACACGCTGATCATGGGCGACAGCGCGCAATCGCTGGTCGCCGGCAGCGCTGTGACCCTGACGTTCGCCGAGGATGGACTGAGCGGCAACGGCGGCTGCAATGCGTATCACGCCGGCTGGTCTGGCGACGAGATGGCGCTGTCGGTAACGGCCATCGGTTCGACCAAGATGGCGTGCGCCGATCAGGCGCTCTCGGATCAGGAGACGCGCTACTTCGGGCTGCTTCAAGCTGTGACAGCTTATTCGATCACGGGTAACCGTCTGACCCTGACCGGGCCGGAGGGTGCCCTGGTGTTTTTGACCATGCCCTGAGCGGTCTGCGCCTTTTTTCGGATGCGGGTAGCGCGTCCGCGGCATATCATCGGGACCGGCTGCGTCGGAGGAGGCGCGGCCGGTCTGGTTTAGCTTTAAGGAAACCGAGCCCGATGATCTTGATCAATCGCCTGAGCCTCGCCACCCTGATGGTCGTCATCCTGACCGGCCCGGCCCTGGCTCAAGCCGTCGCCCCCACGCTCTATCTACCGGCCGTATTGAAGCACCCGGATGCCGTCGGCGCCACCCACGTCGTCGCCACGACCGGCAGCGACGCCGGGCCGGGCACTCTGGCGCAGCCCTGGCGCACGGTCCAGCATGCGGTCGATCAGGCTGAGCCCGGAGACATCATCGCCGTGCGCGCGGGGACGTACGTGGAGGATGTGCTCATCCAGACTCCGGGCACCGCCAACGCCTGGATCACGCTGCGCGGGTACGGGGCCGAGCGCCCGGTGCTGCGCAGCACCGGCGGCAGCCCGACCGTGTACTTCTATCATGACGACTGCGACGAGGGCGTGATCGGATCGGGTTCAGGCAACACCGACTGCCGCGCGTTCTACTGGGAGCTGCGCGGGCTCGAGATCCAGGGCAGCCCAAGCGGCGATTATGCCGTCAAGATCGACACGCCGCGGGTGCGCCTGATCGAGAACCGGCTGTGCTGTACCGTGGCCGATGTCGTCAAGCTGGTGCGCACCGCCAACGACGTCGAGATCCTCAATAACGAGATCTGGCAGAACCCGGGCATCGTGACCCCGGGCGCCAACGCCCAGGGCATCGACATCGTCGGCGCCGATCGCGTCCGGGTGGCCGGCAATTATCTGCATGACGTGCCCGACATCGGCATCTACGCCAAGGGCAACGCCCGCCAAGCGCTCTTCGAGGACAACCGACTGGTCAACATCGGCGGCGCCGCCAACGGCCATGCCTTGATGCTCGGGCAATCGACCGACGCCGAGCGCCTGGTCGACGGGCCGTATGAAAGCTACGACGGCCTGGTGCGCAACAACGTCGTGGTCGGCGCGACCTGGGCCTGTCTGGCGACGGCTTCTTCCTATAATGCGCGCTTCTACAACAACAGCTGCTACAACACCGGCCAGCTGGTGCACGGCTCGATCCTGCTCTCGAATGAATCCGAGATCGGGCAGACCGGCGCTCACCTGGCCTTCGTCAATAACATCGTGTACGGCTCGAGCGCCAGACCGGTGTTCAAGATCGCGTCCGACGCGATGGCGGACTACAGCACGCTCGTGATCGATCGCAACCTCTACTACGTCACGGGCGGCGCGCCGCAGTTCGCGGCCAGCGACTTTTTTTCGGCGGTAGGGTTTGCCGATTGGGGCACGAACTACACGGGGTTGAGCGGTCGTGTGGACGACAGCCTCGTGGCTGATCCGCTCTATGTGACGCTGACCGGCGCAACGCCGCTGACCCTCGCCTTTCATAGCCCGGCCCTGAACGTCGGCCGCCTCATGGCCCTGGTGCCGACCGACCGGCTAGGCCTCGCCCGACCGCAAGGTGTCGGCGTTGATCTGGGCGCTTACGAACGGCCCTGACCGGCGCGTTTGGGCCGAGTCGCCGTCGGCCGGGGCTTCGTTTTGGTTTGCCCCCGTCGGGCTCCCGTCGATTCGAGACGGGCTCCCGTCGATTCGAGACGGGCAATCAGCTCATCCAGCCAGCGGATGGTCAGCGCCTCGACGGCGCGGGCGTACGCGCGCGTGAGCGGCCGTAGGTCATCCGGGTCGGAAGGCGCCGGTATCGACGGGCGGCGCTTGAGCTCGGTCAGCCGATCGCGACGGGCCGAGCGCAGCCGGCGCAGTTCGGGCAGCAGATCGCGCGCCGGTTGGGACCCGGCGAAGAAGATCCGGGCCAGGGCCGTGTCTTTGGGCGGCGCAGCCGCGAGCAGCGGCAGATCTCGCCAGGTCTCGAGCGCGTCGCGTCCGGCCGCTGCCAGGGTATAGACGCGGCGTTCTTGCAATCCCCGCGCGGCCTGCTTTCGGGATCGGATCAACCCGCGGCGCTCGAGCCGCCGCAGCGTGGTGTAGATCTGACTGTGATGCGCGTGCCAGAAATGCGCGCTGTCGGTCTCCAAGAGAAGCTTCAAATCGTAGCCGCTGCGCGGACCATCCGCGAGATAGCCCAGAAGGATCATGTCCAGCATGCGGCTATCGTAGCGGGCGTGGCCGTATGCGTCAATCCTGACATAGCGCGATTGGGTGGCTGGCCGCTCCTGGCCGTATCAGGGGGGCTTGCCGGCTTAATGGCCCAGGCTTGATATCATCAGGAAGGGAGAAATCGCATGACCACGCCTGAGCCCGAGAGCCTGTACAACAGGATCCGCCAGCGCTATCTGGAGCACAACGTGCCCTGGGATCACACCCTGCCACCGCCCGAGGTGCTGGCCTTTGCCGAGGCGCATCACCCGGGGCGGCTGCTGGATCTCGGCTGCGGCTATGGCCGCGCCTGTCTGCATCTGGCCAATCACGGCTGGCAGTGCGACGGCGTCGACTTCGTCTCCGAGGCCATTCAGGGCGCTCAAACGCGCGCCGCCGCCGCCGGCCTGGCGGGTCGGGTGCAGTTCCATCACGCTGACATCACGGCCCTGGATTTCCTGACGGAGCCATACGATCTCGTCCTCGACGTCGGCTGTCTGCACGCGCAGCCGCAGGAGGTCTGTCAGCGTTATGCCGAGCACGTGCGCCGGCTGACCCGGCCGGGCGGCACCTTCCTGCTGTTTGCGCACCTGCGCGAGGATAGCGACCCCGAAAGCCGTCGCTGGATCACGCGACCGGCGCTCGAGGCGCTTTTCAGCCGTGACTTTGGGTTCGATCGAATCGAGCTGGGCACGACCACGGTGGGCGAGGACACCTGGCCGTCGGCCTGGTTCTGGTTGCGCCGTCTTGTGAGCGACTAGCGCTCAGGTCTGAGGGTCCGGCGGATAAAGCGGCAGGCTGACCGTGAAGGTGGTGCCCTTGCCCACCGTGCTGGAGAGCGCGATCTGTCCGCCCATCAGGTCCACCAGCTGTCTCACGATCGTCAGCCCTAAACCGTAGCCGCCATGGACGCGTGTCAGCGTGGCGTCGGCCTGCCAGAACGGATCGAAAATCCGACCCTGGGCCTCCGGGGTGAGGCCGCAGCCGGTGTCGGCCACGGTCAGCTGCCAGCGGGCGCCGCCATCGAGCGCTGCCCGCACCGTCACCTCGCCGCGATCCGTGAACTTGATGGCGTTGTGCGTCAGGTTCATCAGGATCTGTTGCACGCGATCGGGGTCGATCTCCAGGTGGGTCGGCAGATCCGGATCGAGGGCGAAGCTGAGCGTTAGCGCCTTCGCGCGTGCCAGGGGCGAGAGCGCGTCCTGAACGGCGTCGATGATTGCGGTGAGCGGCGACGGACGCGGGCGCAGGCGCAGACGCCCGCTTTCGAGTTGCGCCTGATCGAGCAACTCACCCACCAGGCGGCCGAGCGCCTTGCTGTTTTGAATCATGCGTTCGGCCGCGGCGCCCTGTTGATCCGTGATCGGGCCATACGCCCCGGTTTGCATCAATTCGGCGTATCCCATCAGCGCCCCGATCGGTGTGCGGAGTTCGTGGCTGACCTTGGCCAGGATCTGGGTCTTCAACTCGTTGGCCTCGATCGCCCGGTCGCGGGCATGCGCGATCGCGGCCTCGGCCTGTTTGCGCGGGGTGATGTCGCGCAACACCAGCAGGCGCCCCGCCCGTTGGTCGGGCCCGGTCGAGAGATCGTGCACCCGCACTTCGCACCAGGTCGGCTCGCCGTGGCTCGCGCGCAATTCGAGATCGACGCGTTGGGCGCCTGGCGTTGCCAGCAACGCCGCCAGATCCGGCCAGCCGCTGAGCACGGTAGCCGCGGTCGCGCCCGCCGTCGCGGTCGGAAAACGCACCCGCGCGGCCGGGTTCAAGTCGACCAGGTGATCGGCATCGTTGAAGATCAGGACCTCGTCGCCCAGGCCTTCGACCACGACGCGATGGGCGATCGGCATGAGATCCAGCAATCGATAGCGGAAGATCGCCCAGCCGATGAACAAGGCCGAGGCGCTGAAGCCCTGCGGTGTGAAGTCGAGGCGCGGCGGCGGCGTGATCCCCAGGATGTAGACCATGTTCGCGCCGAGTGGCACGAGCGGGGCCAGGGTCAGCAAGGCGGATTGCCAGCGATACAGGCCGCGCTCGGTCAGCATGCGCGGCACCAGCAGGGCCGTCCCAAACAGGATCAGCACGTACGAATAGGCGGTATGGACCCAGAACCACGGACCAAGGCCGCTATCCAGCAAGACCAGCGGCGGTGATTCCACGACCCGCAGATCCGGGAACAGCCACGGATGCAGATCGACGGTCCAGGTCAGCGCGATCGTGACCGCAGGCAGGACCGATAGGGCGGCGATGCGCGGCCAGGTGGCCCAGTGCTTTTGGGCGCGCAGCTCGATGCCCAGCAGGGCCCAGGCCACCGGCACAAGCGGGATGATCGTGAAGTACACCTTGAGTGCCAGGATCTTGGCGCCCAGAGCGGTGTTGAGCAGTTGGGCCGAGTAGGCCAGGGACCAGAGCCCGCTGAGGATCAGCACCGCCGCCATCGGGCCGGCGCCCGGCACGCGGCGCTGTCGCCAGACGTAGCCGCCCAGGGTGAGCGTGGCCAGGCCGGTCAGGCCGAGCAGAAACAGTATCCACGTTGAGAGCGTGAACATGATGGTTATTGTCGACCGCAAGTCGAAAGCGTGCGCGTAAAGAT
>JAEURK010000285.1 GCA_016789175.1 Anaerolineales bacterium
TGATCCACAGCCCGCGCCTGCTCTTTCTCGACGAACCTATGATCGGCGTCGACGTGGTGGTCAAGGAGCGCCTGCGGAACTTTATCCAGCAGGTCAACCGCGAACAGAAAGTGACCGTGATCCTCACCACGCACGACATGGTCGACATCGAGAAGGTCTGTTCGCGGATCATGATCATCGACCACGGCCAGATCGTCTATGACGGTAGCCTCGACCACATCCGCGAGCGGTATGGCACGACCCGCACCCTCGTGGTGGAGTTCGAGGAGGCCGTGCCCGACTTCGAAGCGCCGCACGCGACCCTGACCAAGACCGAAGGTCGCCGCAAGTGGTTTGCCTTCAACCGAGTCGAGACCTCGCCGTCGGTGCTGATCGCCTACATCACCACGCGCTACCCCGTGTCCGACCTGGCCGTCGAGGAGCCCGAGATCGAAGAGATCGTGCGCACGGTGTACCGCGGCGACAGCAGCGAAGGGGTGGGGCGATGAGCATGTTCTGGTCGTTCACTCGCCAGGCCTTCCACAACACGGTCGTGTATCGGGTGGAGTTCTGGATGCGCTTGCTCTCGATCCTGCTGGCGATGTATAGCATTCGCTCGGTCTGGTACGTGTTGTACACGCAGCAACCGGACGCGTTCGGCCTGTCGCTCGGCCAGATGGTGACCTACGGCGTCCTGGGTATGGCTCTGCACGCCTTCATCGACACCGGTTCGGAGTGGTACATCGCCACGCAGGTGCGCACGGGCGCTATCGATACCGATTTGCTCAAGCCGATCGACTTCCACGTGCACATGCTCGCGCGCAACCTGGGCGAGATGCTGTTCGGCTTGGGCGTGATGGCCCTGCCGACCTACGCGATCGGTTACTTCCTGTTCGGCCTCCAGCTCCCGCCGGATGGGATGGCCGGTGCGTTGTTCATCGTCAGCCTGTTCCTGGGTTTCTTGGTGCAGTTCCACCTGGGTTTTCTGCTTGGTGCGGTGGCCTTCGCCACGCTTGACATCCGCAGCATCGCCTGGGCCTACTTCGCTGTGGTCTCGTTCTTCTCCGGTCAGGTGGTGCCGCTCTGGATGTTCCCGGACGCGCTCCGCGCCGTGGCCGAGGTGCTGCCGCTCCAGGCCGTGTACTACATCCCGATGTCGATCTACATCGGAACCTTTTCGGGGCCGGCGGCCTGGAGCGCTCTGGGTTTTCAACTTCTATGGGCCGCCATCCTGGCGCTCTGCGCGCGGCTGGCCTGGGGCTTCGTGCACAAGCGCTTGACCGTGCAAGGGGGCTGACGATGAACCCGGTTCAGCTCTACTTGCGCCTGGTTCGGATAGCGATCCAATCGCGCCTGCAGTATCGCGCCGATTTCGTCACCGGCGTGATCGGCGTGATCGTGATGAACGTGGTCAACATCGGGCTGATCGCGATCCTGATCAATCGGTTCACCAACCTCAATGGCTGGACGGCCTGGGAGGTGCTCTTCTTGTACAGCCTGTGGATCCTGGGCCACAGCCTGTTCAGCATGTTCATGTGGCACATGCGCACCCTCGAGGATTATCTGGTGCAAGGGACGTTTGACCTGTTCCTGATCCGCCCGGCGAGCCCGTTTGTGCTGTTCCTGGGGCGCGAGGTGCAATACCTGGGTATCGCCGACTTTGCCATCGGCGTCGGCGGTCTGTCTCTCTCGTACACCAATCTTCATTTGAGTTGGGGACCGACCGATTGGCTCTTCCTGGTCCTGGCGATCCTGGCGGGCACCTTGATCGAGATGACGATCACGCTGATGATCGCGTGCATTGCCTTCTGGACCGGGCGCTCGCGCCGGGCGAACGGTCTGGTGATGCAGCTCAACGTGATGGTCCAGTACTATCCGTTAGATATCTTCGGCACGGTGTTTCGGGTCCTGGTCACGAGCGTTGTCCCGGTCGCCTTCATGAACTACTATCCGGCGCTGATGCTGCTCGGCAAGCTGGACCGGATCGGCGAGTGGTGGTTTCTGGCCTACCTGTCACCCGTCGTTGCGTTGATTATGGTGGCGCTCTCGGCCGGCGTGTGGCGCCTGGCCTTGCGGCGCTACTCCAGTTCGGGTGGCTGAGCGACAAGATCGAATCCAAAGCATATGTCCGGGCCCAGGTGCTCGGCGGCAGGCAAGGAGTACACATGTCAACTGTTGGCAAGCCCTATCACTGGTGGCAGACCGGCGTGGTCTATCAGATCTATCCGCGCAGCTTCCAGGATAGCAATGGCGACGGCATCGGCGATCTGGCCGGCATCATCCTGCGGATGGACTATTTGAAAGACACACTTGGGGTCGATGCCATCTGGTTGTCGCCCTTCTACCCATCGCCGATGGTGGATTTCGGCTATGACATCGCCGATTACTGCGACGTCGACCCGATGTTCGGAGACCTGGCCACGTTCGACCGCCTGGTGGCGGAAGCGCACCGTCGCGGGTTGAAAGTCATCGTCGACTACGTCCCGAACCACACCTCCGACCAGCACGCCTGGTTCGTCGAGTCACGCGCATCGCGTCAGAGCCCGAAGCGCGAGTGGTACATCTGGCGCGACCCGAAGCCGGATGGCAGCCCGCCCAACAACTGGGGAGGCTTCTTCGGCGGTCCGGCCTGGACGCTGGACCCCGCCACCGGTCAGTACTATCTGCACCAATTCGTGCCCGAGCAGCCCGAGCTCAACTGGCGCAACCCGGAGGTGGTCCGGGCCATGCTCGATGTATTGCGCTTCTGGATGAAGCGCGGCGTCGACGGCTTCCGCATGGACGTGGTCGGCCTGTTGATCAAGGATGCCGAGCTGCGCGATAACCCGCCGAACCCGAACGCCCCGGCGGGTCTGCCCCCGAACGACATTTTCGGGCGGCAGTTGCACACCTACTCGGAAGACCAGGATGAAGTGCATGACCTGATCCGTCAGATTCGCTGCACTCTTGACGAGTTCCCCGATCGGGTCGGCATCGGTGAGTTGTGGGGCGACCTGCCGCGCTGGGTCAAATATTACGGCGAAAACGGCGACGAGTTGCAGCTCCCGTTCAACTTCCGTCTGATACATCTTCCCTGGAAGGCCGAAGCGTTGCAGGCGTCGGTCGACGCACTCGAGGCGGCCTTGCCGCCCTTCGGCTGGCCCAACTATGTGCTCAGTAATCACGACCAAGCGCGTTTTGCGTCACGGTGCGGCGGCCAGGCCCAGGCCCGAGTAGCGGCCATGCTGTTGCTGTCACTGCGCGGCACGCCGACTGTGTATTACGGCGACGAGCTCGGGCTCGAGAACGGCGTGATCCCGCCTCACAAGATCCAGGATCCGCAGGGCGTCAACCTCGGCGCGCATCGCACGCGCGATGTCGCCCGAACCCCTATGCAGTGGGATGCCCGTCCGCAGGCTGGGTTCTCGAGCGTCGAGCCCTGGCTTCCGGTTACGTCCGATTTTGAGGTCCGCAATGTCGCGGCTCAACTCCAGGACCCGAGCTCGGTGCTCACCCTGTATCGGCGCTTGATCGCCGTGCGACGCGGTTCGCGCGCCCTGCAAGTCGGCTCCTATCGGCCGCTTGAGGCGGGCGCGCCCGGTGTGTTTGCCTTTGTGCGGGAGGCGGACGGTGAGCGGGTGCTGGCCGCCTTGAACTTCAATGGCGAGCCCGTTCAGGTCGCATTTCCTGGTTTTGGCGCCGGCCAGATCCTCGTCTCGACCAGCGGGCGCGAGGGCGAAGTCGCTCCCGCCGATCTGACACTGGCGCCCCACGAAGGGTTGCTGATGACGCTATGAAACTCCAACGACATCCCGCCAATCCGCTGTTGCTGCCGGATCCGGCCTCAGAGTGGGAGACCTACAACGTCTTCAATCCATCGGTGATCCATCACGCCGGGCTGTTTCACATGCATTACCGTGCCCAGGGCCTGGATTGGGTCAGCCGGATCGGTTACGCGGTCAGTGTCGATGGCGTTCACTGGAACCGCCTGCGCCAGCCCGTCTTGGGCCCGACCGATCAGATCGACGCGCGCGGCGTCGAGGACCCACGCGTGACCGAGATCGACGGGCGCTTCTATCTCTGCTACACGGCCTACGGCAATCACTTCGAAGGAATCGGTGTTCCAACGCATGCCGGCCAGGGAGGCATTACGCCCATGATCGCCGTGAGCGATAACCTGATCGCCTGGCAACGGCTGTCGGCGATTGTGCGCGGCGAGGACAACAAAGACCATGTGCTCTTCCCGCGGCGCATCAACGGCCGGTATATGGCCCTGCACCGCCGCCCGCCGAACGTCTGTCTGGCGGAGAGCGATGACCTGTTGACCTGGCCGGCGGCCCGCATGCGACCGATTTTCGGGCCGCGTCCGGAAGGCAAGGGGTGGGACGAGAAGCGTGTGGGCGGCAACGGCGTGCCGATCGAAACCGAGCACGGCTGGCTGGTGCTGTACCACGCCTATAACAACCGGCACGTGTACCGACTCGGCGTCTGTCTGCTGGACCTCGAGGATCCGGCGCGTATTGTTCACCGGCCGAAGGACTTCATCTTCGAGCCGAGCGAGATCTGGGAGTTGAAGGGCGACGTGCCCAACGTCGTCTTCTCCTGTGCCAATCCCGTTGTGGATGGCCAGGTGTATGTGTACTACGGTGGCGCCGATCATGTCATCGGCCTGGCCACCTGCCCGCTGAGCGACCTATTGGCGTTTGCCCGTCAAGGGTGAGCGCGACAACTCGATTATGAGCGACCTTTGGACCGTCACCGAGCACGACTTCGATCCGACCCGCCAGCGCCATAAAGAGACCGTTTTCACGATTGGGAACGGCTACCTCTCGACGCGCGGCGCATTCGAGGAGGGTTACCCGCGCGATCATCGCGCCACGTTTATCCACGGCGTCTTCGATGCCGTGCCGATCGTCGTCACCGAACTGGCGAACGCGCCCGATTGGCTTCCGCTGACCGTGTATCTGAACGGCGAGCGATTCTCGCTGGACACCGGCGTCATTGAAGCCTTCACACGGTCTCTCGATCTGCGGACCGGGGTCCTTACGCGCACGATCCGCTGGCGCTCGCCGGGCGGTATGGGCGCCAGCCTGGTCTTTGAGCGCTTCACGGCGCTGGCCGATGAGCACCTGGCCTACATCCGCTGTTCGGTGACACCAGACTTCGCGGGTGAGATCGAGTTCCGGGCGGCGCTCTACGGCGCGTCGGACAATGAGGGCGCCGCGCATTGGCTCCGGGTTGCGCAGGGCGCCCACGCGATACCGGACGGGCCGCTCCCCATCGCGGCCCTCCAGACCCGCACGCGTTCATCCGCCATCGATTGGGCCGGCGCTGTGCGTCTAGTCGCCACAGCCGGCCGCCGGTCGGGGCACGGCTACTGGGACGCCGACAATGCGCCGACCCTGACGCTCCGGATGAAGGCCGTGCCCGGCAAGGTCGTTCAGGTGGAGAAGTGCGTCGCGCAGTTTACGTCACGCGATCTTGCGGCCGACCTAGTGCGCGCGGCGGCCGTGACCCGCGCGAGCGAGGCGCCCGGCTGGAAGGCCGCTCTGACCGCCCAGACCAGGGCCTGGGCCGCTGAATGGGCCCGCACCGACGTGGTGATCGAAGGCGATGAGGAAGCCCAGATCGCCATGCGCTTCAACTTGTTCCAGATGCTGATCGCGGCGCCCCGACACGACGACCGGGTCAACATCGGCGCCAAAACGCTCTCGGGCTTTGGCTATCGGGGACATGCTTTTTGGGACACCGAGATCTTCATGCTGCCGTTATTCACCTACACGGCGCCCGAGATTGCGCGCAACCTGCTCAACTATCGCTACCACAACCTCCCGGCCGCGCGCGCCAAAGCGCGCGGAAACGGCGTTGAGGGGGCCCAGTTCCCGTGGGAAAGCGCGGACACCGGCGAGGAAGTCACGCCGACCTGGGTGCCGCACTTCGCCGATCGCAACAAGCTGGTGCGGATCTGGACCGGCGACATCGAGATCCACATCTCGGCCGACATCGCCTACGCCGCCTATCAATACTGGCGCGCCACCGGTGACGACGCCTGGTTCGCCGAGAAGGGCGCCGAACTCATCCTGGATACGGCCAAATTCTGGGGCTCGCGCGCCGAGTGGAACGCCGACGAGGAACGTTACGAGTATCGCGACGTGATCGGCCCCGACGAGTACCATGAACACGTCGACAACAACGCCTACACCAACCGTCTTGCGCAGTGGAACCTCGAGACTGCCTTCGAGGTGCTCACCTGGCTGCGAGCGCTCGCTCCCGACCGCGCCGCGGCCCTGGAGCAGCAACTAGATCTGAGCGAGGAGCGCCTTGCGCATTGGCGTGACGTCGCCGACCGAATGCACCTGCACGTCGGCGAGACCGGTCTGATCGAGCAGTTCGACGGTTACTTCAGGCGTCAGGACGTCGATCTGGCCGCCATGGAGCCGCGCACGCGCTCGGCCCAGGAGATCTTCGGGATCGAGGGCTGCAATGAGACCCAGGTGCTCAAACAGCCGGATGTACTGATGCTGCAGTATCTGCTGCGCGATCACTACAGCGACGATCAGATCCGGGCCAACTACGCCTACTACAACCCGCGCACCGACCACACCTTTGGTTCGTCCCTCGGCCCGTCGATCCAGGCTATCGTGGCCTGCATTATGGGTGAACCGGATGATGCCTACGAGCACTTCATCCGCGCCGCGCGGGCCGACCTGCGCGACGTCCGTGGCAACGCCGGCGACGGCATCCACGGCGCGTCGGCCGCCGGAACCTGGCAGGCCGTGGTCTTTGGCTTCGGCGGTTTGCGGATTACACCCGAGGGTTGGACTGTGACGCCGCGCCTGCCCCGGCATTGGACACGCCTGGCCTTCAGCTTCTTCCATCGTGGCCAACAGCATCGGGTCGACCTTAGGCCGGAGGGTGCCTGACATGCGTCCACTCGTCCACTTCACGCCCGCGCGCAACTTCATGAACGACCCCAACGGGCTGGTGTACCACGCCGGTGAATATCACCTGTTTTACCAGCACAACCCCTTCGGCGAGGTCTGGGGGCATATGAGCTGGGGCCATGCCGTCAGCCGCGACCTGGTGCACTGGGAGCATCTCCCGGTCGCTTTGGCCGAGGAGGACGGGATCATGATGTTCAGCGGCTGCGCCGTCGTGGATCAAGAAAACACCAGTGGACTTGGCGCGCCCGGCAACCCGCCCCTGGTGGCGATTTACACCGGCCACTCGGAGCGTGAGCAGACCCAAAACATCGCTTACAGCCGCGATCTCGGCCGAACCTGGACGAAGTACCCGGGCAACCCGGTTATCGCGATCGGCTCTCGCGAGCATCGCGATCCCAAAGTGATCTGGCATGCACCGACCCGGCGCTGGATCATGGTGACGGTGCTGGCCGACATCCACAAGGTGCGGTTCGATGGGTCCGCGGATCTGATCCACTGGGAGCACCTCAGTGACTTTGGGCCGTTCGGTGCGGAGGACGGTGTTTGGGAGTGTCCGGATCTGTTCCCGATGCCGATTGAGGGCGAGCCGGGTGAGGTCGTGTGGGTGATCAAGGTCGACGTCTGCCGCACGGTCGGCGCACAGGTCATCGTCGGTGACTTCGACGGTCGTGTGTTCACCCCCCGGGCTCCTGGCCAGGTCTGGCGCGTTGACTACGGCGTGGACTTTTACGCCGCGCAGTCGTGGAGCAATACGCCCGATGGTCGCCGCCTCTGGCTGGCCTGGATGAGCAACTGGCACTACGCCAACCAGACCCCGTCGTCGCCCTGGCGCGGCCTGTGTTCTTTGCCGCGCGAGCTGATCCTGCGCCGGACGTCGGCCGGATTGCGGCCGTTTCAACGCCCGATCGTGGAGCTTGAACGCACACGGGGCGCCCAGTTGCGTCTTCACCTGGCCGACGTGGACGAATCCAATGCGGCGCTCGCCGGTCTGCAACCACTTTCGGCGTGTGAGGTCGCGTTGTCGGTGGACCTGCGATCGACCCGGCGTTTCAGCGTCAAGGTCGACCATGGCGCGGGTCAGGAGACAATCCTGACGTGCGATGTTCAGTCAGGAACCCTAGCGCTCGACCGGACCCGTTCGGGCGACTCGGGTTTCTCGGATGTCTTTGCCGCGGTTCATACGGCGCCATTGGCCTTGGAGCAGGGCGCCCTCGATCTGCGGATCTTCCTGGATGCCTGTTCGATCGAAGTGTTTGCCCAACAAGGGGCCATCGCCTTCACCGACTTGATTTTCCCGCGCGGCGCCGAGCACACAATCTCACTGGTTGCCGAGGGCGGTGACCCGACGATCCTGGCGCTCGACCTTTGGCCGCTTGGGCCGGCGTGAGCCAGGCCCGTCGATTAGGCTGCGTTGTGCTCAAAATACGGAGTATCTCGATGCTGTACCTTCGCCGTGTGATCGCGTTTGGGCTTTGCCTGACACTAGTTGCGGCCTGCGCCGCGCAGCCGACCGCCAGCCCCACCGCGGTGCCGACCGAGCCCGCGGCACCGCTGCCCAGTGCGACGACCGCTCCAACAGCCACGGCAGAACCGACTCGGGCTCTTACGCCGACCGCTCCTCCGACGGCTACCGAGCTTCCGCCGCCGGATCCCACCCTGGCCCCGGTCGTCGTCGGGCCCGTGGCCCAGATGCCCGCCGGTACAGCCGGCAATCCCTGGTGGAACGATGCCGTGTTTTATCAGATCTTCGTGCGCAGTTTCTATGACAGCGACGGCGACGGCGTGGGCGACCTGCAGGGCGTCATCGACAAGCTGGACTACCTCAACGATGGCGATCCGGCGACGACGACCGATCTGGGGGTGACGGGACTATGGTTAATGCCCATCTTCGACTCGCCCTCTTACCATGGGTATGATGTGGTCGACTACTACACCGTCAATCCCGATTACGGGACGAATGACGATTTCAAAGCCCTGATGGCAGCCGCGCACGAGCGCGGCATCCGGGTGGTGATCGATTTCGTGCTCAACCACACTTCGGCCAAGCATCCTTGGTTCATCGCCGCCCAGGATCCCGAGTCGGCATATCACGATTGGTACACCTGGCGCGCCGAGAGCCCGGGCTTTGCCGGGCCCTGGGGGCAGAGTGTATGGCACTATGCCGGCAACGCCGCCGGGGGCTATTACTACGGGGTGTTTGATCCGGGCATGCCGGATCTCAACTACACCGATCCGGACGTTGCGGACCAGATGCTGGATGTCGCTCGTTTCTGGATGCAGGATTTGGGCGCGGATGGGTTCCGACTGGATGGCGCCCGCTACCTGATCGAAGACGGTCGCAATCTGGCCGACACCGGGCCAACGCACGACTGGTACGCGCAATTCCGGGCGTTCTACAAGGCGATCAACCCCGACGCCCTGGCTGTGGGCGAGGTCTGGACCGCCAATACGGACGTCGCACCGTACGTGCAGGGTGATGAGCTGGACCTGGCCTTCAACTTCGACATGGCGTCTGGTTTCCTGAAGGCCGCCCGTTTTCACAAGGCCATTGATGCCAACACCCAGTTGCTCCTGGCTGACCGGCTCTTCAAGCCGGGTCAGTATGCGACGTTTTTGACAAACCACGACCAGGACCGGGTGCTGTCGCAACTGTCGGGTGACCTCGGCGGTGCCCGAACTGCTGCGGCCTTGCTCCTGACCTCGCCCGGAGTCCCGTTCGTGTACTACGGTGAGGAGCTCGCTATGCGTGGCGCCAAACCCGACGAAAAGATCCGCACGCCGATGCTGTGGTCGGCCGAGGCCAATGCCGGCTTCACCGCCGGTCAACCCTGGCAGGCGCCCAACACCGAGTACGACAAGAAGAATGTGGCCGCTGCGTCGGCCGATCCCGATTCGATCTGGTCCCTCTATCGTGATCTGATCCGCCTGCGTGCCGAGCATGCGGCGTTGCGGATCGGCGCAGCCGTCGTGCTGACGGCCAGCGACCCGGGCGTGTTTGCGATGCTGCGTACAACGCCCGATGAGACGGTGTTGATCGTGGTCAACCTGAATGCCGAGGCGGTTGCCGGCGTCTCGTTGGATCTGGACGGCGCGCCGCTTCAGGGCGACTATGGCGTTGCGCCACTGCTCGGCACCGGCGCGTTCTATGCGCCGCAGCCTGGAGTCGCGGCTGCCTACATCCCGGTGGCCGAGTTGGCCGCCCATGGGGTTTACGTCTTGCAGCTACAACCTCTGCCCTAGCCCCGGCGACGCCGGATCGGGAGTCTCTATGTGGTTTCGAAGTCGTCTGTTCGCATACGCCCGATGGGGGATCGCCGTGCTCCTGATCGGCGCAGGTCTGGCGCCGGTGTATCGAGTCGTTGCCCAGGTTGGTGCACCCGAGTCCGTGACGGTGGCCGGCTCGTTTCAGGCAGCCCTCGGGTGCACGAGCGATTGGGTGGCCGAGTGCGCCGAGACGGCGATGAGCTTTGACCAGGAGTCCGGTTTGTGGATCGCGACTCTCGAGCTCGATCCCGGCGCCTATGAGTACAAGGCAGTCCTCAATGGCAGCTGGGATGAGAATTTCGGCATGCGTGCGCAGGCGGGTGGTTCCAATATATCATTCAAGCTCGCCGCAGCCGGCCCCGTGACCTTCCTTTTTGACCCGGTGACGCACTGGATTGCGGATGATGTGAGCTACCCGATCGTGATCGCGATCGGCGACTTCCAAAAGGCGCTCGGGTGCACAGCAGATGACCGCTCCGACTGTCGGCGAGCCTGGCTGCAGGACCCGGACGGCGATGGCGTGTATGTCTTCACGACCGATGCGCTGCCTGCCGGCGAATACGAGGCGACTTTGACCGATAACGGCGTCCCCCTCACGTCAGATCCGGTGAGCTTCACAGTCGCGACTGACGGCGACGTGACCTCGTTGGCTTTCAATCCCGAAACCGGGACTTTCCGAGCACAGGAGGGCGAAGTGGTAGCGGGCACGCCGATCGTTCGCCCTCCGGATCAGGTCGTCATCCCCGGAACGCTCCAGAGCAAACTGGGTTGCCCCGGCGACTGGCAACCCGACTGCGATCGCACCGGCCTGGCCTTCAATCCCGTCGATGAGATCTGGCGCGGTGAATTCGCGCTCCCGCGCGGCGAATATGAATACAAGGTCGCGCTCAACGGAAGTTGGGACGAGAACTACGGTGGACTCGCGCAGCGAAACGGCCCTAACATCCCGCTCGCCTTGGAGACCGACACGACCGTGCGGTTCTACTACGATCACCGGACCCATTGGGTGGCCGACAGCGCCACTTCGGTCATAGCCGGCGTGATCGGCGACTTCCAGAAGCTCCTAGGGTGTCCGGACGACTGGCGCGCAGACTGCCTGACGGGATGGCTTCAGGACCCGGATGGGGACGGCGTCTATGCCTTTACGACCACGCGGTTGCCGGCCGGCACCTACCAGGCCAGGGTCGCTCTCAATGAGAGCGCCGACGAGGTCTATGGGCAGGCTGGCGTCAAGGACGGAGCGGCTATCACGTTCCGGGTGCCCAAGGACGGTCAACTCATGTATTTCGGATACGACCCTTCATCGCATGAACTGACGGTCGGCAGCGGCGGCGGCCCCAAGGGCAACCTCGGTGCCGCGCGCGCGTACTGGGCCGCCCGCGACACGATCGCGTGGAAGGTGCCCGCGCACACTGAAGGCACGACTTACTGGTTGCACTATGCGCCGGAAGGCGGCTTGAAACTCGGCTCCGGCGGGATCGAGGGCGGCGAGACGATCGCGTTGACTTACTTCGACACCAAGGTGCCGATTTCGATCTTTGCTCGCAGCCCATACCTCAGCGGGTATGCTGCTCTCGCGCTGGCGCCTGAGGATCTGGCCAGGGTCCCAGAGATCCTGAAGGGCCAGATCGCCGTCTCGATGCGCAATGCTGACGGCGAGCAGGTCGATGCGACCGCGCTCCAGATCGCGGGTGTGCTCGATGACCTCTATGCCTACACGGGACCGCTTGGCGTGCAGGTCGCGGGCGGCGTCCCGACGCTGCGGCTCTGGGCCCCGACCGCGAAGTCCGTGAGTGTGCACCTGTACCAGAATGCCGAAACCCGGATCGACACGGTTGTGCCGATGGCCTGGGATCCCACGACCGGTGTGTGGACGGCCACCGGCGAAGCCAGTTGGCTCGGCAGATACTATCTATACGAAGTCAACGTCTTCGTCCCGCGCACGGGCGGGGTGCAGAGCAACCTGGTGACGGACCCGTACGCCTTCAGTCTGTCGACGAATAGCACTCGCAGCCAGATCGTCGATCTGAGAGACCCGGCACTGCAGCCGGAGGGGTGGGGCGAGCTCGAGAAGCCGGTGCTCGAGGCGCCAGAAGACGCGGTTATCTACGAGCTCCACATCCGTGACTTCAGCATCTCGGACGCCACGGTCCCGCCGGCGCTGCGCGGCACCTACCTGGCTTTCACCGAGCCCGAGTCGGCCGGGATGCAGCATCTGCGCGGGCTGGCTGTGTCTGGCTTGACCCACATCCATCTGCTACCGGCTTTCGATATCGCCAGCGTGGATGAGGATCGCTCCACCTGGAAGGACGTCGACGCGGATGCGCTGGCGGCTCTGGGCGCCGATTCGCCCGGGCAGGGCGCGGTTGTCAGTGAGATCCGCGATCGGGACGGGTTCAATTGGGGCTACGACCCCTTTCACTACACGGTGCCGGAGGGCAGCTACGCGACACAGCCCGAGGGATCGGCCCGCATCGTCGAGTTCCGCTCGATGGTGCAGGCCCTGAACCGAACCGGTCTGCGGGTGGTGATGGACGTCGTCTACAACCACACCACGGCCAGCGGGCAGGACACGCGTTCCGTGCTCGATCGGGTCGTGCCCGGGTATTACCATCGTCTCAACGCCGACGGCCAGATCGAGACCAGCACCTGTTGTCAGAACACGGCCACCGAGCACGTGATGATGGAAAAACTCATGATCGATTCGCTGGTGACCTGGGCCACCGCCTACAAGGTCGACGGCTTCCGCTTCGATCTGATGGGCCACCATCTGCGGGCGAACATGGAGGACGTACGGGCCGCGCTCGATGCCCTTACGCTCGAGAAGGACGGCGTCGACGGCCGGTCGATCTTGCTATACGGTGAGGGTTGGGATTTCGGGGAGGTGGCCGGCAACGCGCGTGGGGTGAATGCCACTCAGCTGAACATCGGCGGGACCGGGATCGGGGTCTTCAACGACCGGCTGCGCGACGGTGCCCGCGGCGGCGGACCGTTCTCGGGTTTGCAGGAGCAGGGCTTCATCACGGGATTGTCGGACGACCCCAACGGTTCAGCGCAAGGCAACGTCGGGGAGCAACGTGACCGCCTGCTGCGCTATCAGGATTGGATCCGTTTGGGGCTGGCCGGTAATCTGGCTGACTACCCTTTGGTGGATGCGGCCGGCCGCGCCGTAACCGGCGCCGACGTCGATTACAACGGCAATCCGGCCGGTTACACCCGTGACCCGCAAGAGAACGTGATCTACGTCTCGGCTCACGACAACGAGACCCTGTTCGACGCGATCCAGTTCAAAGCCCCGGCTTCAGCCACGATCGCTGACCGCGTGCGGATGCAGAACCTGGGGAACAGCCTGGTATTGCTAGCCCAGGGCGTGCCCTTCTTCCACGCCGGCGACGATCTGCTGCGCTCGAAATCGGGCGATCGCAATAGCTACAACTCGGGCGACTGGTTCAACCGGCTGGACTTCAGTTACGCATCCAACAACTGGGGCGTGGGCCTGCCCCCCGATTCGGCCGAGCGCGCCACAGTGCTTGCGCCGCTCCTGGCTAATCCCGCGCTCAAGCCGGCTCAGGCCGACATCCTGGCGGCGTCGCGGGCGTTTCGGGAGATGCTCCAGATTCGGCGCAGCTCGCCGCTCTTCCGGCTGCGCACCGCTGAGGATGTGGCGGCGGCCTTGACCTTCCTGAACACCGGGCCCGAGGCGGAGCCTGGCCTGATCGTCATGGTGCTGGCCGATCCAAATCGGCCCGATCCA
>JAEURK010000305.1 GCA_016789175.1 Anaerolineales bacterium
CGCACCGAACAGCCGGCCCCGGCCGAGAAGAGCAGCATCCGGGTCGACGACCGCCTGACGATGAACCTTGATCGGCGCGAGGTGCTGGTCAACGGCCAGCCGGTGCGCCTGCGCCCGACCGAGTTCCGTCTTCTCTATCACCTTGTGCAGAACGCCGGTTGGGTCGTGCCGCACGATCAACTCCTCGCCAAGGTGTGGGGCTACGAGTACCGCGAGGAGACGCATTACCTCCGGCTGTACATCAACTATCTGCGCCAGAAGCTGGAAGAGGACCCGGCTCACCCGAAGTACATCCTGACGGAGCGCGGGATCGGCTACAAGTTCGTCGACTTACGCGAGCCGGAAGCCTGAGCCTGCGCTCGCGCCGAATGTCAGCCGGAAGGTAGGCTGATCGTCAGCCGGCTACGCAACAAATCTCCGCATTTCGCGTATGTTTTCCTGAGCACTTTCGTTTCCGCGATTCAAGACACAAAGGACTTCTTCTATGACGCCAAAAGGTCGACCTTTTTCGATCCCGCCCATCGTGCGCAACCTTGCCATTGGGCTCATCGTGGCTCTGGTTGCGATCCCCGTGATCTTCGGGGTGGGCGGCCAGTTCGTGTACGTGTTCGAGACCATCGGTCCGGGCGAGGTCGGCCTGCAATTGCAGGGCGGCCAGGTCACGAATGTGGTCGGCCCGGGCGTGTACAGCGACTTCGGCCTGTACGTCGATCTCAAGCGCGTGTCGAGCGCGGCCCTGCCTTTTAGCGTCCGCGACGAGGAGATCATCACCTCCGACAAGCAGCGCATCGGTCTGGTCGTCACAGGCGACCTGTTCCGTCCGGGCATCGCGCAGAAAGACATCCTGCTCGCCAACTGGGCCCAGTACAGCCAGGTCTACCTGGACGACACGGTCGCGCTCGATCGCGCCAAGTCGCTGGTGCAGCAGGCGATGAAGGTCTGCGTCGGCTCGCGCAAGTTCGACGACGCCATCATCGGCACCGCCCGCGACGAACTGCGCGCGTGCATCGATGACGAGACCAGCGAGCTGGCCGACAACTACGGCCTGACCGTCTCCAACGTCGTGGTGCCCGAGGTCGTGCTCTCGCCCGAGGTCCAGGCGGCGCTCGACTCGATCGTGGCTTCCCGGCTTGCGACCGAAAAAGCCGCGCAAGACAAACTCAAGGCCGAGGCCGAAGCCCTCGCCGAGCAGTCCCGCCAGGAAGGCGAGATCCGGGTCGAGCAGAGCCGGATCCAGGAAGAAGCGCGCCAGCAAACCTTGCTGGCCAAGCTCGAGCAGGATCGCCTGATCGCCGAGCAGGCCGTGATCGAAGCCGAGAAGGCCAACGAACTTCTGGCTGCCCAGCAGGACCTGGAGATCAACCGCGCCCTGGCCGACGCCGCCGAGGAAAAGGCGCGGGCCGACCTGGCCCAGCAATTGGCGCTGGCGCAGTTGTACGCCGCGAACCCGGCCTACCTGCAACTCCAGATCGCACAGGCTAATGCCGCGGCCCTCAAGCCGACTGACAAGATCATCTTCACGCCGGAGGGCACGACTCCTACCATCGTGTTGCCCGGCCCCGGCATCGTGCCGACTGTCGAGACGGTCACGCCGCAGTAAACCCACCCCGACGTGCACGACGAGAAACGGCCGGAGGCACCACCTCCGGCCGTTTCTCGTTGTACACGTCGGGGTGTCGGGCTTAGGGCGCGCAGGCGCCGATCAGGCCGCGGAGCAGACGCGCATCGACGTCACAGGGCGTCCAGCTCTGCAGGCTCTGGTACTGCAGGACAAACTGCGACCGCTCAAGCGTATAGAGCGTGTCGTCGAACGGGACCTTGTCGGGCCCGACCCGCTCGTTCAACGTCCGGATCGGGTCGCGTGCCAACCCCATCGCTGCCGCTCCAAAACCCCAAACGCACAGGACGGACACCAGGGCCCAGCCGCGCCCATCCTTCGCGATCCGGGCCAACGCTGCGGCACACAGCACAGCCAGGAGCGGCACGATCGGCGTCAACAACCGCATCCCCCAGGTCCAGCCGCCGGCCCAACTGTGCCACGATCCGATCGTCAGGATGTGTGCCACGCTCGTGGTTACCAGGGCCAGCGTAACCCAGCGCTCCTGCCGGTAGTACCACCAGGCGCCCGGGATCGCCAGCGCCAGGACCGGCGCGTAGACCAGCGGCGAGCGGGCCGGGCTCAGAAGCACGCCCCATAGCCCGATCCAGGACCAGTTGAAGGTCTCGTTCACGTATCCAAAGTCCGTCGGCGCGCCATACCGCAACCAGTTGTAGACGCCCAGCCCGATGACACCCACCACGACCAGGCCAACCGAGCCCAGGTCGCGCCACCGCCAACCGCGCCCCAGGCTGTCATCGGGGCGCAGGCTGACGAGCCAAATCGGCAACCCGAGCAGGCTGGTGGGTCGGAAAAGGACGGCCAGCCCCAGAGCCAGGGCGCTGAGGTAGGGTCTCCTGGAATAGGCCAGGTAGGCACAGGCCACCAGACCCATCCCAGCCCCCACCTCCGACATGAATCCCCGTGACTGATACCACCAGTCTGAACCCACCCCGATCGCAACCACCACGGTCCAGGCGACCCGCGCGCTGTGAGCGCGTTCGGTCCATAGCCAAAGCAGCGTCATCGCCAGCGCGCCCAGAAGCGGGTCAAGCAGCATCGCAAAGCGCGCGCGGGCCAGTGAGGGCGCGATCTCTTTGCCGTTCCAGAAGAAAGGATCGCCGACCGGGAACGGCGCGAGTAGATACAGGATGGCGGACCCGATCACGTTGCCGGGGAAGTACTTGGCGTACAGGTGTCCGTCAGGGCCGCGTTTGCCGATCCCCACCGCGTCCTGCAACCACTGCAACTCGTCGATCGCCAGATCGTTTTGCGTCACCAGCGACATGCCGGTTGCGAAGGTCGCAACCTCGTCGGAGACCTGTAGCTCGGTCCGCGCGGTGAGTGTGTAGAAGACGGCAAACGCCAGAAAACAGGTAATGCCAGACAGCATCCGACCTTTGGCCATGGCGACCCTTGCTCCTCTCCGCCTGTCACGCAACCAGAGTCACAGATGCCGTCCGAAAACAAACGCATGCTGAGAAACCGGGTGCCTTCTCAGCATGCGTCGCTTCACACACGCGGTCGGCGCGCGTCCAGCCATCAAGCGCGCCGCTTGGCCTTCTTGCCGCAATACGTCCCAAACCACGCCACCATGCGGTTCAGTCGATCGACCCGGTGGCCGGGTTCGCCCGAGCGCGTCATCTCGTGACCCTCGCGCGGGTAACGCAGCAGCGTCACAGTTCGCCCGAGGCGCTTGAGCGCTGCGTACAGCTGCTCGCCTTCCGAGGGCGGGCAGCGCCAGTCGTTGTCTTGATGTTCGATCACGAGCGGCGTGTGCATATCCTGCACATAGGCCAAAGGCGACTGTTCCCAGAGCCTCTCGATGTCTTCGAAACCGCGCGCGTCGAACTCGCGCTCGATCAGTTGCGGGATGTCGCTGGTGCCAAAGAACGATGTCAGGTTATACAGGCCGCGCTGCGCCCAGGCGCAGGCGAAGCGCTGGTCGTGGCCGATGATCCAGGCCGTCATATAGCCGGCATAGCTGCCGCCGGTCACCGCCATGCGCTTGGGGTCGACAACCCCGCGCGCGACGATGGCGTCGACGCCCGACAGGATGTCGTGCATGACGTGGTTACCCCAGTCGTTATGGATCAGCAGGGCGTGCTCGCCGCCGTAGCCGAGCGAGCCGCGCGGGTTGCAGTAGTACACGGCATAACCGGCGCCGGCCAGCACCTGCATCTCGAGCCAGACCTCGGGCACCGAGGGCCCCCACATCACCCAGGGCCCGCCATGCATGTTCAGGACCAGCGGCACTTTGGCGCCGCGCTCGCGGACCGGCGGCAGCAGCTGCCAGCCCTGGATGCGACGCCCATCGGGTGCCGCGTGCCAGACCTCCTCGATCGGGGCCACGGCATGCTCGGCCCGCCACCCGGCGTTCAGGTCGGTCGCCTGCCGCTCACGCTTGCCGTCTGACTCACAGATCGTGAGATCTGCCGGGCCGGCCGGGGTGTGCGCGACGAACGCGATCCGACCGGTGCGCGCCAGGCTGTAGTTCAGGATGACGCGCCGGCCTCCCACCACGCGCCGGGCCTTCCCGGCCGTCACGTCCACGACATACAACCCGGTGTCGCCGCGATCTTCGGCGGTAAAGAACACGCGCCGGGAGTCGGCCGACCAGGTGAAGTGCCCGGCCAGACGATCGAGCTCGACCGCGCGCTCGATCACGGCCCCGCCGCGGGCCGGGAAAACCACCATCCGGAGCGGCTCGCCGAACGAGGCCCGATCGGACTGCCGATTCGCGACGATCCAGCGACCGTCCGGGCTCACCCGGGCTTCGGTGTACTCGAAGCCCGGCGGAGTCAGGAACGTCTGACGGTGTGCGCCGCTGGTCGGGATGCGCACCGGCCGTTGAAAGAACCATGGATCCGACTCGGGCTTGCCTGATTGGCTCGACAGGATCGCGCGCCCATCCGGGAACCAGTCGATATGAGTGTAGTCGCGGTCGCCATCGGTCAGGCGCCGTGCCTTTTCCGCCTTGCCGTTCGCGTCGACCGCCATCACGTACAGGTGCGTGGTGCGATCATCGTAGTACTCGGTGCCGGTGCGATAGGGCAGTTTCTGGATGACGCGCGGATCGAGTTTGCGTTTCTCGTCCTCAGCCTTGCGCTCGCCCCGGTGGCGGGCATCGAGTGAATCACTCGGCGACGGGGGTTCTTTGCCTTCATCCTCGGCCTGGCGCTCGTCGGCATTAACGTCGGACAGGTAGGCCAGTTGCTTGCCGTCGGGGCTCCAGACCGGGTTGACTGCGCCGTTGGCGGAGGAGGTCAGCGCCCAGGCCTCGCCGCCGGCCAGCGCGATGTAATACACCTGCGGCTTGCCGCCCCGCAGCGACACGAAGGCCAGCGCTGTACCGTCCGGGCGCCAGCGCGGCGCCAGATCCGACTTGGCCCCGAACGTGAACTGGCGCGGGGTCGCGGCCCGATCGGCGAGGTCGAGCAGCCAGATGTGGCGCTCGTAGGCGTTGTCGAGCTTGGCCTGCGTGCGCACGACATAGGCGACCCAACGCCCATCCGGGCTGAGCTGCGGGTCTTCGACGTGCTTGAGTTGATACAGGGCGTCTGGCGTAATGGGTTTCTTGGGAGGCATGATGTGACGTGAACTCCAACGGCGCCGCACAGGCCGACGACGTTGTCGATGAACAATGCTACTTGCCAAGCGGATGGTAGCGTGGGTCCTGGCGACCGCCGGGCGAGTCGCCGCCCGGACCGCTCTTCGAGGCCAAGCCGTCGCCGAGCTCGCGCAGATATGGCCAGGTGAAGATCCCGGCGTCGTGGCCGTCGCCCCAGGTCGGGCGCAGGGCGTAATGCCCGACCGGCTCGAGTTTCGAGACGTCGTAGCTCTTGACGCGGGCCAACGGGATCAGCAGCAGATTGTCGATGTCCGGCGGCTTGCCCATGTTCGCGTGGCCGCCGCGGCAGTCGGCGCACGGGCAGGCTTCGCGCAGGACGTTGAGCGCGTAATCACTGGTCGCGCCATCGGCCCACTGGATGACCAGGCGCTGATTCTTTCGATCGAGGGTGACGTGTTTGGGTTTGGACATAGCGAATTTTTGGGCGGTTACGGTCCCGCCACGACCGTCAGATAGTTTTGCGCGCCCCAGCCGTTGCGGGTGCCGGTCGCCGGGTCGACCAGAAACCACCACACCAGGCCGTCGGCCTCTACCGGCCCGGCCTGGACCTGAAACACCTCGCGCTCCAGGGCCAGGTAGTTCACGGCGGCCGAGCGACTGGCCTCGGCGCGCAGGTTCAAGAACCCGATGTCGCCAGTGCCGACCACCTGAACGTAACCGCCGAGGGTGGGAATCAGCGATGACAGGGTCGGGATGGGCTCGGCCACGGTCGGGGTCGGGCCGCCCGGCCGGGTCTCGGTCGGCGGCGGCACGAAAGGCGTCGGGAGCACCTGTCCACCGCCGTCACCTGACACGACCACGAGCGCGGTCGCCGTCGGCCGTGGCAGGTCCGCCGTGCGCGTCGACACCGCCACCCCGGCCAGGATTGCTGCAGCCAGCACAAAGCCTGAGACGACCAGGAGCAGCAGCCACCAGGGGATATAACCAGCCGAGGAACGGGGAGCAGCCATCCCTCGATTGTCGCACGAATGCAGGAGCGCGCAAAACGGGGCCCGCCCGCGTGTACACGAGCAAACGGATGCCCAGCATCCAGCGCTGTCAGGTGCGGAACCTGGTCGCGGATTACGTGGATTACGCGGAAGGAAACGCGACAGCTGCCGGCCGGGTACCCGTAGTTCATATTCGCGAACAGCGGGAAGACTGGC
>JAEURK010000321.1 GCA_016789175.1 Anaerolineales bacterium
GTACCCCGGATCGCCCACCGGGATCCCGAACTGGATCGTCGTCACCCCGCCGACGTTCGCCACTTCCAGCGCCGCCCGCAGCGTGCATTCGCCCGCCGTCGTGGTCTGGCACAACCCGTCGCCACTATCCGCATCGCCGCCATCTCCGGTGCTGTTCACGATCAACACCGGCGCCGCCGTCGCGGTGGCCGTCGCGGTCGGGGTCAGCGTCACCGTCGGCGTCGCCGTGGCCGTCGGGGTAGGGGTCACCGTCGGGGTTTGAGTGACCGTCGCGGTCGCGGTCGGCGTGTAGGTCACCGTTGGCGTCGCCGTGTCGGTCGGCGTAGGCGTCACAGTTGATGTAGCCGTGGCCGTACTTGTCGCGGTCGCCGTGGGTGTGGGCGTCTCGGTCGGCGTCGGCGTGATCGTCGGCGTCGGGGTCTCCGTCGCGGTCCGCGTTGCGGTAGGCGTTTCGGTTGCGGTCGGTGTGGTTGTCGCCGTGGGCATCTCGGTCGGCGTCGGCGTGATCGTCGGCGTCCCGGTCGATGTGGCCGTGATCGTGGCAGTCAAAGTCGACGTCGCTGTCGCAGTGACGGCGGGCGTGAGCGTGTGCGTCGCAGTCCCCGTGCCCGTGGCCGCCGCGGTAGAGGTCGCTGGAACCACTGTCGCCGTCGCAGTGGGCGTGACCAGGGTTACTGTGCCGGTCGGAGTCACCGTGGACGTCCGGGTAGCCGACGCGATCAGCGTGGCTGTCGGCGGCAGCCCGGTGGACGTGGGTGTGGCGGTAACCGGCGTGGCCGTACCGGTCATCGTGGCGGTGGCGGTGGTCAGGTTCAGTGCGGTTGCCCCGGGCACGAACGGTGTCGCTGTCGACGGTGGCGGCGCGGCCGGCCCGGTCGTCGTCGGGGTATCGGTCAGGGTCGGCGCGATCAAGGTCTGCAGGATCTGACCGGCCGACGGACCGGTCTGCCCGGCGGGCGTCGTGGCCAATGCGCTGGCGCGATCCGACTCGACCTCCGTCAGGATTTCGACTCGGACGGGGGCGATCAATAGCGGATCCCACGGCCGGTAGTCGGCCTGATACGGCGCGCGGATCCAGGGGGATTCAATCGAAAGCTGTAGCAGAGCCAGCTGTCCACAACACAGCAACACCAGCAGCAACGTGAAGGCCGCGAGCACGAGGACGAGCGCGCGGCGCCGACGTTTCTCCGCTGGGCGTTCGGGTTGCGCGGTCATTTCATCGGACGTTCGGGGTCGGGCTGCGGCTTGACGACCTCAATCTCCATGATCGAGTCGCTCACGTCGGCCTGCCCATCGCCAAGCGGGAGATATACCGTGAACCGATCCAACAGGGCCGGATCACTGTGCACGTCGATCCGGCCGCCGTGTTCGGCGATCAGGCCATAACTCACGGCCAATTCCAGGTGCCGGCTGAGGGCGTCCGAGTTGACGTCAAAGACGGGATCGAAGAGGCAGTGGGCCAGCTCGGGCGCGATCGTCGGCCCGGTGTCGGCGATGGTTACGGCGGCGGAGGCAGCGTCGGATGCGGCCGCCAGGCGGAGCGTCAACACACCGGCCGGCTGCATCTGACGCAGCCGGTTGGCGACCAGGGCGCCCAGGGCCTGTTGAATCTGACCGGGATCGATCGTCACATAGACAGGCGCAGCGGGCAGATCGAGCTCGCCCGTCACCGCCGCGGCCTGAAGCGCCGTGGCCTGGCCCTCGAGCACGGCGCGCAGCGTGAGCCGCAGATCGATCAGCATGTGGTCGACCTGCGCTGGATGCGCGAACCGGTCGATATCGCCGAGCAATCGACCGGCGCGTTCGGTATGTGCGCGGATCTGGACCAGGTGGTCGCGCACGCCTGGTTCGAGTTCCTGCTCGATCTCGATCAGGTCCAACAAGGTGAGCGCGGCTGTCAACGGCGCGCGCACGTCTTGGGCGATGTGGCTGGCCACCTGCCCCATCAACGCGATCTTCTCGCGCTGGATCATGTGAGCCTGGGCCGCCGCAAGTTGCTGGTTCGCGGCCGCGAGTTGCTCGCCACGCTGCAATGCCTGCTCATACAACTCCCGGGTCGCGATCTGCAGCGCCTCGGATTGCGCCGTGCGGTGCCGCAATCGGCCGGTCATCTGATCGAAGTCGCTCGCCAGGCCCCCGATCTCGTCTCCCGAGCTGATCCCGGTCGCCTGGTGGAGGTCGCCGGCGGCGACCTGTTGCGTGACGTCACGCAAACGCCACAAGGGGGCGCTGATCGCGTGCGCCAACCCGAACCCCAGCGCGGTGGTCGCTGCCACCAGGCCCAGGAAGATCGCGGCAACCGCGTTACGACTGGTCGCTTCGGTTGAGATCACAAACTCGGTTGGGAGCAGGGTCACCAACACACCCAGCGGCTGTTGTCGGATCAGCAGCGGTGTGTAGAGCGCTTCATAGGAGACGCCCGCGATTTCGACCGGGCGTGAGGGGCTTTGATCGACCGCCGCCGCCTGCTCCGGCGTCAACGCCAGCATTTGGGCATCGACGACCAGCGTGCCGACCTGAAACGCGCCCGACCGCGTGAGCAGTACCTGTTGAGCGCTGGAGCGTTCGCGAAGCAGGTCGAGCAGGGTCGTCAGGCGCGTGCCGACCACGACGGCCCCCATCACGCGGCCGTCCTCATTGGCGATCGGCGCAACCGTATAAAAGAAAGGTTCGCCCGCGACCGTCTTGATGCCGATCATCTTGTCGCCGGCGATATCCCGCGCGCCGCTCAGCACCGCTAGCACGGCGGGTTCGCCGCGCCACTCGGCCACTACGACGTCGTGTGCGCCGGTTGCCTCGCCGACCGGTGCCACATTGGTGAGCCAGGCGCGTCCCTGATCATCCAACACCGCCCACACCTCGACTCCGGCGTTTCCGGCTAACGGGCGCAAGAGGCTGTCCATGCGCGCAATATCGCCCGACAGCAAGGCGGCCGGCAGGCCTTCGGTGAACACCATGAGACGCAGCACCGAGAGATGCCGGCTCTCCTGGTCGACCACGGCCGCGGCCGCCAGTCGGCTCGATTCATAGAGTTGATTGGTGAAGCGCTCGCGCGCCGATCCGGCCGTGAGGCGCGTCACGATAAACGTCCCCACCAGCGCCGTCAGCACCGTGAGGGCCAGGAACGGGACGACGATTTTGCCGCGCAACGAGAAGTTCGCCCACAGCCTGGGCGAACGCCAATCCCGTCGAGGCGACTCACGATCGATTGAAGACTCAGGCCTACGTCCAAACATTAGCTTTCCCCAGACCCGGTTGGCCCTCTAACCGAAGTCCACAGCAGTTATCGGCAGTCACTGGCATTAAACAAAAGACCGCGCCGAGGCGCGGTAAAACCGACCGGAAAATCGGTTGGCCTACGACCGGATTCGATCTGCCGGCCCCGGATTTCACTCCAGGTTTACGCGAAAGCGCCGGAGACGACAAGGCCGGCGTTGGCTCGCTCAGGCTCGAGCCAACGCCGGCCGGGGGTCGAAGCGCAATGACGTTACAGGGCGAGGGCGGCTTCGATCGCAGTCAACTCATCTTGCGCGAACATCGCCTGGGCCGGTGCGCGCACGGCGTCCTCGATCTGGCTGACCTTGCTGGCGCCGATCAGAGCCGAGGTCATCTCGGGATGGCGCAGCACCCAGGCCAGCGCCATCTGCGCCAGGGTCTGGCCGCGCGCCTGGGCGATATCGTTCAACGCCCGCACGCGGGCCAGAACCGCGTCGGTCACCTGCTCGCGCTTC
Organism: Anaerolineales bacterium; assembly: GCA_016789175.1. GTDB lineage: Bacteria > Chloroflexota > Anaerolineae > Anaerolineales > UBA6663 > UBA6663. The sequence continues at coordinate 3,732 of JAEURK010000321.1, forward strand.
AAGAAGGTGCCGGCCTTGCCGGCGCGCGAGTCGTCGGGCACGCCCTGCAGATACCGATCCGTGAGCAGGCCCTGAGCCAGCGGCGAGAACGCGATGCCGCCGACGCCTTCGTCGCGCAGGGCCGCGATCAGCCCACCCTCCACCCAGCGCTCGAACAGGCTGTACTTGGGCTGATGGATCAACAGCGGCGTCCCAAGCCCGCGCAGGATCTGAGCGGCCTGACGAGTCAGGTCGGCCGGGTAGTTCGACACACCGACGTACAGCGCGCGCCCGCTACGCACCGCGAAGTCGAGCGCGGCCATGGTCTCCTCGAGCGGCGTCTCGGGATCGGGCCGATGATGATAGAAGATGTCGACGTAGTCGAGGCCCATGCGCTTCAGACTCTGGTCCAGGCTGGAGATCAGGTACTTGCGCGAGCCCCAATCGCCGTATGGGCCGGGCCACATCAGGTAGCCGGCCTTCGACGAGAGGATCAGCTCGTCGCGATGTCCCTGGAAATCGTCCTTCAGGATCCGGCCGAAATTCTCCTCGGCTGAGCCGGGCGGCGGCCCGTAGTTATTGGCCAGGTCGAAATGCGTCACACCCAGATCGAAGGCACGCCGTAACAGGGCGCGCATGTTTTCGAGCGCGTCGACACCGCCGAAGTTGTGCCATAAACCCAGCGAGATCGCCGGCAGTTTCAGGCCACTCCGGCCGGTGCGGCGGTACGGGAGGTCGTCGTAGCGTTGCGGGGAGGGAAGGTAGGCCATCGGGATCCTTTCATAAAGCGGCGCGAGCGCTGCCGCTCGGGAGCGCTCGCGCCACGCTCTACACGACATGCTCGACAGGCTTGACCTGCTGACGGGCCCGCGCGGCCAGGGCGCCCTCGAGTGAGAACAAGATCAGGGCCGCCCAGACCATGCCGAAGCCGATCAATTGCGTAAACGAGAAGCCCTCGTGATAAACGAACACGCCGATGAGGAACTGCATCGTCGGCGCGATGTACTGCAGCACCCCGACCAGGGTCAGCGGGATGCGCCGCGCTGCGGCGGCAAAGAGCAGAAGCGGAATCGTGGTGATCACGCCAGTGCCGACCAACAGGATCGCCGTGAAAGGCCAATCGCGCGTCAGCCCGCTCTGTCCGACAACCCCGGCGCCCACGACAACCCCTAGCGCTGGGATGAAGAGCAGCCCGGTCTCCAGCGTCAGGCCGTGCAGCGCATTCAGCGGCGCCGTCTTCTTGACCAAGCCGTATAGGGCGAACGTCAGTGCCAGCAAGAGGGCGATCCAGGGCGGCGAGCCATAAGCGAACGCCAGATAGATCACGCCTGCTCCGGCCAGAGCCAGCGGCACCCACTGCAACGGCCGCAGGCGCTCACGCAGGACGAAGACTCCCAGCAACACACTCAACAGGGGATTGATGAAATACCCGAGGCTGGTCTCGACGATGTAGCCCTCGTTGACGGCCCAGATATACATCAACCAGTTGATGCCGATCAGCACGGCTGCGATCGTGTACAGGCCGATCACACGACGGTTGAGGGTTTGCTGCAGGGTGCGCCAGCCGCGGGCAGCCGTGATCCACAGCGCGAGCACAATGAACGACCAGGCGATGCGGTGCCCGATCAGCTCGACCGCCGGCACGCTATGCAGGGTTTTCCAGTAGATCGGGAGCAAGCCCCAGGCGAAGTAGGCCGCCAGGGCATACCCGACGCCGCGATTGAAGGACATTCGACCATTATCGCAGAGGAGGGTGGGAGGAGCGAGGAGTGAACGCTACCCCGGTTAGCATTCGCTCTTCGCTCTTCTCTCCTCCCACCTCCCGCTTCAACCTCGCGGACAACCGACTGCGCGGCCAGACACGCAGCTCAGGCGACTCACCCCCGCCCGGCCATCGCCTTTCGCAACGCTTCGTAAGCCAGCCGCTCGACGTTACCGATCGCGCGCACCTGGGTCGCGATGTCGACACACAGGTCGCGCACTTCTGACCCATCGAGCGGAAAGCTCTTCGTCAAATCCCGGCGGATCTCGGACAGCCGGCTGTCGATGCGCCGGCGGGTGGGCAACGCCCGCTCGCCCTTCTCGATGAAGACTGCGCGACGTTGATCCAGCAGCTCCCGCGTGCGGCGCAGCGGTCGAGACGTCTCGGGCAACAGCGCCTCCCCCAGCGCGCGCCAACCGGGTACACACGCCCGGAATGCCGTTGCGGCTTCTTTCAAGGCCGGGCGCTTGAGGATCGGCGCGGCCTCTTCAAGAAAGTCCGCATAGAGCCCGCGGTCACGGAGCGCAGCGACCACCCCGATCCCGAAGTGATCGTAGGCCGTCGACAGGCCGGCATACAAGGGCGCCCCGGCCGGAAACACCCTTGACCAGCTCTGCCGGTGCTTGTTCGTCGTCAAAAGGTCGGCCCAATGGTCATAGGCCGCCAGGCCGAAATTGGCTTTGGCGGTCTTGACCGGTGCTTCGACGTAACGCCTGAGGCAATCCGCGATCCCCTGTCGGACGGCAGAGGCCAGCTTGGCCGGAACCGGCGGTTCGATCGTCAGAACGCGAAAGCGATCTTTCTTGACCCGGGCCCGAGCAGCCGCCAGTTCCGCCGGTGTGACGGTCAACGGCACGGCCGCGCGATCAGCGATCCAGACCTTGTCACGGGCCACATCCAATCCATACACCACGATCGGAAAGTTGGCCCACATATCGGCCGCAGGCTGCAGCCCCGTGTACGGGAGGCTGAAGGCATCCGCCCAGACGATCGCGGGCTGACCCTCCTCCAACACCTCTGCCAGGTTGCTCAGCCCCTTGGCTGCGTTGGTCGCATGTCGCCGATGTTGCACGATCCCCAACCGCCCCAGCAAAGTATCCAGTGGATCGAACGTGTTGCGCGACAGCAACGCCACATGCGGATCATGGCCTGAATAGGCAAACGAGAAGTACCCCATCAAGACGCCGCCGCTCACACCCATCAGGAATGCTTCACTGAAAGGCTGGCCAGTGTGCGGCGCCGCCACGCCACGATAGGCCAAGGCGTTGCAGATCGTGCCGGTTTCCCAATGGCGACCGTTGAAGTGCTGATAGCCGGGCAGGATAGTCATCGTGAGGCTCTCCTTCATTGAAAGAGTACGCGTGTCGATCCGACATTGTAAAGGGCGCCGGATCGACGGACCCGAAATAGCGACATAGTCGCCGCGGATTTGAGCAACGGGAGCCCTGCACCCAACAATCTAGTTTTCTCCCACCTTCCTGCTGGCTGACCAGTTACTTTTTTTTTGCAAAATCTGCGTCAAACGCGCCCAGATTCCGCGCCTGGCAACTTGATCGTGCGGACTCTCATTCAACTCATTGCCTTCGAACCACTTAAACGTGGTATACTAATCAGGATCAGTTCGTGATTTGTGTGGTTCAGGCCGCCAAACCGCTTATGGGTTGGCGGCCTTTTTCTTTCCGGCCTGTCCGGAGCAAGGATCTGAGAATGGAAACGAGACTGTATGTTGGCAATTTGGCCTATTCGACCTCCGAGGCCGAGTTGCGCACCTTGTTCGCCCAGGCCGGCACGGTGACTGACGTGGCCCTGATCAAGGACCGCGACACGGGTCAATCGAAGGGCTTTGGCTTCGTCACGATGAGCAGCCAGGCCGAGACCCAGAAGGCCATCAGCATGTTCAACGGCAATGAGTTGAACGGTCGCCCGTTGACTGTCAACATCGCCAAGCCGCGCGAAGAGCGCAGCGGTGGTGGTGGTGGCGGCGGCTTTGGCGGCGGCTTCGGCGGCGGCAACCGCGGCGGCGGTGGCGGCAAGCGCGGTGGCGGCGGCAACCGCCGCTTCTAATCCGTCAGGATTGACGCGCAGGCCGATCGGCCGGGATGGGGAAACCCACATATCCCGGTCGGTCGGCCTGCGACTTTCTCGGCATCTGTCGTCCCCGCCTCTCCCCAGGCCCGAGCCACAGGCCGCTTGCGTTCGCGATCGCTCTCCGGAGCGGGAGGAAACCATGCAGTATCAGGTCGATGATCGGGTCGTCCACATCAACCATGGCGTGGGACGCGTGGTGGGCCTCGTGACCAACAGCTTCGCCAAGTCCGAAGCCAAGCTCTATTACGAGATCGCGCTCGACCAGAGCACGGTCTGGGTCCTCGTCCAATCCGGCGGGCCGCAAGAATTGCGCGCCCTGACGCACAAGCGCGACCTCGAGCGCTACCGGGCCGTGCTGCGCAGCCGCCCGACCGAGCTCTCGACCGATCACCGCCAGCGCCGCCTCGACGTCCTGCAGCAACTCAAGGACGGCTCGTTCGCCAGCCTGTGCGCCGTCGTGCGGGATCTGACCGCCCGCGGTCGTATCAAACCGCTCAACGAGATCGATTCGATGACGCTCCGCCAGGCTCACGGCAATCTGTCGCGTGAGTGGGCCGCGGCCGATGGCATCACCATCACCGAAGCCGTGCGGCACATCGAGTCTTTGATGCTCGAGGGCCAGCTGGCCTGATCCTGTTCGTCCCCTACCCCTTCGGCTCCGCGCCCGGATCCCACCACTTCGAGAGGTGAGCCAGCGGACGCAGCGGCTGATCGGTGTAGTGCGATATATCGTTAAACAGCATCAACCGCGCCCGCACCGGGTCGCGAAAATCCAGGATGTTGAGACATGCCGGCGCCTGATCCAACCGATCGCGGTACCCGCGCGCGTCAAAGCCCAGCAAGCTGCTGATCAACAGCCGCAGGGTGGCCTTGTGCGAGACCACCACCACGTTTTGGCCCTCATGCTGGGTGACGATCTCTCGGATCACGGGCAAAGCCCGCGCCAGCACCTGCACCCCGCTCTCCCCGCCTTCGGGCGCAAACGTAAACGGATCTTCTTCCCAGGCCGGGTATTCGCCCGGGAACTGGGCCTCGACCTCCTGACGCGTGAAGCCCTCCCAACGCCCGTGGCTGATTTCGCGCAACCCGTCGCGTTGGATCGGCGTGTGGCCATGCGGTCGCGCGATGATCGCGGCCGTATCCATCGTGCGGCTGAGCGGGCTGGCATAGACCGCCGCCACCTTGTCGTCGGCCAACCGCGCGGCCAGGTGGGCGGCCTGCACGCGACCTTCCTCGGAGAGCTCTACGCCGACGTTTCCGGAGAACCGGTTCTCAGCGGTTAGTTGCGTCGCGCCGTGACGGATGAGGTAGAGGCGAGTGGTCATGCCGATATCCAGTCCTGTCGGTCTCAAACGAAAAGCGGCAGCATCCCCTGACGCGCCACCATGGCTTGCAGGTCGGCTTCAGCCGGCGCCGGGCTGAAGCGCGCGGCGGCGGCGAGCACCCTTGGCAGGACCTGGATGTCGCCGACTGTGTTGAGGAAGACGTCGCTATGGCCAAGCACCCAGTGCACGGCCAGATCGATGTCAGCCTGATCTTCGAGCGGCTCATACCAGGTCGAGCGAGTCTGCGGACGACCGTCCCAGGGCGCTTTGACGATAGATTTGATGGTCTGCATCGCCACGCCGCGCGTGCGACAGGTTTCGCGCAACGCCTGCACATCCGCGGCGTACTCGGCATTGCCGTTCAGCACGTAGCTGAAAGGCGCCAGCACCGAGTCAAAGGCAAACCGATCCAACGCGCGCAGATGCATGCGCGCCACGGTGACGCCATGACCGGTGACACCGATAAAGCGCACCAGGCCCTCTTCGCGGGCCGCGATGGCGGCCTCTAGGGCGCCGCCCGGCCCGAGCGCCGTCTCCCACTCCTGTGGGTCGACCAGGTTGTGCAGTTGGAGCAGATCGACCTGATCGACGCCCAGGCGCTCGAGCGAGCGGTGGAGCTCATCGCGCGCAGCCTGCTTGCGGCGTTCGCCGGTCTTGGTGGCCAGGAAGAAGGCTTTGCCGTGACGCCGGATCCACGAACCGATCCGCAGTTCCGACTCGCCGTAGCTGGCGGCGGTGTCGACGTGGTTGACCCCCAGGCTCAGCGCCAGCTCGAGTGTGGCGTCGGTCTCGGCCTGGGTGGTCTGCCCAAAGGCAGCGGCGCCCAACAGAGTGCGCGAACTGAAGTGGCCGGTGCCACCAAAAGGTGATTGAGCGATCATCGTCGCCTCCATCCTGGGTTAGAGTGTGCTGGAAGATGCGCCCACAAGGTTGGTGAACCGGCGCAGTGCTTTCAGTCTACTACAATCCGAGCGGCGATGATCTCCGCTTTCGCCAGGCGGAACCAAACCGAGGCCACATGCCGATCACGTTTGAAATCACGCACCCTCATTGGCAGCGGCGCTTGATCTTCGACCCCGTCGTCGGGCTGCACACATCCGCTTTCGTGATTCGCGAGACCGGTCGGGATTTGCTGGCGCGTGCCCGCGGCGCCGCGCAGTGGGCGCCGGAATTCGACTTCCGAATCGACGGAACGCGCCTGACCAGCTTGAGCGACGCCTGGGCCCTTGTCGACGCCGCGCGGGTCGGGGAGCGCGCCGACCTGCTCACGCTGCGGCTGCACCATCAACAGCTGCCGATCGAGGTCAGCGTGCACTACGCCGGCGGGCCGGCCCGCAGCGTCAAGCAGGTGACGATCGTCAACCACGGCGATCGCCCGCTGACCTTGACCCACGTCGCGATCGAGACCCTGCCGCTCGAGATCGGCGCGCCCGGTGACCTGCAGCTGCGCGCCCACTACGGCGGGCTGCCGCGCGAAACCTTCATCACCGGTCGGGTCGACGACTGCGCCATCGTCTTGCGCAATGCGCGCACGGGCGAGAGCGTGACCGCGCTGAACGAGATGCCCGGGCACCTCAAACGGGTCGAGACCGGCGCCTGGTTTTGGGAAGGCGCGATCCGGCTGATGGCCGACACCGATCTCTTCCCGCTTGAGGTGCAACTGGCGCCCGGCGAGGCCTGGCACTCGGCCCGCGTCAGCCTGGTCTTCGCACAGGACGAGCAGGGTTTTGCCGATCCTCGTTGGCGGATGGCGGCCGCAACCGCCGAGATCGTGCGCAAGCCGACGGCACCACCGCTCTGGCACTTCAACACCTGGGAGCCCTTCGGCCCGCGCCCGGATGAGGCCGGGGTGCTGGCCCTGATCCCGCTCGCGGCACAGATGGGCTTCGACGTGTTCACGATCGACGACGGCTGGCAGGCCGCCTATGGCGCCAACGGCGTAAACCATGAGCGCTTCCCGCACGGCCTCGAGCCCTTGCGCGCGGCCGTCGAGGCGCACGGCCTGCGTCTGGGCCTCTGGGCGCCCCTGGCCGTGGTTGATCCGATTGTGGCTGGTGCGGTGCCCGACCTGCAATGCCGCGATGCCCAGGGCCGGGCGAAGATGACGACGACGGCTCAGGGCGAACAAGTCGTGCTGTGCCTGGCCAGCGCTTATCGGGCACAGGCAGTCGCGCGTCTGACGGAGCTCATCGCGCGCTATAACCTGGCGTACGTCAAGCTCGATCTCACGACCGTGTTCAACGCTTACGGCGAGGCGCCCGGCTGCCATGCCGCCGGCCACGATCACGCGAGCGCGGCCGAATCGGTGGCCAGGATCTACGCCGCCATCGCCGAGATCACGGCCGGCGTCTACACGGCACATCCCCAGGTGTTGTTGGATCTCACGTTCGAACTCTGGGGGCAGAAACACACGATCGACTATGGGCTGTTGCGCGCCGCCGATCTGGACTGGATGAGCAACGTCGGCGATAACACCGACGATGCGGCCGGCCCCCGCCAGGCGCGCACCCTGTTGTATCAGCGAGCGCTGGCGATCCCGGTTGAGACCATGCTGATCGGTAACTTGCAGGCCGAGACCGGCGACCCGGCCGAGAAGTTCGCCACCGCGCTGGGTTCGTGCCCGTTGCTTCTGGGAGATCTGCGCAAACTCACGGCGGATCAGGTAGCCGCTTATGGCCGGTGGATCCGCCGAGCCAAGGCATTGCGGCGCGACGTCGCGTACCACGAGAGCTTCTTCCCGCTGGGCAGCTGGCAGACCGTCAGCGCCGTGGAATGGGACGGCTTCGCGCGGCTCAGTCGAGGCGGCGAGGGCTTGATCGTGCTCTTTCGCAACGCCAGCGACGCAGCCCAGGCCCGCGTGCAGGTGCCGCTGCCGGGCGAGGGCCGTTACACACTTACCTCGCTGCTGGATGAGCGCCCGCTCGGGCGTTGCAGTGCCGCGGACTTTCGAGCTGGGTTTGACCTGTCGTTTGGGGATGCGATTGTGGCGGTGGTCGAAGTTCGTCGGGAGCCTTAAGCGGTTGCGGTCTCAGGCGCCAGCATCAGGCCCAGCCGCGGGAACTCGATTCGGACGTGCTCGTCCATGTCGCGCGCGAACGCCGGTGACAGGATCAAACGCAAAACTCCGTCGAGGATGGCTCCGAATCCACGGTAACCGGCGGCAATCGTGTGCGTGACCCGCACACCCTCGGGCGCATCGTCCAACGCGAACCGGACCCAGACCGGCAGCCGCACGATCCACTCCAGCTGCCAGACGATCCGCCGGCCGGGCTCCGCTGCGACGACGACGGCCGTCATCGCCACGCGCCGGCGGCCTATGTACTCATCCATATACAGCCGCGTGCCCACCCGACCCGGCCCCGGCTCAAGCGCGTGATACGCCAGGTGGGTGCCCGGCCACCACCGCTGATAGTCCGCATCGGTGGGGTTCATCAGGAACGCGTACAGCGCCATGCCATCGGCGCCCTTCACGGCGACCTGCGTCTCAAAGGTCACCATCGCACGTCACCTCCCGCGCTCTTCACCACACACCGGGGAATAGCCGAGACCGCACCCGCGCCGTATAGGCCGTGTACCCCGGCAGTTCGCGGTGCAACAGCGCTTCCTCATCCAGGATGCGCACGGCGAGCACCGGAACGATCAACAGCGCCGGGAGGATCGCCCAGTATGAGCCCAGGGCGACGGGCGAGGCCAGATACATCAAGATCGTGCCCGTGTACATCGGGTGCCGAACCCAGGCATACGGCCCGGTGTCGATCACGGTCTGCGCTTGTCGCACTTCCACAACGCGCGACGCGAATCGGTTAACTTGAAAGACCCGGATCACCAGCAGATAACCCAACACCACCAGGCCGTCCGCTGCGAGCACCACCGGCCAGGACACGTCTGACCAGCCCCAGCGAAAGTCGAAACCCGGGAGGACGTAAGCCGCTACCATGAAGACACCCGAGATCGACACCACCCACTGCTGGGTCCTGGCCTTCTCCTTCATGCGCATACGGTTCGCCAGCAGGTCGGGGCTGTGCTTGAGCATCCAGGGAAGGATCGCCAGGGCCGGTCCGAGGAGCACCGCCAGATACAGCCAGCCCTCCCAAAAAGCCAGCGTGCCGGCCGGCAAGAAGATCACCACGAACATCACGGGGATGAACAGTGCCACGCGCGAGAAGACCATCACGAGCAGCCGATTTTGTGAAAGGCCTGTGGTTGTCATCGGGGTCCGTTCTTTTCTGGCCGGCCGCGGGCCGCTACACACGCTCAATCGCTTTCCATCAGTCTACAGCGGCCAGGGCTTGCGGGGGTACAGGCTCACCCCCCACCTTCTTTACAGGCCGGCCATCGTAACCGGGTTGGCTCGACCCGGCCGAGACTGCGGCGCGAAGTCTACGCCTGCCCGCGTTCGCCCGATGCCGGGGAAACGATTGGCCACCTCGTATCGTAGCCTGAGCACGTCATGGGGGCGGATCGTTTCGCGCGTGATATGCGGGTTTTGAGCCACCAGAAGGCCGAGAATGCGATCGACCTCCGAGTTGTCGTACTTGTCGGTCAAGTTGAACTCGCGGTGCACGATCCCCAGCAAGTGCTCGTGCTGTTTGACGGTATAGGTCCAGGTCACTTCGTTCCGGTTCGTGTCGATGTCCTTCGACCACAGGCCCCCGAACTTGTGCCAGACTTCGCCCGTCGCATCGAGGCACCAGAGGTCGTCCTGGCTGTAAGCAGCCACCACGGTCGCCCTGACTGCCGGATCAATGCGCCAGACGCCGCCGTCCCGCCAGCAAAGCGTGCCGTCGGCCTGAACGCACCACACGGAGCCGTCGACGCCCACCGCGATCGACACGGCATCCGCCTTACCCGAGTGCGTCGCGACCTTCGACCAGGTGCCGTCGAGATGCCAGATCTCGTGGGCCGAATTGATGCCCCAGATCTGGCTCTTGCTGATCGCGGCCACCGTCATGGCCCGGCCCGTCGGTTCGGCCTGCCAACGACCGCGGTCTCGCCAGAATAACCGGCCATCCGTCTGGGCGTACCACACGGATCCGTCGACGACGCCAACCGAGATGGTCTGAGCGTCGGCCAGGCCGCTCTGGGTCGGCACCTTATACCAGCGTCCGCCGGTCGGCAGATGGGCATCCACGGCGTGCCAGATCTCGTGATCGCTGGTCACGCACCAGGCTTCGCCGCCATCGATAGCGGCGACGATGTCCGCTCGTCCGTGCCGGGTCGCATTCCAGCCCGTCAACCCGGCGTCGCTGTACAGTCGTAGGAGCGTTCCGTCCATGGCGCCGGCGCCCCAGATGGCGCCCGTAGCGCCGACCGAGATGTGTTTCAGATTCCAGAGCGACATGGTGACCTCCTGAGGGTCGTAAGCGCACGAGGACCTGGATCCACCACGCGCGGAATGTGGAGGTCAGCGTGAATAACGGCTGCGCGGCAGCGCCGGTTGGCCCACGACCTCGCCTGAGGTGGGACCTGACACGGAACCGCGCGCCCCTATGATCCTAACGGCGCACCGTCTCAAGGGCGTGACATCCGAGGACCGGCCGCGGGCGAAAGAACGCCGGTCAGGCGTGCACAGCGCCTGTGAAGCGCTTTTCGCCGGCCCGGATCGCCACTTTGAGCCGATTTTCGAACGGGGTCAACGGGCACGAGTACTGGTCGTTGTAGGCGCAATAGGGGTTATAAGCCAGGTTGAAGTCGACCAGGAAGCGCTTGCCGCCGAGCGGTTCGGGGTCGAGGTAGCGGCCAGCCGGGTAGGTTTCGGTTTGGGCCAGCGCGTCGACGAAGGGCAGGAAGAAGCCGTGCGGCGTGGCGTAGAGGGTCAGCGCCACGGGGTGTCCATCCACCTCGAACGCCACACGCCCGTACTTCTGGTAGGCGCGCACGTCGCCGGTCGAGGTCTGGATCTCAACCGTCTCACGCTCGGCGAACGGCTCTACCTCGATCTCGAAACGCAGTGCCGGCGCCTCGGGAAAATAGCTCAAGCCCTTGAACGCGCGCTGCTGCGCTGGGGTCAGCGGCGATTGAGGATGGGTCTTGAAGAATGCGTCTTTGTCGAGGCGGAAGTCTTCGAGTTCAGTGGTCATTCAGTCAACCACCGGTTCGGCGTAGGCCGCGATCAACATCCGGGCGTCGGCCAGCACATCGTCATCGAACGGCATCGCATGGTCGTGGTTGACCTGCGTCGTCAAACGGCCAGCCGCGGCCCGCAGCGCCGGAGGCTGGGTCTCATCGTCGCGCAGAACTTTGAGTTGATGAAAGGCGTCGCCGCCCCAGCTCTGGCCCTTGAGGCGCTGGTAGTAACCGCGCACCGCCCAACCCGCGCCACGCCGCGCGCACACCCGTGCCTTGCCTTCGTTGCCGGCCGCGCGCGCGGCCTCGGCCGCCTGCATCTCTTCTTGAGGGGTCATGGTCATCACAGGGCGCAGGCCGGGTGCACCCGGCCTGCGCTCTACTTGCGGCGCAGATAAGCCTTGGTGAGCTCCTCGGCAACCGCCGGGATAACGCCCAGGATGGCCACGATCGCCCATTCAGTCGCGGTCAGCCAGTGCGTGTTGAAGAACGGCTGCAGGATGGGCACGTTGATCACCAGCATCAGCAGCGTCAACGATAACCCGACTGCCCACAGCATGGAGCGGTTAGAGAACGGCCCGATCTGCCACAACGAGGCGCGCTCCGAGCGCACGGTAAAGGCCCGGAACAACTCCGCCAGCGAGAGCGTGGCGAAGGCCATCGTCTCGCCGGTGCGGATGAGCACCTCTTTTTGGTCACCTACCAGGCTGCCCCAATCGAAGCCCAGAACGTTCTCGAAGCCGCCCAACCCGGTTTGCTGCAGGGCCAGGCCCAGACCGAGCACAAAGGCACCCAGCGTCACCGACGTTTGCGCGATGGTTTGGACGATGATGCCCAGCCGCATCGAGCCGTTGACGATCGGCTCAGTCTTGGGGCGCGGCGGGTGCTGCATGACATCCGGGTCGCCCTTCTCCATGGCCAGTGCCAGGGCCGGCGCGCCGTCTGTGATCAGGTTGAGCCATAGCAGCTGGATCGCCGTCAACGGCGTCGGCAGGCCGGCCAGCGTCGCCAGGAAGATGATCATGATCTCGGCGATGTTCGAGCTCAGCAGGAAGAACACGAACTTGCGGATGTTCGAGTAGATGATCCGGCCCTGCTCGACGGCCGCCA
>JAEURK010000331.1 GCA_016789175.1 Anaerolineales bacterium
TATCCGCCTCAGATACCCGAGCGGCGCCCGTTGCGAGCCCGTTATCGGGGCATCTGGAGCGCAAGCCCAACCGCTCAAGGCATCGGAACGGCGTTCGTGTCCGCCTTGTCGATTTCCGCTGCTCCCACCCGCTTCTTGAACTCTTCCTCAGCGTGGGCACGCGTGTACCCATACTTCGCCTGGAGCAGACCGATGACCTGCTCCGACTGTCCGCCGACCCGCTCGAGATCGTCATCGGTGAGTTTGCCCCACCACTCCCGGGCCTGACCCCGCAGTTGCTTCCATTTGCCGTCCCAGATATCCTGATCCGGCGTTGGGGCGGTGCTCTTCTGCTGATGGGCCTCGAACTTCGCCATCCGGCCGTTGAGCTCCTTTTCGACCCGCTCGCGCGTGTAACCGTACTTCTCCTGGATGACGCCGACCATCTGGTCGTATTTGCCGCCGACCTGCTTCAAATCGTCATCGGTCAGCTTGCCCCACCACTCCTTGAACTGGCCCTGCATTTGCTTCCATTTGCCTTCAAACTCGTCTTTATTCATATCCACTCCTTGAGAGACCGCGCCCGCTCGAACGTGCGAACGGTTGGGGATGTTGCGCTGCTTGAAATCCGCTCGATCCACGACACCGGGTCGTCGATCACCCCGATACCTAGACTCTAGAGTGGGACAGTCACAAGGGCGTCTCAATCGCGAACGGCCGCCTGCGAACCGCTCACAGATTCCGGCCGCAGGCGTCAACGGCGTCGCCGAGGCCTGTGCGGATCAGCCGCTCGCCACGCGCCGACCTGGTCAGAGGATGACCGGATCGCAAGTTGTGTCTTTGAGGCCCAGACACACTAAACCGGAGCTTTGTGGGCTCCGGCGGGATTTCAGGGTCTTGTGGCCGAATCCGAACCGGCCGTCAAAGATCGCCGAGACTGATCAGCCCGTGACGCAAAGCCAGCACCACGGCCTGCGTGCGGTCCGACACCCCCAGCTTCTTGAAGAGTTCGCTCGCATAATTCCGGATAGTGCCTTCGCTCAGAAAGAGCTGCTGGGCGATCTCGCCGTTGCTCAGGCCGCTCGCCAGCAATTTCAGCAGTTCGCGCTCTCGATCGCTGACTTGAAACCGCGTCTTCGCCGGGGTGCTCGCCGGGTGCTTCTGATAGTCGCTCAGGATCTTGCCCGCCACTGCCGGGTCCAGGAATGATTTTCCGGCCAGTGTGCCCTTGATCGCGGCGATCAGATCACTGGGCGGGGTGTCTTTCAACAAATAACCTGCCGCCCCGCTGCGCAGGGCGTCAAAGACCCATTCGTCATCGTCGTACGTGGTCAGCACCAGGACGGGGATGGTCGGATATTGCTCGCGGATTTTGCGCGTCGCGACGATGCCGTTGACACCCGTCATCTTCAGGTCCATCAACACCAGATCGGGATGAACGTCGGCGACCCTGGCCAGCGCCTCGGCGCCATCATGCGCCACCGCGGCGACCCGGAGCTCCGGATCCGATTCAAGGATTCGCGTGAGCCCTTCACAGACAATCCGCTGGTCATCACAGATCAACACGCTAATCATCGGTCACAACCCGTGAAAACCGCACGTGAGTGCCGAGCCCTGGTCGGCTTTCCACATCGAGCGTTCCGTTCACCATCGCGGCGCGCTCGCGCATCATGATCAGCCCATGACTCCTGGCCGCATCAACCCTTGTGAGTTCGGCCCCCTCACCGTCGTCGCTGACGGTCAGGCACAGTCGGCCTCTTTCCACAGCCAGCCGGAGTGTGACCTGCGCGGCATTGGCATGGTTGATCACATTGACGAGGGCTTCCTGGGCGATCCGATACACTGCGTGCTCGACCTCCGGGTCGATGGCGGGCAGCGGCTCGACCACATCTAGGCTGAGCTTGAAGGCCGCACGTGCCGAAGCTTCAAGCCCGAGTTGTCGGATCGCGATCACCAGGCCGAGATCCTCCAACGGCTGTGAGCGCAGGTCCTTGATCGCCCGGCGCACTTCAGTCAGGCCATGGCGCGTCGCTGTGAGCGCTTGGTCGAGCATGACGACCGTGTCGGTCTGGCCCGGCTGCAGCGAGAGCTTGATGGCCTCCAGGTTGACGGCCTGACCGCTCAGGGTGTGCGCCAGGGTGTCGTGCAGCTCACGTGCCAGGCGGTTGCGCTCGCGGCTCAGCGTCAGTTGCTCGAGCGTCGCCGCGTGCTGACTGAGTTGAACATTGGCGCGAACGAGTTCGCGGCGTTGCGCGCGTTGCACGGCGACCATGCGCGACACGATCTGGCCGATCAGCCCGAGCGCAAAGGCCCGCAGCAGCGGCAGGCCAAGGACGGGCAGCGTATGGACGTCGATCGTGCCCAACAACGGGTAGACGGTCGCCATCTCGAGGAGGGCGGCGCACACGATCAGGAGCAGCACCGCCAGGTATGAGTACTGCCAGGCAATGAGCACCACGGTCACCAGCAGGCTTGGAAACGTCAGCCAGTTGGGATCCACATCCCACGGCAGAGCGGTCACAAACGGTGCCAGGCGCATGAGATTGCTCAGCAGCGGAACGCCGGCCGACAGACCGAAGGCGATGGGCAAATACAGATTGCCGAGCCGGTGAAGCGCTTGTGGCAGCGATAGATATATGAAGAGCGCCAGGTTCGCGAGCAGATTTGGGTACCACTGAATCTGGATCGCTGCCCAGCCAAAGCCCGTTTGGGCCAACTCAAACGCCACCAAGATCGCGTAGTAGCAGAGCGCGACAAAGGTGAAATAGCGAAATGCGCGAACCAAACCAGGTTCGATGGCTCGGGGCATGCCCGCAGCATACCATCGACATCGCGACTATCCACGCCTTTTGTTGTCTCTGGTGACGCGCGTCATCGCAACCGGTGACGCGCGTCACCCGGCCAGCTGCCGGTCGGCAACTTCCACGATCCAGCCCACTCCCCTACCATGCCGGACGTGGAGGACGGTCATGGATGCTGTGGTTGAGGTCATCGGTCTGTACAAGCGTTTTCCTCAGTCCGCCCGACCGGCGGTGCACGACCTGAATCTCGCAATCGACCGGGGGCAGCTCTTTGGGCTGGTGGGGCCGGATGGGGCGGGAAAAACGACGACGCTGCGCATGCTGGCTTCCGTGCTGGAACCGGGTGGCGGGCGGGTCCGCCTCGAGGGCCACGACGTTGTCAAAGAGGCCGAACACATCCGGGAGTGGATCGGCTACATGCCCCAGAACTTCAGTCTGTACCCCGACCTGAGCGTCCACGAGAACCTGGAGTTTTTCGCCGACATCCACCGTATGCCGCCGGAGCGCAAACGCGCGCGCATCGAAGAGATGCTGGCCTTCACGCGCCTCGAAGCCTTTCGTGGGCGGCGGGCTGCAAACCTCTCGGGCGGGATGAAGAAGAAGCTGGCGCTGGGCTGCGCGCTGGTGCATGCGCCCCGCCTCCTCTTTCTGGACGAGCCCTCGACCGGCGTCGATCCGGTTTCGCGCCGCGAGCTCTGGACCATCCTGACCGACGTGGTCCATCAGGGCGTCACCGTGGTGCTGAGCACGCCCTACATGGACGAGGCTGAGCGTTGCCATCGGGTCGGCATGCTTTTTGACGGCAACCTGCTGGCCAGCGGCTCGCCCGAGGCGATGGCGACCAGCCTGCCCTTCGCCATCATCGAGCTCAAGGCCCGCCCGCGCAAGGAGATGCGGCGCATCGTCGGCGCGCTGCCTGGCATCGCCGAATGGCGGCCGGTCGGCGACCGGTTGCGGCTGGCGGTGCCGCGCGAGAACGGCCAGGTCGAGGCGCTGATGCAGGCGCTTCAACACCGGTTTGCGGACGAAGGCGTCGCCGTCGACTTCATGCGCGTCGAACGGCCCGGCATGGAGGATGTCTTCGTCCATCTGGTGAGCGAGCGGAGGCACACCGCATGAGCGCGGAAAACGCCATCGAGATCCACGACCTGGTGCAGCGTTTCGGCAGCTTCACGGCGGTCGACCACGTGACCTTTTCGGTGCCGCGCGGCGAGATCTTCGGGTTGCTTGGCCCCAACGGCGCCGGCAAGACCACCACGATCCGCATCTTGTGCGGGATCCTGCTACCCACCAGCGGGCGCGCCAGCGTGCTGGGCTTCGACGTCGCCCGTCAACCCGAGGAAATCAAGAAGCGCATCGGGTATATGTCGCAGAAGTTCTCGCTCTACGGCGACCTGACGCCCCAGGAGAACCTCGACTTTTACGCCTCGATCTATGCCGTGCCGCGGGCCGGCCGTGCCGGGCGTATCAGCGAACTGATCGAGCTGTCCGGACTGGGCGAGCACCGCAAGACCCTGACCCGCAACCTCTCAGGGGCCTGGCGGCAACGGCTGGCGCTGGCCTGCGCGATCGTTCATCGACCGCCCATGCTCTTCCTCGATGAGGCCACGGCCGGGGTCGATCCCGTGTCACGCCGGGAGTTCTGGGACCTGATCTACCGAATGGCCGGCGAGGGCACCAGCGTCCTGGCCACCACCCACTACATGGATGAGGCCGAGTATTGCAACCAGATCGGGATGATGCATGCCGGCGAACTCATTGCCCTGGCCAGCCCGGACGCGCTGCGGGCCCAGATGCCCGGCACCCTGCTCCAGGTGGACTGCGCGGGGCCGGCCCAGGCCTTCCAGGTTCTGGAGGCGATGCCCGGCATCCTCGAGATGGCGATCCACGGCGCCCGTCTGCACGTGTCGCTGGCGGAGCCGGGTCAGGCGGACGAACTCCAAAGGCGGCTGGGCCGCGCCGGCATTGCCATCCGGTCGCTGAACGCGATCCAGCCTTCGCTGGAAGACATCTTTCTGTACATGGTGCAACAGCGTCAGCCGACGCCGACGCATGTGGTGGGAGAGTGATGCATGGAACGCTTGTGGACGATCATGCGGAAAGAGGTGTACCACATCTGGCGTGACCCGCGCACGCTGGGATTGATCCTGTTGCTGCCTGGGCTTCTGCTGATCCTGCTTGGCTTCGGCATCTCGGGCGAAAGCCAGGATCTTTCGATGGTGGTCGCCGATCTCTCCAAGACGGACGCCAGCCGGCGCTACCTCGACTACTACGTCGCCAGCGACGACTTTGAAGTCGTCGCTTCTGCCGCCAGCGAAGTCGAAGTCCTGGCTTTTATCGACGGCGGCAAGGCCCAGGTCGGGCTCCTGATCCCCGAAGCCTTCGGGCGCACACTCGAGACCGGGGGGACGGCCGAGGTGCAGCTGTACGTCAACGGCTCGGCCGACCCGGCCAATGTGCAGACCATCCAGCTCAAGCTCAGCGCGATCGGCCAGATGGCGTCTCAGACCATACTGGTCCGACGGATCACACACGTCGGGGCCGCCACGGGGCTGAGCCTGCCGATCGACACCTTCGTCAAGACGCTCTACAACCCGAACGGCGACCGCAAGCTGTACATCATCCCGGGCCTGATCCCGGTCATCCTCGAGTTGCAGGGCCTGCTGCTCTCGGCGCTGGCGATCGTCAAGGAGCGCGAGCAGGGGACGATGGAGCAGTTGATCGTCACCACCATCAAGCCCTGGGAGTTGATGCTGGGCAAGATCATCCCCTATCTGGTCGTGAGCACCTTCACGTTGCTGTCGATGCTGGCGCTCAGCCAGCTGCTGTTCGGGATCACCATCGCCGGGAGCTTCTGGGAGCTGCTCGGCCTGAGCCTGATCTTCATCGTCGGGTCGTTGGGTATGGGGGTGTTGATCTCCAACCTGGCGCAATCGCAGATGCAGGCGATGTACCTGGCGATGTTCATCGTCCTGATCCCGTCCATCATCCTCTCGGGCATGATCTATCCACGCGACGGCATGCCCTGGGCCTCGCTGTTCTACAGCGAGTTACTGCCCGTCACCCACTACCTGACGATCCTGCGCGCCATTTTCCTCAGAGGAGTCGGCGCTGCGGCGCTCTGGCCCTCGATCCTGCCACTGATCGGGCTCAGCATCGTCTACTTCGTCGCCAGCATTTTCGTCTTCCGCAAACGCATCTAAGACGAACCCACCTCGTCATCAGGAGCACCCTATGAAATCCGCTCGCATCCTTCTTTCGACCCTGCTTGCCCTGACCGTCGGTGCCTGCAGCGTGCTCGAGCCCGGCACCGCGCCGGCGGGCCTGACCGCGTCCGGCGTCGTGGCCGCGACGTCTGTAAGCGTGACGGCCGAAGTCGGGGGCAAGGCCCTCGACATCAGCGTCGTCGAAGGCGATAGCGTGGAGGCCGGCGATGTCCTCTTCACGGTGGATTGCCGGCTGTTGCAGGCCCAGCGCGACCAGGCCGCGACGGCGATCGGCCTGGCGAACGCGACGGTCGCCGCGGCGGAGGCGCAGCAACAGTACGCCCAGATCCAGGTCGCGCTCACCCGGCAGGGCGTCACCCAGCAGGAAACGCCGAGCCGCATCGCGCTCTGGAATGCGCCGGCCGACGGCACACTCAGCGTGCCAAACTGGTATTTCCAGCAAAGCGAGCAGCTCACGGCCACGCAAGCCGAGTTGGATGCCGCCGAAGCTGCCCTGAAGATCGAGCAGGCCAACCTGCAAAACGAACTCGAGAAGGCCAGCAACGCCGATTTCGTGGCGGCCGAGAAGCGCCTGGCACAGGCTCAGGTGGCCTATCAGATCGCCAGCCTGACCGATAGCCAGGCCCTGGCGGCCAGCGAGAACACGGAGTTGCAGATCGCCTCGCAGGCGCTGCTCGACTCGGCCACCAATGAGTTGAAGGCCGCCCAGAGCGCGTACGACGGCATGTTGACCAGCGCCGCGGCACAGTCGGTGCTGGAGGCCCGCGCCCGGGTCGGGGCGGCCCGGGCCCGCGTCGACAACGCGCAGGATCGGCTCAACACGCTCCAGACCGGCGGCGAGTCGCTCCAGCTCGAAGCCGCGCGGGTCGGGCTCGATCAGGCCGGGGCAGCCGCCGCGCAGGCCCGGAGCGGTCTGGCCCAGGCTGAAGCGGCGCTCAAGCTGCTCGATTTGCAGATCGAGAAGTGCACAGTCCGCGCGCCGCAGGCCGGCGTGATCACGGCCCGTGATCTCGAAATCGGCGAGTTGATCGTGCCCGGCGGGACCGTGATGGTGGTCAGCCAGCTCAGCCCTGTGACGGTTACGGTTTACGTGCCGGAAGACCGTTACGGCCAGATCGATCTCGGCCAGACCGTGACGATTAGCGTAGATTCGTTCCCCGGCCAGACCTTCGCCGGCACGGTGCGCTGGATCTCGAGCGAAGCCGAGTTCACGCCGCGCAACGTCCAGACCGTTTCGGGTCGGAAGGCGACGGTTTACGCGGTCAAGATCGAGGTCCCGAATGAGAGCGGGCTCCTCAAGCCCGGCATGCCGGCGGACGTCAACCTGGAGCGCTAACGAATCGACCCACCCGGTCACGTGCTTCACACCTGAGCAGTTTGACAATGCCTTGTTCAAGGTAAACGGAACAGTTCAGCCTTGTTGGGAGAAGACTGGCAGCCTGGGCGGTCTCTACGCATTCGACCTTACAATAGAGTCCCATGGTGACGTCACTCCTGGCCACCAAGCTCTTTCTCGTCCCCCCGCGGCCGCAGCGGGTCCACCGTCCTCATCTGGTCGACCGGCTGAACGAGGGGTTACGCCCTGGCCACAAACTGACGGTGGTGGCGGCCCCGGTCGGCTTCGGCAAGACGACATTGCTGGGTGAATGGGTGGCCAACGCACAGCGTCCGGCCGCCTGGCTTTCACTCGACGAAAACGACAACGACCCGGCGCGCTTTCTGAGCTATATCATCGCCGCTTTGCAGACGCTGGATGCCGGGCTGGGCGTCGAGGCGTTCGGCCTGCTGCAAGCCGGCCAACCGCCCCTGAGCGAAGCGATCCTGACGTCGCTCCTCAACGACATCGCCCGATCGCCACGCGATCTGCTGCTGTTGCTCGATGACTACCACCTCATCGAGAACCGGCTCATCCATGACGCCCTGGCCTTCCTGCTCGACCACCTGCCCCCGCAACTGCTGATCGCGCTTGCGAGCCGCTCGGACCCGCCGCTCCCGTTGGCACGGCTACGGGCACGCGGGGCGCTCATCGAACTGCGGGCCGCCGACCTGCGCTTCACGCCGGACGAAGCCGCCGGCTTTCTCAACCAGGTGATGGGGCTGGAGCTCTCGGCCAAGGACGTGGTAACCCTGGAGAGCCGCACCGAAGGCTGGATCGCCGGGCTGCAGCTTGCAGCACTGTCCTTACAGGGCCGTCGAGATGCGTCCGAGTTCATCCAGGCGTTTGCCGGCGATCATCGGTTCATCGCGGATTATCTGGTCGAGGAAGTGCTGCACCGTCAGACCGATGCCGTCCGCAGGTTCCTGCTCGAGACGTCGATCCTCGACCGGTTGAACGGCGCGCTGTGCGAGGCGGTCACGGTGCAGGCCGACGGCGGCGCGCGGTTAGAGTCCCTGGAACGCGGCAACCTGTTTGTGGTGCCGCTGGATCATCGGCGCCATTGGTATCGCTATCACCATCTCTTCGCCGACGTGCTCCGGGCGCATCTTTTGATGGAGCAGCCCGATCAGGTCGCGACGCTCCATCAGCGCGCGAGCCTGTGGCATGAGCAGAATGGCTCGCCGGCCGACGCGATCCGCCACGCCCTGGCCGGGGCGGACTTCCCGCGAGCCGCAACCCTGATCGAAGGCGTCGTGCCGGAGATGCGCCGGATCCGGCAGGAGGCCATGTTGCTGGGTTGGTTGCAGGCGCTTCCGGACGATCTCTTCCACACCCGGCCAGTGCTCAGCGGTCATTACGCCAGCGTCTTGCTGCAAAGTGGCAGGCTCGAAGGCGTTGAGGCCCATCTCCGCCTGGCGGAACGCTGGCTGGAGAGCACGGCGGACCTTTCCGGTGGATCTTCCACGGGGCCTGCCATGATGGTGGTTGTGGATCAGGCGGAGTTTCGCCGGCTGCCAGGTGGGATCGCCGTGCATCGGGCCGGGCTGGCCTTGTCGCTGGGTGACGTGGCCGGCACGATGACGCACGCCCGCCGCGCGCAGGAACTCGTCGCAGACGACGATGATCTTGGCCAGGGCGCTGCCGCGGCGCTCATCGGGCTCGCCTCCTGGTGGCAGGGCGACCTCGAAGGGGCGCAGGAATCCTATGCCCAGGGCATATCCCGGTTGCGGCAGGCAGGCCACTACTCCGACTACCTGGGCTGCTCTCTCGCGCTGGCCGACATTCGCAGGGCGCAAGGTCGTTTGCAGGACGCCGTCCGCATCCATGAGGAAGCGCTGCGCGCCGTGGCGGACCTCGGCGTCTCGCTCGTTCGGGGCACCGCCGACATGCACGTCGGCCTGTGTGAGCTCCACTGCGAGCGCAATGAGCTGGCTGCCGCCCTCACCTCTATGCAGCGGAGCCAGGATCTGGGCGAGGCCCTGGGGTTGCCGCAGAACCCGTATCGCTGGCGCGTGGCGCTGGCGCGCCTCAAGCTGGCGCAGGGCGATGCCCACAGCGCATTGGATCTGCTCGAAGAGGCCGAGCTCCGATATGTCGGCGACTTCTCTCCGAACGTGCGACCGATCGCGGCCTTGAAGACCCGACTCTGGATTGCGCAAGGACGCTTGGCCGAGGCCAGACGTTGGGCCCTGACACTGGGCCTGTCTGCCCAGGACGAACCCAGTTACTTGCGCGAGTTCGAGCACCTCACCCTGGCCCGGATCCTCCTGGCCCAGTATCGGGTCGACCAAGACGAAACCGTCTTTCAGGAGCTTAGGGGCCTGTTGGACCGTCTGCTGGAAGCCGCCGAAACGGGAGGCAGGGCCGGAAGCGCGAACGAGATCTCCGTGCTGCAAGCCCTCGCGTTCGAAGCCCACGGGCAGGCTGAACAGGCACGTTCGACCTTGGAACACGCTCTCGTCCAGGCCGAGCCCGAGGGCGCCGTGCGGCTGTTCGTCGATGAGGGCCCGCCCATGGCGGCACTCCTGCGCGCCGCAGCGCAGCGCGGCATCACGCCGACCTTTGTGCGCCGATTGCTGGGCGCTTTTGAAATAACCAGGGACGGATCGACCCTGGACCAGGCGATCCCGGATCCGTTGAGCGAACGTGAACGCGAAGTGCTCAGGCTGCTCCGAACGGAACTCAGCGGTCCGGAAATAGCGCGCCGATTGATGGTGTCGCTGAACACCTTCCAGACCCACACCCGCAACATCTATGGCAAGCTGGGTGTGAACAGCCGCCAGGCGGCCGTCCGTCGCGCACAAGAA
>JAEURK010000335.1 GCA_016789175.1 Anaerolineales bacterium
GACGAGGTTGATCCGCTGAAGGTAGGGGTTGGGGCGGCGGGCCATCCGCGGATTATACGGTTCCGGTTGAGCCGACCGCTCGGGCCCGGCTCGGATTTCGGCGGCCGTTCAGCCACGCGCCGATCGGCGTGTCGCGGACGATCAGGTGATAGCTGGCCAGCGACACCGCGAAGGTCACGACATTGATCGTCAATAATTGCGCCGGCAGGAACCCCCAGTCCGAGACCCACACCTGAACGGCGACCACGATCGGCAGATGGATCAGGTAGACCCAGTAGGAGGCATCGGCCAGGTAGCGCACGACTGGCGACGGCGCGCTGAAACGGTCGACGAAGAAGCCGATCCAGCCCAGGCACGCCAGGCTGAGCGTGAGCGCGTTGGCGGTGGCGGCGAGCCAGTGCAGGCCGAGCTCGATCCCCACGGTTTGGCGCTGGACTTCGATGGCGAACGACAGGGCCGCGGCGCCGAGGCTCAGAGCCAACCAGAGCGCCCAGCGACGCGCGAACGCGCCGAGCAATGCCTGGCGGCCGTGCAGCCACCAGCCGAAGCTAAAACACAGACCGTAGATCACCAGGGCCAGGCTATCCGGGAGGAAGCCGCGGTCGGGTGAGGCGAGCACGGCCCCCGGCGTCAGGCCCAGCAGCGGGATCACGGGCAGCGCCAGCACAATCGGCCCGAGCGGATGCGCGGCGACCGCGGCCAGGCGACGCGAGAGCGGGGAGCCGACCACCGGGGTGCGCGCGGTCGCAGTTCGCGCCAGGATCCAGCGCGCCGCCATGAACACTACGGTCACAAGAAACAGGTAGTACAGAAACCAGAGATGGCCGGGCGATATGGCGGGCCAGGTCTCTTCGCGGAGACCCCCGATCGCCAGCACCAGCAGCGGCAGCCGGGCCGTCTCGGCCGGCAACTGCAGCCAGCCGGTCTTCAGGCCGCCGGCGATCCAGGGCAGGCTGATCAACAATTTGAGCGGATAGACCAGCACCACGAAGACCAGGCCGATCCGCACCAGGCGGTCGCGCAGGTAGGCGCGCGCACCGCGCCGCCCGACCACCATGGCGCCGAAGAAGCCCGCCAGCAGGAAGAACAACTGCATGCGAAAGTCATGGACGTAGTGTACGAACGCCCAGAGCGCCAGATCGGGCCGGGCGGCGCCGATGCCCCACTGCCCGGGTTGCATGACGTAAGCGAGCGTCGAGTGTAGGACGACGCCTGAGAGCAGTGCAAAGGCGCGGACGGCGTCCAGTCCGTGCAGCCGATCGCTAACGACGCCGGCGTCGGTCGCGCTGGCAGCGATCGTGGTGTTGCCCGACGAAGGGGATCTAGCGGCGGAGGTGGTGTCAGTCATAGTGATCGGCCCGAATGCCCGAATCATACATCGTCGCGCCTTCAACCTGGGTCGGGCGCGGCCCTGGTGTACACGGTGAGTTGATCCTGTTGGCGAACCGGATTCGGACGGCTGGCCCAGTACACGGATCACACGGATGTTCACGGATGGCACGGAGCCATTCGAGATGGTTCCGTGTGATCCGTGTAATCCGTGCTATCCGTGTACCGGTCCGGCCGGTTCCGGGGCTCCTGACAACGTGCGATCGGGTTTGCCAACAGCATCAACTCGCCCGTGCACACCGGCTCTGCCGTCAGGGCACCAGGCCGATGAGCTTCCACCAGGTGACCTCGACCACCACGATCACGAACAGGGTCACGAGTGTCAACGGCAGGCCGTAGCGGAACGTCTCACGCGGGCCGTACCGGCCCGTCTCGCCGACGCCCAGCAAAATGATCACATGCTGAAACGGGAAGATGAAGTGGATCATCACCGACGTGTAGATCACGAGCGCCGGGAAGATCGGGTTCCAGCCGGCGGCCTGAGCGTAGTTGACCAGCGGCGGCGCCACGATCGAGATGCTGGCGAGCGCCGAGCCCAGCACCATGTGAATCGCCATCGTGACCCCCACGGCCAGGGCAGCGAACGTGGTGGCGTCGCCCGGCGGTGAAGCCGGCAACAGCGCCGTCGCCAGCCAGGCCGCGAGGCCCGTCTCGGTGGCGACCGAGCCGATGGCCAGCGCCCCGACGACGAAGATCACGATCGGCCAGTTGATGCTCGCGCTGAGGTCCCCCGGTCCAAGCACCTCGCCGATGTATGGGAGCGCCAGCCCGACCGCAGCGCCGAGCGCGACCCAGGCCGGGTTGATGTGGTGGAGCGAGTCGGTCAGCCACAGCAGCGTGGCCAGGCCGACCCAGATCAACGTCACCCACTCGGCGCGTTGCATCGGCCCGAGCGCCTGTTGCTCCCGTCGCAGCGCCCCCCGGTCGACCACGATCGGCCCGGCCTGTCGAAAGACGAGGAAGTGCAGGCCGAGCATCAAGAGCGATGCGATCAGTGCGGGCACGGCCATGTACCCGGCCCAGGCCAACCAGCCCAACTCGACCCCGGCCGCGTTGGCTGCCGCCACGTTGAGCACGGCATCGCCCGTCAGGAAGAACATCGAGGTGGCGCAGGCCGCGGCAAAGACACTGAAGCCGATCGACGTCCGATCGGCCGGCACGGCGTTCGCACGATCGAGGATCGCGGTGACGATGGCCATGATCAGCAGCGTGCGTGGGAAGGGCTGCGGGATGAGCAGGCTGAGGGCTGCGCCGAGGACGTAGCCGAGGATGACGATGCTCACGTACGAGCGCGCGTAGCGGAGCATGATGAAGAGCGCGATCCGGCGCGCCAGCCCCGACCGCGTGACAGCGCCGGCGATCAGGAAGGCGCCGATCATCAGCCAGGCGAGTGGGCTGGTCCACAGGCCAAAGACGACCGCCGTCGGCGCCAGGCCCGGAAGCACGTAACCGAGCAGGAGCAGGAAGGTGGTGTAGGCCGGGTGGGTTACGCCGAAGACCCACCACACCACGG
>JAEURK010000340.1 GCA_016789175.1 Anaerolineales bacterium
TCCAGTAGCGCCACTGCGCCCGGATCGCCCTGGCGCACTTTGAGGTGACCCAACGCAATCAGAGCGGGCAGCGGCGTGATCGTCTGCGGCCGGGTTGACAGCCGGAGCGCTTCGACCGCGTGAGCTTCGGCCTCGGCCCAGTGGCCCGTCTCGAAACACAGCCGGGCCTGGAACCCCAGCAGATAGACGCTGTAGAAATCGAGGTCGAGGGCCGTGGTGTAGGCCAGACCCTCTTCGAACCAACGGCGCGCTGGAGCATAGCGATGGAGCTGCACGGAGGCCGTCGAGAGATTGGCGTAACAGCGCGACGCGTGATCATGCAGGCCGTTGGCCCGAGCCAGCAGCAGCGCGCGTTCGAGCATGCCAACACCGGCCTCGAAATCAGCCAGCAGGGTCGCGCTCCCGACGTTGGTCAGCGCGTGCACCTGAATCTCCAGGGCGCCAACGCGTTCGGCCAGGTCGAGGGCGCGCTGGCCCCAATCGATCGCGGCCGCGTCGTCCCAGGCCAGCATGTGTAGCTGCGACTTGTTGCTGTAGGCCATGGCCAGGGCCTTCCCCGGTGGGAGCGCCTCCAGCGTCGCGATCGCCTCGTCCGCACGTACTTCAGCTTCGGCCCGACGGCCCGCAGCCCACTGCAGGCGCGACAGCCAGCGCAGACTGTCGCCAGCGCGCTCGCGCTCGCCCAGCGTCTGCCAGATCTGGATGACGCCGGTACACGCCAACAGCGCCTCTTCGATGTGATCGATCAGGTAGTACTCGAACGACAAACCCTCCAGAAGATCGGCTCGTTCGGGTGTCGGCAACTGGGGTCCGCTCGCGAGCGCGGCCTCATAGAGCGTAGCGGCTTCGCGGTGGGCGCCGACGGTGCTGGCGTGCCTGGCCGCCGGGGGCGCATAGCGCAGCACCGCCGCTTGATCGCCGGCGCGCACGGCATGATGCACCAGGCGCGTCAGGGTGTCGGCGCCCGCCTCGGCCGACTCCAAAGCGGCCAGGATGCGGGCGTGCAGATCGCGGAGCCGGCCCACCGGCAACGAGTCCTCGACCGCCTGGCGCGCCAACTCATGCCGAAACGCCAGGGCGTTGCCGACGGTGTGCAGGCCGCCGCGCTCGACACACTCATCCAGCGCCGCCGGCGAGCAGTGCAGGATGGCTTCGATCAAGCCAACGTCGGCCCCACCCGGCATCAAGGCGGCCAGCGCCGCGATCGATTGAGCCAGCGGGGAAAGGCGGGCGACACGCGTCAGCACCGCGTCACGCGTGGTCACCGGGACGCCGTTCGCGCCGCTGGCAAGTACTTCGGTGACAAAGAACGGGTTACCGTTGGTGCGCAGGTGTAGCGCCGCAGGATCGACGTCTTTCTCACCGACCAACACCCGGACAGCCTCCAGCGAGAGGGGCGCAAGCGCCAGACGATGCATGGCGGCCGCCGACGATAGATCGCCCAGCACCGTGCGCAACGGATGGGTTGGACCCATTTCGTCATCTCGATAGGTTGCCAGGATCAACGCGCGCGTGCGTTGGACCCGACGGCCGAGGTACTTGACGAGATCGAGGGTGGCCTCATCGGCCCAGTGCAGGTCTTCGAGGACGAGGATGGTCAGGGCCTGGCTCAACTCGCTCAGGGCGGCCGCGAACAACCCCGACCGGCTGGAGTCGGCGAACAGGCGGGCCCGGCCTTCGTTGGGCAACTGGTCAGCGATGTCGAACAGCGGACCCAGCGGTCGCGGCGTGAACAGAGAGTCGCAAGCTCCCCACAGGATGCGGGCCCGGCCGCGATGGGCGTTCGCGAAATGATCGACCAGCGACGTCTTGCCGATCCCGGCCTCACCGCACACGAGCACAATCCGACCGCCGTCGGTCGGCACCGCCCCGAACAGGGCTGCGATCTCGCGCAGTGGCGAATCCCGTTCCAGTAACTTCATCTCAAGCCGGTGATCCGTGGCCCGGTGCCCGCGGCGTCAGGTGCCGCGCTCCACCAGTGCCCGGTTCGCAGAGTATTGAATAAAGACAATGTTAGTCCACTTATGGGGAGTCGGCGACTCCGCGGACGAACGCCTTCTACAGAAGAGGTGGCGCTGAGGTTGGCGCGCCAGGGCAGCTGGGCTCAGGCCACCAGCCCAAGCTCCCGGGCCCGGAGGATGGCCTCGGTGCGACGCTGGACGTGCAGCTTTTCGAAGATGCGCTGTTGATAGCCCTTGACGGTGCTGAGCGCCAGGAAAAGCTTCGCGCCGATCTCGCTGTTCGAAAGACCCTGGGCCGTGAGTTGCAGGACTTCGAGCTCGCGTTGCGTGAGCGGGTCGAGCAAGGCCTGGTCGGTTTGAGCCGCCGCCACCTGGGCCTGCGCCGCAGCGATCTCGGGTTGAACGCGGGTGAAGTTGCGTTGCTGGGCCAGATGCTGAAGACGGGCCAGGACGGCCGTCGCGCCGGCGGCGTCACCGCGCGCGAGTTGGATGCGCGCCAGCACGACCTCGCAGGCGATGGCGCGATCGGTCGGCCCGAGCAGGCGCGCCAGGCGCAGGGCGTTCCCAGCGGATTGTTCGGCGGCGTTCAGGTCGCTGCGGCCGAGGTGGATCCACGCCAGGCCGAGATGGGCTTCGCACACCACGGGCTGCGGCGGGTCGCCGCCGAGTTGGATCACGCGCGCATAGGTGGCCTCGGCCTGGGCGTGCTCGCCCCAGGCTTCTTCGCACCTCCCGAGCCCGAGCCTCGCGAGCAGGGCGATCATGCCATGGCCGATGGCCTCGGCCACTGACAGCGACTCCGCGAACGCCTGATGCGCAGCCGTCAGGTCGCCGCGCAGCTGATAGGCATAGCCCATCGCCCAACAGGTGGCGGTCATCACGGGCAGGTTGTTGCGGCTCAGGTAGGTCAGGGCGCGCTGGGATTGCGCCAGGATCACGTCGGTGTTGTGCTGGGATACCGCGAGTGTCGCCCGGATCGAGGCGATGTGGCCGATCAGGTCGCGCACCCCGGGATCGGGGTCATCGTCTTTGAGGTTTCGCTCAGCCGCCCACAGCCGGGTCTCGATTCCGTCGAGGCGCCCGATGTAAAGCTCGGCCGAGGCCCACATCACCCATAGGGCCGGCCGTGCATCCAGCTCTACCGTCGGGAGCGCAGCCAGCCAGGCCAGCACCGGCGCGACGACGCCCTTGAAGTGCAGGGGCATGTCTGTGCCGATCACCAGGTGTGCGGCCAGGTCCACGTCCTGGGACGCGACGGCGTGTTGAAAGGCTTCGGCATATAACCCCTGCACGGCCAACCATAGACTGGCGCGAGCCTGATCGCGCAGGCTGGATGGGCCGCCGTCCATTGATCGGCGCTGGCGCAACAGCTCGGCGAAAAGATGGTGATAGCGATACCAGCAACGCTCATCATCGAGCGGCACGATGAACAGATTGGCGCGCTCGATGGCCGCCAGCGTGGCCTGCCCGGTCCCGGCCGGAGTCTCGAGGACGGCGTCGCACAGCGGACCGCACAGCCGATCGAGAATCGCGGTGCGCAGCAAGAACGCCTGGACTGCTTCGGGCTGCTGATGCAGCACCTCCTCGACCAGGTAATCCATCACAAAACGATGGCTGCCTGTAAAGGATCGGATGAAGCCCGGAATGTCGCGCGCGCCCTGGAGCGAGATCGCCGCCAGTTGCAGACCGGCGGCCCAACCCTCGGTGCGGGCCTCGAGCGCGTCGACCTCATCCTTCGACAGGTGCAGGCCCATCGCCTCGTTGAGCAGACGGTTCGCTTCGTCGGCCGTGA
Source organism: Anaerolineales bacterium (assembly GCA_016789175.1). Classification (GTDB taxonomy): domain Bacteria; phylum Chloroflexota; class Anaerolineae; order Anaerolineales; family UBA6663; genus UBA6663. The sequence continues at coordinate 3,754 of JAEURK010000340.1, forward strand.
AACGCAGGTCGGCCGCCCGCAGCTCAACCAGTTGATTGCGCGCGCGCCAGCGGCCCAGCGGCAGCCGCGGGTCTTCGCGAGTGGCCAGCACCAGGGTGAGCGACTCCGGTTTATGCTCGATCAGGTGAGCCACGATCTGGTCGATCTCCTGGGAGTCGATCGCGTGGTAATCGTCGAGCACGAGCGTCAGCGGCCGGGTCACGCCGGCCAGCTCGCTCAGCAGCGGCGCGAGGAGCGTCGCGATGGGCGGGACCTGCGGCGTCTGCAGCGCGCCAAACACGCCTTCGGCCAGGCCCGGTTCCAGGGTTTGAAGCGCCGCGATCAGGTAGGTCAGAAAGGTCGGAAGGGCGCTATCCGCGGCATCGAGCGAGAGCCAGGCGGTGCGTTGCCCGGTGGCTGCGATCCAGTTGCTGAGCAACGTCGATTTGCCAAAGCCGGCCGGCGCCGACACCAGGACCAGTCGCCGCGAACCGGCAGCCTGGATCCGCTCCAAGAGCTGTGGCCGTGCCACGACCTGGTGCGGCGTCGACGGCACGTGCAGCTTGGTGTTCAGTAACAGGGCAGACATACGGGCATTATAGTTTTTCTGATTGATCCGGTCGGACGTACACCGGGGTGGGGGGCACAACCAGACTGATGCTGTTGGCAAACCGATCCGTTACGGTAAAGAGCAGGGCCTCGCTGAGGGGTCGCCCGCGCACGGTACGGGCCGTCGTCGACGTGCGGACCCACAGCCGGATGGCGCTACAAGAAGCCCGCCAACAGCCTCGCAAGTGGGCAGGCGCGGAATCCAGCGACGGAAGATCAACCGCCGCCAATGCGTCCGCGCACAGCAAACAGCCAGCCGAGCAGCTGGCTGTTTGCTGTGCGCGGAAGGGAAGGCCTAATCGTCGTCGTCGTGTTCGTCGTGGCGATCAACGGCGACGCGGACCAGCAGAAGCTGACCGCCTTCGCGCTTGTAGGTGAAGTCGGGTTGGCCGTCACCGTTGAAGTCGTCGCCCGGCGCCTTTTCGACCCACAGCGTATGCGCCTGCACGTTGATCAGGAAGGTGCCGTCGCCCAGGATATCCGAGACGTCGATGATCCCGGTCGACTCCCAGGCGCCCTGGTTGCCGGGTGCGCGGCCGTCGACGTCGGTCGGGCCGCCGTCGGCGGATTGGTCGACGCGCGCCAGCACCTGCGGTGCGCCGTCGAAGGGCACGTACCACAGGCGGGCGGTCGTCGCCGCCGAGCTGGTGTCCGTGATCGCGAACTGCTGGCTGCTGCCGGGATCCTCGGTGAGCAACAGGCCGCGCCGCGTGGTCTCGATGTTGTCAGGCTGATGGACCTCATCCACCGTCTTGACCGGGTTGTCGTCGCCCTCGACGAAGACGGTCAGCGAAGTCACCTTGGTCGGATCGCGGCGATCGAGCACCATCTGCCAGACGCGGCCGTTGGTGGAACGGAAGTTGGGTGTGTCGAGGCTTTGCGCCGCGGTGCGGCCGCGGCCCGAGTCGACGATGTAGACCACGTTCTCCATGCCGCGGCGCTTGTCGTAGGCGATGTCTTCGACACGCACAAATTGGAAGACGTTGTTGATGTCGCTCCAGTACTCGAGCACCCATTGCGGGCCGTCGATGCCGAGGGGCGTGACCGAACGCGGGTCGCGTTGCCAGCTGCCGTCGTTCGGCGGCAGCGGGAAGCCGAAATCCGCCGCGCGCACCTCGGTCCCATCCGCCTTGCGACCGGTGGCGATCTCCTTCGGCACCTGGATGAAGTGGCCGGTGACGGCCGTGCCCGAGCCCGGCAGCACGTCGTAGTAATTGCGCACGCCGGGCGTATCCGACACGAAGGCCCACAGGTTGCCCTCGTCGCGCAGCAAGGCGCCGGCGCTGGGTGCGATGTAGGAGTACAGCTGAGCCTGGGCCGGCACGGCCCCGGCCGGGAACACACCGGTCAGCGGACCACTGGTGAACGTGTCGTCACCGGTCAGAACCACGGGGATCCGATAGCCCGGGATCGGCACGCTGTTCTCATGATTGAGGCGCCCCATGCCGTAGATGGGCCGGGCCTCGCCAGTGCGGATATCCACAGCCACGACCACGCCGACCTCTTCCTGCCCGGGGTCGTTCAGCGCCGGCGGCCAGGAGGCCGTCTGGCGCAGGACGTAGTCCGGCGACTCCTCGTTCATGAACAGGATCTCGCGATTGAAGCCCTCGCGCCGCGTCGCCAGGTAGCTGGAGCAAAAGCGTTGGAAGCCGCGGCTGGTGTCGATGGCGAAGGCCCCATCGACCACGCCGAGTGTGCGAGGGTTGAGTGTCAGCCGGCTGAGCTGCGCGTTGTCGAAGTCGTTCTCGCCGTTCGCGGCGGTCGGCGCAGCCGGGTTGTACGGGAAGGGCACCCGGGCCGTCTCATGGTTCACATACAGCTCGACCCGTCCGCGTCCGCGCGCGCTTACGGCGATCCCGTCCGGAATGGCCTCAAAGCGGAAACCGTTCGGGAGCACATCCCCGACGGTGAGCAGCGGTTCCACAGTGACGCCCGGCGCAACCGCCGCGAGCATCGCGGGTTGCTGCGTCCGAAATCCGCCATCGCCATTGCCATGGCGGGTCGCCGGTGAAGCCGTCGCGGATCCGGCCCCTCCTAGCAACAACGACAGGCACGCCAATCCACTGACCATCCGACGTATGAAGCTGTGCATCATGGCATCTCCCAGGATCGAACGGGTTCGCGCCTTTCGTCCGGCCGCTGCCGCGGCCGGGACGTCAGGCGCACATTGAGGAGAAAGTGCATCTATTAAGTAATCTTAACCTTGCCATTCCTGCGTGTCAACCCGGATCAGGCCAGAGACCGACCCGATCCCGGCTGGTTAGACTACTTTGCTTCGTACTTTGGTCGCTAGGGCCATCACGGGTGGTTCCCTAAACTGGCTGGGCCGTGACCGAATCACGCGGCCATAAAGGAAACCCGATGACCCAGGCAAAATCCATGACCCCTCAAGCCAATGCCTCATTGCCCGCCGCGCCTTCGATCCGCCGCGCTGCCCTAATCGCAGGTCTGGGCTTGTTGGCGATGATCATCCTGGCGCCATTTGCCAACTTTTATGTCCTCGAAAGCCTGGTTGTGCCCGGTGACGCTCAGGCCACGACCGCCAACCTGATGGCTTCACCCGGGCTGCTCCGTCTGGGCATCGCCGCCTTCCTGGCCGTGGTGTTGCTCGACGTCATCGTGGCCTGGGCCCTGTACGACCTGCTGGCGCCCGTGAGCCAGAGCGTGGCCCGGTTGGCCGCCTGGTTTCGGGTCGCGTATGCCGCGGTGTATGCCGTCGCTCTGGCATCGCTGCTGAGCGCGCTGCGGCTGACCGCCGAGCTCGGTGATCTGACCGCGCTCGATCCCGCGTTCCTTCAGGCGCAGGTGATGCTGGCGCTCAACGGCTTCAACACCATCTGGAACCTCGGTCTGGCGTTGTTCGGCATGCATCTGCTGATCGTGGGCGCGCTCGTCCTGCGCTCGAACACGATCCCGCGCTGGCTCGGGGTCGTGGTGGCGATCGCCGGCCTCGGGTATCTGGTCGACTCGTTCGGCCGGCTGCTCCTGCCGAGCGTGGACCTGGGCTTCGTGATGATCACGTTCTTCGGCGAAGCCCTGTTCATGGTCTGGTTGCTCTGGCATGGCCTGCGTCGGGGTTGAGCGCTGTTTCGCGTAGCGCTGGCAGTCAGCGCGTGAAATATCGGTCGGGGCGACCCTGGTGCTCGCTTGCAGCATGTTCGTGAAGCCCGTGGCTGAAGACGGGCGCCGGGTCGCGAACGGCCGCGCGAACGTCAAGGCCGGCCACATCCCGGGCGTGATCAACGTCGATATGCGCAGCCTGCTCGACGCGATCGGGCGCTTCCCGGCGGACCCGGCCACCCGGATGATCACGGATGGTGGCGGCAGCCTCCGACGCCTTCTTCCTGACCAGGCTCGGATATTCGAGCGTGGCGGTAAACGTGGCCTCGCTGCAGGAGTGGGCGGCCGACCTCTCCAACCCGCTGGTGTCCGACCACGCCTGGGCACCGCGCGTTTCGCAAAACCCGTGGGCAATATGCCGCGATAGCCCTGGGGATTTTCCGGGTGACGGCCCGGCCGAATGCCTGTACCCTCCTCGGAGACGGCGCCTGGTCGCGCCGTCGGGAGGATGCGGATGGCGCAGTATCGCACGCGCTTTGCGGCGCTGGGATTGGCACTGCTCACTCTGGGTACGGGTGTGCGGAGTGGCTCGGCCGATGACCCGCCGTCCACGATCGCGGTGGCCAACTGCTCGCAGGCTGCGGTCCAGGCCGCGCTGGACGCCGCTGACGAGGGCGACACCGTCTCCATCCCCGCCGGATCGTGCCTGTGGCCGGACGGTATCGCCTGGACGAACAAGAACATCATCCTGCAGGGCGCGGGCATCGACCAGACGATCATCAGTTGCACCCAATGTGTGCGGATCACGTCGACGGCGGCGACCAGCGCATATTCCCACTGGCGCCTGACCGGATTGACGTTCGAAGGCGCTGCCCCGTCTGAGATCGTGATCACGATCTGGGATAACGTCGACTCGTGGCATTACGGCTGGCGCATCGATCACGTCAAGTTCAACTATCCCGGCGCCGGTAGCGGCTACGGGATCTTCATCGGTGGCGCGACCTACGGCGTGATCGACAGCAGTCAATGGATCTGGGGCGGGGGGCTGGCCATCATCGTCGTCGGCCAGATGAGTGACGAGTGGCCAGGCTCAGCTGCGCATCCGCAAGGCGGTTACCTGTTGTCGCAGCCGCTCGACCTCGGAACGATCAAGGCCGTATACATCGAAGACAACGTCTTCACGGGTACCGCGCCCGGCGGTATGGCGGCCTACGACACCTCGAGCGGCGGTGGGCGCGCCGTCTTTCGCCACAACACAATCACCGGCGGAATCTACTACGCCCATTGGACCCGCAACCGAGAAATCGGCGGTATCCTGCACGAGATCTACAACAATCATTTCATCGGAAACGCCAACTTCAACCAGTATCCGATCCGGCTCGAGGCCGGCACCGGCGTGATCTTCAACAACACCGTGCAGGGCTATGCCGGTCTGTACGCTGTGCTCGATGAGCGGCGCGGTTTCTACGAAAGCGACGGCGAGTTCGGTGCTTGCAACGGGTCCAAGGCCTGGGACGGCAACGCCGGTGACCCGGCCGCGCCGGGCTGGCCGTGTCTGGGCCAGATCGGGCGCGCGCCGGGCAAGACCATCGCTCAGATCACGGCCGGTAACAAACAAAGCTCGGCGCCGCTCTATCTCTGGAACAACGGCAGCGAGGACGGCTGCCGAACCGGTGGGACCTGTGGCGGCGCCTTCGGCATCAGTGTCTGGGACGGCTCCGCGGCGGCCGAGGCGTACGTGTCCACCACCCCGCACCCTAACGGCGAGGTGGATGTGGTGCTCAACGGTGCCATCCCCCGGCCGGGCTATACGCCGTTCACCTACCCACACCCATTGCGGGTCGCTTTCGTGCCAACGGATTGGCTCCATCTGCCGACGCTGGCGAAGTGATACGGCGCACAGTCTCAGGGCCAGCCTGCCTCAAGGATTGTTTTGCACGTCCGGCAGGAAGACGGTGTTGGGATCCGTGCTGAACCGCAGGGCGATGGCGCCTTGATCGGCGCGCGGGTCCACGAAACCCGTGCCGCCGTTGAACAGCGTGTAGCCTTCCACCTTGACCCCGGGCGGCAGCGATAAGCTCGCCACAGAGACGAAGTCCGTGAAGTTCGTGATGATCGGCGCCGGCGTCGACCAACTGGGCGGCGGCGAAGCGACGACGCCATCACTCGTGAGGCGCACGACGCTCGAGGCATCAACGTTGACGGCGAGCGAATAGCCCAACACACCCGAGTAGCTATAACCGCGCAAGGCCACACTGTGGGCAACCGTGTCGGTGTTGTACAAAATCAACACGGTGGCGGTAGCGTCGCTGTCTGTGGGAACGAAGTACACCAGCGTTTCGCCCGGTATCGGCGTGGGAAAGGCCTGGGGCGAATCGCCGGCCGCCGCGAACGCGGGCGGCATGACTTCATCGCCGGCCGTCGGAAACGCCGTCGGCGGGATTGTGGAACCCTGGGCCGAAAGCAATTCGGGCCCATTGCTGATCGTCCACGGGCCGAGGCCGCCGGCCTCAGGCGTCGACTGCGCCAATGCGCTATTCCACGCGATTACCGCCACCAACAGCAGCGCCGCGACCACACCCGACAGTACGAACCGAGTCCGTTTCATGGTGCCTCTCTTTTGAATGCAACAGGCCACCTGATCCCACACCTGACGCCGGGGTGTGAGCAGCCCGGAGCGTGGCGCCCCCGTCGCCTTGGGCCGGCAGGACGTTCGGTTAGCCCCTCACACTGCGCGCCGAGGGTCGGCCACCGGCCCTGGTTGTCGAGTCGGTCTTGCGAGAGTAATTGGGACTCAGGTCAAGGCGTGTCAAGTGCGATAGCGACGACGCGAGCCGGTGCCTAGCGCCACTCGGCCGGGCGCTTGAGCGGATGCCCGTTGGCCTTGACGACCGGATCGGGCAGCAGCGACTTCACCAGCGCGGCGCGGCCGATATTCACGTAGCCGCTCGCCTGTTTCTTGAGCTCGCTCGACGCGCGTTCGGGCGGGAACGCCACGACCACGCGCTTGGCCGGGAACAACGCGCACACGGCCCGCACCGGGCTGACCAGATCGCTGTCGGCTGAGACCACGATCGCACTGTCGAACCGATCTTGAAAGGCGTCGGTCATCAGCTGCACGGCGATGTTGACGTCCGTCATCTTCTCGTGGTGCGTGACGTAGTGATGGTCGCAGTTGCGGCAGGTGATGGTGTCGGCCAGGTAATGGCCGTAGTGGATCGAGACGTCCTTGAGCGTGGCCAGCGCGTCAAGATAGGTAGCCTGCCGGCGGCGCTTGTCGTCCGGGCTCTTCAGGACCGCCGTGAAGTAGTGGGTGTGCACCAGCGTCTGCCGTTTCTTCAGCAACGCGCCGGCCAGTTTTTTGAGGTCGAGCCAGTAGGCCCATTTCCAGCGCTTCTCGCGCAGGCCATAGTAGAGGTTGAAGCCGTCGATATAGACGATCACACGATCAGGCATAGTCAGACAAGTGTACCTTGGGGGGGAAACGCGGACGCAGGGGCGCGCCCGTTAAAGAGACGACCCACCGTTTCCGGTGGGCGTCGGCCCGGAGATGCGATCTCCGGGGGGGTTAACCATCAGTATCGCACTCCCCAGACGCGCTGTCAACCAGCGGGAAATGCAGAGTGTACGGGCGCGTTGTCAGGCGCGGATTCTTGCTGCGGATTACGCGGGCAGAAGCGGGACCGTTGCCGGCAGGGCTTCCGCTGTTCAAATCCGCGAAATCCGCGGCAAAAGGCCGCTGACAATTCGGGCATGCACTCGGGACGTTCTGGCAAGGCAATCGCGCCCTTTGGGTCCCACGGCAGAACCAGTTGGATTGGTTTTGATGCGAATGCCGGGCCCTTCATGGCATTGGCGGCGCAGGGGGCTCGGTTCGCTCTCGGAGCCAGTCGGCCGCCCGCCGGACGTCTTCCATAGTCAACTCGTGACCCGCCTCGAAGAGCTCGGTGTCAACCCGCGCGCCCCGACTCTGCAGATAAGGAAGCACGGCCCGGCCGTAGGGCAGAAACGGATCCTGGCGCCCGTTCAGCACCAGCACGGGCAAGCCGGCCAGGTTGGAGGCCGGCGGGTGTTCCATGACCATCACCGGCCGGATCAAGATCGCGCCGCCAAAGGCGTGCGGCCAGTGGCTGAGGGCCGTCAACGCAATGTTGGCACCGTTACTGTAGCCGACCGCGATCACGCCGGCCGGGGCGAGCCGGTAGGCCATGGCCGCGCCGGCCACGAACTCGGTCAGGGCCCGCGCCTCGGAGAGCAGATGGTCCTGATCGTACGCGGTGGCCGTGTAGCGTCGAAAGAAGCGCGGCGCACCTTCTTCCAGCGATCGGCCGCGCACACTGAGTAGATGGGCCGACGGCGCCATCTGGCGTCCGATACCCAACAGCTGCGTCTCATCGGCGCCGGTGCCATGTAGCAGCAAGAGCGTCTGCGGACCGATGCCGGGCTCATAGCGATGGATCCAGCCGAGATCGGGCCCGATCTCGGGTCCGAGATCGACCGCAGCGGCTGAAGACGTGAACCCGGGCATAGCAGCCTCGATCTCGGCTCGACGCGATTCCCAATCGGGCGGCAGGGTCAGGCGTTGCCCGAGTTCGGCCGGCGGCTCGTCGAGCGTCAGGCCCGGCCGGTCGGTGGCCACCTCGATCAGGGCGCCCCCCGGTTCGCTGAAGTACACGCTCTGAAAGTAACCATGCTCACGCACCTCAGAGACGGTAAGCCCGTCGGCGCGGACGCCATGCAGAACGCTGTGGAGAGCCGCGGCGTCCGGAGCGCGAAACGCGACGTGATGCACGACCCCGGCGCCGTCGGCGCCCGGCCAGAAGCCTGACACCGCCCGCACCGCGACGGCGGCCTCAGACAGACCCGCAGCGGGATAGGTTTGGGTTTGGTCGCGCACCTCGCCCGGGGCCAGACCCAGGTGCCGTTCGAGGACGCGCCCTGTTGCCGCGGCGTCCTCGGCCCAGAACGTGACATGGTGGATGCCCCGGCTCTGCGAGTCGGCCGGGACCGGGGAGTCGGGCCAGGGTCGGCCGGCCGGCGCATCGTCCAGCCCCACAAGCACGAGCGGCAGCCCGTCCGGATCGTCCAGGGTCAGGCAACTGCCGGCGTCTCGCTGTTCGGGTCCGCTGAACCGGATGCCCTTGCTGAGCAGGCGCTGCATCCAGAAGCCGATCTGCTCACGTGACACAGCCAGGCCGATCTCGGCCACGCGCCCGCCGCCCTGTCGACCCCGCCCGGCGCCCGGCCAGACAAAGAACGTCAGCAGTGAGCCCGGCGTGCCGTCGCGGTCGCCGTAAAACAGGTGCAGCGTTCGCGCGTCGTTGTGGTTGACCGTTCGCTTGACGAGGCGCAAGCCGAGCACGCCCTCATAGAAGTCGACGTTGGCTTGCGCATCGGCTGTGATTGCCGTGACATGGTGGATCCCGGTGAAAATCATGGCGTCACCGACTCAGTCGAGGGGCTTTAGGCCGGCCACGATTTGAGCGCGGCGGGGTTCCAGGAAGGGTGGCAGCGCGACCGATTCGCCCAACGTCTCGAGCGGCTCATCGACCGCGAAGCCTGGCCCGTCCGTGGCGATCTCGAACAATACGCCGCTCGGCTCGCGAAAGTACAGGCTGCGGAAATAGTAACGGTTGACCTCACCGCTGTGCCGGATCCCGGAAGCGGTCAGGTGTTCGGTCCAGGCATGGTAGCTGGCTTCATCGGGCGTCCGGAACGCAACGTGGTGGACACCGCCGGCGCCCGGACTGGCCGGCGCAACATCCGGGCGCACGGCGACGTGCAGTTCGGCCTGCGGGCCGGTCCCGCCCATGGCGTAAACGTGGACGCCGTGGGACGGGCTGGTCGGATCGGCGTAGTCACGCACCGGTCGCATCGCCAGAACCCGCTGCAACACGAGATCGGTCGCCGTCAGGTTCGGGATCGTCATCGTGATCGGCCCGAGCCCGCGGATCTGATACTCAGGCGGTACTGGGCTGCGCTCCCAGGGCGTGGGGGGATCACCGGCGCCGTCATCCACCACAAAGGCCAGGCGCTGTCCCTCCGGGTCCTCGAAGTCGAGCTGAGCCCGCCCGTCTCGTGTCACGATAGCGGCATGGGCGATGGCGAGCGACGACAGCCGGGTCTGCCAGTATGCCAGGCCGGCCTCGTCGCGCACGCGCAGGCCGGTGCGGGTGACGGTGCGGCCGCCGCGCCGTTCGCGGGACACCGGCCAGTCGAAAAAGGTCAGGTCGTTGCCCGGGGTCGCGACCTTGTCCGAGTAGAACAGGTGATAGGCGCTGGTGTCATCCTGATTGACCGAGCGCTTGACCAGGCGCATCCCCAGATCCTGCGTGTAGAAGCGTTTGTTCTCGCGGATCTGGGCCGACACTGCGGTGAGGTGGTGAAAGCCGGTCAACTGCAGCGGATTCATGATTGTCTTTCACTGGGCAGGGGCAATCAGACAACGTCAGGCGAATTATAGCGCGGCGATGTCAACCAGCGCTCAGCCCGATCGGAAACCAGGGCTATCGCACCCCTCGGTTTTCACTATTCTTCCTGCGGGTTGAGCCAGATTTGCACGAAAAGGAATCGTTCGTGCCCATTTGAGTCAACTCGTGGCAATTGGCGCAGTGTCTATAGAGATGCGTTAGCCCTGATCAGAAAACAGAACGACGAACGAGCCCCGGAGAGATCGGGGCTCGTGTCGTCGCCTCATGGCATGGCCCGCCAGCTCTCCGAACCAGGCACCTGGCCGAGGCGCACCGGGCCGCCGGGGAAGCGCCCAAGCTCATCGCTCCGCTCCTCCTGCATTGGGCCGAAGGCGAGGTCCACTTTCGGCGCGGGCGTCACGACGGCGCGACCTCGTACCTGCTCAAGACCGTGAAGATGGAAGATCTGGCCGACGCCGTTCAGTGCGCGGCGCGTGGCGAGGCCACGTTGAACCCACGTGTGGCGGCGCGCGCGATCCAGGAGGTCCAGGGCAGCCGGACGGATCCGACTACCCCGTTCGATCAGCTGACCGACCGGGAGCTGGAGATCTTGAAGCTGATCGCCAACGGGCTCTCGAACAGTGAGATCGTGGCGACGCTGGTCGTCGGCGAGAACACCGTCAAGGGCCACGTTAGCAACATCCTCAGCAAGCTGCACCTGGCGGACCGCACCCCGGCCGCAGTGATGGCCTGGCGCGGCGTGATGCGCCAATGAGCGTAATCGGCCTTTTCGTCACGAATCCGGGCCGACACGACGATGTCGTCCACGCCGGCGAGGGCCTGCTCGAACTCTGCCGTGCTCGCGCTGGGGCTCATCAGCAGCGTGATCGACCTGACTTCGTCTAGTGTATCTCGGACGGAGCGGTGTACGCCAGGTTGCCGGTCAGGCTGGCACTCAGAGCTGCATCAACCTGGCCCCACGGATCTTTGCTGCCGGTCGGCGCCACTTGCGTGGCTGACACATCCGGCGGCGAGCTTCCGACAGAACAGGCAGCCAGAGACAGCGCCGCCAGGATGGCTGCCACCGCACCCCACGCCCACGAACGACGCTGACTCGCCAAGGCTCTTCCTTACCGATGTCCGCTGCCCTGGCGTATACGCCAGGAGCCATCGGGTATTCGCGTCGTCTCTGACCGGCTCAACGCCATACGACCCGGCCCGGTCGGGGGAACGAAGGCAAGAAACGGGTGCTCCGCCCAACCTTCTGCCCGCTGGCCAGATGTGTCGCCTTTGGCCCGATGCTGGCGCTATACCGATCGCCGGGGCTGCGCGCCTCCGCGCATGGCGGCCGTGGATCGCCGATCTGGTCCAACTGGAGGCCGAGTGGGCCAGACTTGCCGCTTGCGAACGACAGGTTTCACGCGCATACCCCGGACACCGAGCCTCGGCCAGGAACAATACCCGCGCACATACTTTAGATGCTACAGACACGACCCCGTTTTCGCTAGGCTGTTCCCATCTTGAATGTCGGGCCGGCCCTGGCTCACCATAGCCCGGCGTGTTTCGCGCCGGAGAAAGAATTCGAAATGAACGACCGACGTGCTTTGCTCTCGACTCTCTGGATCTTTGCCTCGCTCAACTACCTGTACTGCGATCTCATCGGCATGATGGACCCCGCATTCCTGAAGCAACTCCTCACCGGCGTCGTCGGCTCGATCGAGTTCACGCCGGCTTTCCTGCTGGGGGCTTCTGTGCTGATGCAGATCCCGATGGGCATGGTCCTGCTGTCACGCGTGCTCGGGGCCGGCGCCAACCGCTGGGCCAACGTCCTGGCCGGGACGATCATGACCCTGGTCCAGATCGGCTCGCTGACCCTCGGCGCGCCGGCCGGCCATTACGTGTTCTTCAGCGCGTTCGAAATCACGTGCACGATCGCGATCGCCTGGCTGGCCTGGACCTGGAGAGCCACGGCGCCCGTTGCCGCTGCGGTGCCCCAGCTGGCCCGCTGATCGCGCCGGCCTCGTCGGAATCCCCGCCGACCCAGGTCATGCCTCCGCGGAGATTTCTGCCAGGGGCCGAACAGGGTGGCTATGCACGAGTTGATCCTGTTGGCAAACCGGATTCGGACGGTTGGCCCTGTACACGGATCACACGGATGTTCACGGATGGCACGGAGCCATTCGAGATGTTTCCGTGTGATCCGTGCTATCCGTGTACCGATCCGGCCTGTTCCGGGGCTCCTGACAACGCAGGATCGGGTTTGCCAACAGGATCACGAGTTGTCAGGCGCGGATTCTTGCCACGGATCGGCAGTGGGGCGCAGAATGAAACTGGAGATCAAACATCGGCAGTCGCCGGTCGAAGGCGACGACCCTGACCTCCGGGCTAACCCGTATAATCGCCGCATGACGGCGCCGTTGCTCGCCAGCAAACTGCGCCTCCCGTTGGCGCGCGAGCGCGGGGTGGCGCGTCCCGGGTTGATCGCACGCCTCAACGAAGCGCTCGGCTCCGGGCGCCGGCTCACGTTGATCTCGGCCCCCGCCGGGTATGGCAAAACCACATTGGCCCGCGACTGGGTCGCCCAGTGCGCGCGCCCCGCCGCCTGGCTCTCGCTCGAAGAGGCTGATGATGAGCCCGGCCGTTTTCTGACGTACCTGATCGCGGCCCTGCAGACCCTCGTGGCCGGCATCGGCGCCCAGGTGTTGACCGCACTGCAGAACGCTCAAACGGGCTCAGCCGACCGGCTCCTCACGCCGCTCCTCAACGAGCTGGCGTCTCTCGATGACGATCTGATCCTGGTGCTCGACGATTTCCACACGATCCGCGCGGCCGCCGTTCATTCGGCCGTGACGTACCTGGTCGAGCGCCTGCCGGCGCAGGTGCACCTGGTGATCGTGACCCGCGAGGATCCGCCGCTCCCGATCGCGCGCCTGCGCGCCCGCGGACAGTTGACCGAATTGCATGCCGCCGACCTGCGCTTCACAGAGGCCGAAGCCGCCGCGTTTCTCCAGGACGTGATGGGCCTGGCGCTGACCGCGGCCGACGTCGCGGCCCTCGAGGCGCGGACCGAGGGCTGGATCGCCGGACTGCAGTTGGCGGCGCTGTCGTTGCAGGGCCAGGCCGATGCGTCCGAGGCTGTGCGCGCGTTTACGGGCGCGCATGCCTTCGTCCTCGACTACCTGCTCGAGGAGGTGCTGCGCCGACTGCCCGAGCACGTGCAGGTCTTCCTGCTCGATACCGCCATCCTCGATCGTCTGTGCGGGCCGCTGTGCGACGCCCTGCGCCCGGAGCGCGACACGTCGGGGGCCGAGACGCTCGCGCACCTGCAGCGCGTCAACGCCTTCGTCGTCCCGCTAGACAACGAGCGCCGCTGGTATCGCTATCACCATCTCTTTCAGGATCTGTTGCGGCAGCGCCTGACGCGCACGCTTCCGCCGGCCGACATCGCCCGGCTCCACCGTCATGCCGGCGCATGGTTCGAGGCCCACGACGACATTGGCGAAGCGATCCGCCATGCCCTGGCCGCCAACGATGCCGACCGGGCCGCGCAGATGGCCGAGAAGGCCTGGGAGGCGATGGATCGATCCTTCCAGTCAGCGGCCTGGTTGAGCTGGGTGCAGCGCCTGCCGGAGCGCTTCATTGCGGTCCGCCCGGTTCTGTGCACGCAGATCGCCTGGTCCTTTGTGGACGTGGGCGAGGTCGAGTTGAGCGAATCCCATCTGCGCCTGGCTGAGCGGTGCCTGAGCGACCCGACCATGGAGCCCGTGGTCGTCGAGACCGGCCAGTTCGCGACGCTGCCCGCCCGGATCGCGCTGGTCCGTGCGTACAGCGCACTGACGGGCGGTGCGCTGGCAGAGGCCGCGCACTATGCCGAGCAGTGCCTCAGCCTCGCGCCGGCGGACGACGCCTACTTGCGCGCCCCGGCCAACTCGACGCTGGGCTGCACCTGCTGGGCCCGCGGCGACCTGCCGGCGGCGGTGGTGGCCCTGACCGAGTGGGTCGAGTGGAATCGCCACGAGGGCGTGGCCGTCTTCGCCGTCGGGGGCGCGTTTGGCCTGGCCGAAGCCCACATCGAGTTGGGTCATCTCGGCCAGGGCTTCGAGACCTACCGGTGGGCGTCAGACTTGGCCTCCGCGCTCGGCGCCGAAGCCGAAGGCGTCAGCGCGCACCTCGCCTTGGGGTTGGGTTTGATCCACCATGAGCGTGGCGAGGACGAGCGGGCGGCCGTGTTCCTGCAGCGTGCGTTCGCGCTCGGCCCACGGTCGACGCTGGTGGATTGGGGCTACCGGCGCAGCCTGGCCGAGGCCCGTCTGCGCGAGTCGGAGGGGGATCTGGCCGGGGCGCTCGAGCGGTTGGACGATGCCGCGCGACTCTATGTCCGCACCGCGTTCCCCAATGCGCGTCCGGTCGAGGCGATGCGGGCGCGCCTGTATCTCAGGCTGGGCGATCTCCGTCGCGCTCGGGATTGGGTCCGCGCCAGTGGCGTCACACCGGACGACGCGCCGAGCTATCTGCGCGAATTCGAACATGTAACCCTCGCGCGCGTGTTGACGGCCGAATACCGTGTCACGGCCGCGCCAGGTCTGATCTCGGCGGCGCTTGGCCTCCTCGCGCGGCTCCTGCCGGCGGCCGCCGCACAAGACCGGATCGCCAGCCAGATCGACATCCACATCGCCCGGGCCCTGGCACTGCACGCGCAGGGCGATCATGCCCCGGCGTTGGCCGCGTTGCGCGCGGCGCTCGCGCTGGCCGAGCCCGAAGGCTATCGGCGGATCTTCAGCGACGAAGGCGAACCGCTGGCGACCCTGCTGGCCCAGGTCGCGGCCGAGCGGCTCCAGCCCGGGGACGGCGACTACGCCACTGCGCTTGTCGCCGCGTCGCGGTCCGATCCCCGCCCGGCGGGACGGACCGATCTGATCGAGCCTTTGAGCGAGCGCGAGCTCGACGTGCTGCGTCTTGTGGCCCAGGGCCTCTCCAACCAGGAGATCAGCCAGAGACTCTTTCTGGCCCTGAGCACCGTTAAGGGCCACAACCTGCGTGTCTTCGGCAAGCTGCAGGCGCGCAATCGCACCGACGCGGTGGCGCGCGCCCGAGCGGTGGGCTTGCTGTAGGTCGCCACGATTTGCCGGGCCGCAAGGTTAGAATCCTGGCGCGATTTTTTTGAATACAGATTTTGAACGGCCGAAATTAACCGAGAATCGTGTAGGACCTGTCAGGTCGAAGGTTAGAATCGCGCCGCCGGGCGCGCATCTCCCTACCAAGGAAGGTCCCCGCAGGGCATGGCGACTGACGCGTCGAGCGGGGCCGTCAACGGACGTTGTAACGGATCAATGGATGAAGCGGATGGGCGACTGCGAGCGCGAGCGCAGAGCCTACGCCCCAACCGGCCCGGCTCCACTCTAATTCGCGTCGGCGAGTGCGGCGCGTCGGGCCCGCACCCGATCGACGTAACGCGCCGCACCCAGAACCTCAAACAGGCTTTGGGCCCGCGCGAGCTGCTCGGCGGCGCGTTCGCGGTCGCCCGAGTTGGCTCGGGCCAACAAAACGGTAGCGTACTCCTCACGCAGCCGGGCCTCGAGCCAATGCACCGGAAATTGCTGGGTCGTCGACAGCGCTTCTTCGTAGTGTCTGAGCGCGTCGTCGAGTTGGTCACGCCGGAAGTGGAGCTCGCCCGTGGCCCAGTGCAGGAAGAGTGGTGCCAAGAGCTTTGGCCTGTCGCCGGCGGATTGACGCGCCTCGGCCAGGTGCCGTTCGGCAGCTTCGAACTCGCCGCCGCCACTGCGCAATAACGCCAGCAGACAGAGGGGCGCGACCCGATCGTGGCTGTCGGGTGACTCGTCGGCCAACACCGCCTCAAACTCCTGAATGGCGGCCGAACGCTCCCCGAGTTCCATCTTCGCGATGGCCCGTGACAGATGCAGGCGTTGTGTCTTCAGATACGGAGACCGATTCGCCTGCAGCGGGATCCGCTCGTGGATCTCGCGCAGCCGCTCGAGTGCGCGCTCCCACTCGCCCCGATAGCCCAGCAGGTCGGCCTCCAGGGTCTGCGCCGCCAGGTCGAGATACTCGGCCTGGGGCAGCGCCTGCGCCTCGCGGCGGATGTCGTGGAGCGTCTGGTCGACATCACCGAAATCACCCAGCGTCAGGGTGTAGTCGGCCACCAGCACCGCCACGTCCAGCGCCTGGATGTGCTGGCCGGTGCGCCGGTAGAGCTCTCCGGCGTGGCGCATGTGCTCGATGCCGGCGCGAACATCGTGCCCCATGTCCAGTTCGCCGCCGGCCAGATTGAAGTACGCACGGCTGGCGGCCGAGTACAGGCCGATCGGCTCGGTCAGGTCGATGGCCTGCTTGAGCAACACCTGGGCCTCGGCCGTCCCCTGTCCGAGCGTCAGCGCCAGGGTCGTCAGACATTCGGCCTGGATCTCGACCAGGCCGAAGCGCTCGGCCAACGCCAGGCCTCGACGGCAATAGTCGCCGGCCTCGACCGGCGGCTGAGTCATGTCTTTGGCATTGAACAGACAGGCCCGACCGGTCTCGTGCAACAGGGACGCCAGCCCGGGCGTGGCCGGCTCCGGCGGGATGCGTGTGAGACCGTCGAGGCAGATCTGGAGCGCGCCGGTTGTGTCGTTCCCGTACCAGGCCGCGCGCGCCTGGCGGGCGACGGCGGCCGCCGCCCGATCGGAGTCGTCACCTTGCAGGTAGGCCTCGACGGCCTCACGCCAGGTCTGGCGTGCGTCCAAATAGCGCGAGTGCCGGTAGAGCGCTTCGCCCAGGCCGGCCAACAGCGGCGCGCGCACCGACGCGTCGAGCGTGTCGTCCAAGGCGCACAGTTCGAGCGCGGAACGAAAGTGCCGCTCGGCCTCTTGATTGGCGTAGACCGAGAGCGCCCGTTCGCCGGCGCGGCGGAGATACGCCAGGGCGCGCGCGTCGTCACCGGCCTGGCTGGTGTGGTAAGCCAGCGCCTCGAGATCGTTCGGTCGGCGTTGCTCGATCGCGGCCACAACGCGCCGATGCAGCAGGCGCAGCCGCGGGCCGCTCATGCTCTCGCGCAGCGTCGATGGGATCAAGGCGTGCGCGAACGTGAACTGCAGGCCATGGCCGTTGCGCAGTTCGTTGACGATTTGGGCCCGGGTGGCGCTCTCGAGCGCCTCGATCAGCGCCGGCTCGGCCACGCCGGCTGCGGTCTGCAACGTGTCGAAGTCGAAGTCGCGGCCGAGGACGGCCGCCAGACGCAGCACCTCCTGGGCCGGCTCCGGCAGCTTGCCGAGCCGAACCTGGATGGTGATGCGCACGCTCTGCGGGATCTGGAGCGCGTGGGCCTTCGCCCGCTGCCAGGCGCCGTCGTCGAAAAAGATCTGGCCGTCCTCGACCAATGCCTTGCAGACCTCTTCCAGGAAGAACGGGTTGCCCTCGGTCTCGCGATACAGGCCGTCGAGCAGCTCGGCGTTGATCTCGGCTTCAGGGAGCCCGAATATCACGGCCAGCAGGCTGCGGACCTGGTCGCGGCTCAAGCGGTTCAGTTTCACGCGGGTGGCGAGCCGCTCGCGTTGGAGATCGTGGAGGAAGTCGGGCAGGCAGCAGGCCTGATCGAGCTCGGTCTCGCGATACGTCACGACGATCAACAGGCGTGAATGCTGGGCCCGGCGGGCGATGTGGCGCAGGGCCGAGAGCGTGCTGCTGTCGGCCCAGTGCGCGTCCTCCAAGACGACCAGCGCCGGCCGGGTTGCCGTAAGCCGTTGCAGGAAACCGGCGATGGCCTCGAACTGGCGCTGTTGTTGGGCGCGCGCGTCGGGCACGGGCGCCGGCGCCGCGCCGCCCTCGGCCAGCTCCGGCGCCAGGCTGAGCACATCCGCGCGCAGCGGCTCGGGCAGGGCGGTGCCGCCCGTGGCGGCCAGAAGACCGGCGGCGTACGCGGTCTGGACGATTTGGGCGATCGGGGCGTTCGGGCTGCCGCCCTCGGCATAGCACTCGCCGCGCAGGACGACGGCCCCCGAGACCTCGGCCAGCGCCGAGAGCTCGCGCACCAGCCGGGTCTTGCCGATGCCGGGCTCGCCACTGATCAACAGCGCCTGGCCGGCGCCGGCCAGGGCCCGGCGCCAGAGCGCGCTGACTTCGGCCAGCTCGCGCTCGCGTCCGACCATGCGCCCGCGCACCATCCGGTCGAGCAGCGACAGCGCCGCGTCGTCGGCCACGGCGTCGTCGTCCCAGTGCTCGAGCCGCAACGCCACCTCGGCCGCCGAGCCGGGCCGATCGTCTGGATCCTTGGCGAGCAGGCTCAGCGTGACGGCCTCCAGGGTCGGGGGGATCTCGGGACGATGGGCGCGCGGTTGAACCGGCGCTGCATAGAGGTGTTGGGAGATCACCGTCACCGGCTCATCGCCTGTGAACGGCAGCCGGCCGGTGGTCAACTCGTACAGCATCACGCCCAGCGCATACAGGTCGGCCCGGGCATCGATCTCGTGGCCGAGCAGGATCTCGGGCGCCAGGTAGAACACGGTCCCGACGATGGCGCCGTCGGCGGTCAGCCGGGTGGCAGCCGAGCGCGCCAACCCGAAGTCGGTCAGCTTGGCCATGCCGTCGGCTGTCACCAGTACGTTCTCGGGTTTGAGGTCGCGGTGGATCACGCCGTGTTGGTGGGCGTGCGCGAGGGCGGCGCAGATCTGGCGGACGATGGCCACGATCTCGGACAGGGGCAGGCGGCCCGTTGTCGCCAGGGTCTCGCCCTCGACCAACTCCATCACGATGAAGGACACGCCATCGGCCTCGCCGGCGTCGTAGACGTTGACGATGTTAGGATGGTTGAGGCGGGCGGCGGAGCGGGCCTCGGCCAGCAGGCGCGAGCGGCCGGCGGTGCCGAGCCCGGCCCGGTTGAGCACCTTGACCGCCACCGGGCGGTCGAGCAACTCGTCCTGGGCCCGGAAGATCGTGCCCATGCCGCCCTGACCGAGTTCGGGCCCGAGGCGGTACCGTTCAGCGATGAGGCTACCGGTGGTGGTCATAGTTTCTGCCCACGGATGAGGCGTCAGTCCGCCGACACCATCCTATCGCCGTTTCAACCAATCCGCTTGGCCAGCAGCAGGGTGATGTCGTCGTGTTGCGGCAGACCGCCGTCGAAGTCGTCCAGCGCCCGATGCAGGATGTCGATCAGGGCCTGAGGATCGAGCGATGCATGGGTTCGCAGCGCTTGCAGCAGGCGCGTCATCCCGTACTCCTCGCCCTCAGGCGAACGGGCATCGGGCACGCCGTCGCTGTAGAGCAGGATAAGATCACCGGGCTCCACACAGGTCGTGCTTCGGCCAAAGGTCGCTTCGGCGTCGATCCCGAGCGGCATGCCGGTGCGGCCGAGCGTCTGGAAGTCATCGTGGGCGGCGCGATAGTGCAGGATGGGCGGATGACCGGCGTTGACGCACTCGATCGCATCGCCGGCGGCGGTCACACGGACATAGCCGAGGGTGACGAACATGCTGTTGGGCGAATCGGCCGTGATCAGGCGGTTGGCCTGCGTGATCGCCGCCGCCGGGTCGTCGGTCGCGGCCAGCGCCGCGTGGATGGTGCTGCGGGCCAGTGCCATGAAGAGCGCGGCCGGCATGCCCTTGTCGGTGATATCGGCCACGATCAGGCCCAGGTGGTCGACGCCGTTCGGCGCGGACTTGCCGTGGAGGGTCGCCTCGCTGACCAGGGCGAAGTAATCGCCGGCTACCTCCCGCGCTGGGAGCCAGAGCGCCGCGAACGACCACCCCGGGAAGACCGGCATCGTGCGCGGCATCAGGCTGGCCTGAACCTCGCGCGCGAGTTGCAACTCGCGTTCGAGCCGACCTTTCTCGAGCGCTTCGCGATACAGACGGGCGTTGTCGATGGCGATCGCGGCGCTGGCGGCGATCGCGGTGAGTAATTCCAGGTCGGCCGGCCCAAACACCCCGGCCTGGATGCGGTTGTCGACGTAGATCACGCCGATGACCACGCCCTTGACCTTGAGCGGCACCGACAGCACGGCGCGCAGGCCGAGGTTGACCACGCTCTCGCGCAGGTTCAGGCGCTGGTCGATGCGCGCGTCGCTGGTGAGCACCGCCTCGCCGGTCTCGGCGACCCGCTCGCTGATCCCGCGCGAGACCTGGAAGCGCGGCTGCTCGATGGCATGCTGGTCGAGGCCGCGCGCCACCTGGAACAGCAACGGGCCGTCGCCGTCCTTCAGCATCAAGAAGCCGCGCTCGGCCCGCACCGCCGCGATGACTTCGTCCATCACGCGGTCGAGCACCTCGTCAAGATCCAGTGATGAGCTGAACGTGCGCGTGAGACGATAGAGCAGGGCGAGGCGGTCGTCGCCGCCCTGCGGGCGGTCACCGGGGCTGGTTCCACGGGAGGGGTTGATCGTCGACATGGGGGTAGCGCGGACAAGATGATTGTACTTGCGTCGCGTCTGAATCAACAGACGTGGCGCCTTTCCGGCGAAGACCCCGCTGACAGGTCGGGCCGGCACAGGCGCGCCACCGGGAGGTAGGGCTTGACCCCCGAGCGCGTCCGATTGCCTGACGCACGGCGCGGCGCCCGGGAATCAGGGTGGCTATCGTCCGCATTGCGAGGTATAACGCCTAACACAGCGCCGGCCTGGCGTGCACGCTTATGACGGGAGACCCTGAAACCACATGACTCATCAGCCCGAATCGACCCTGATCGAACTCCTGCGCTACAACCAGTGGGCCAACCAGCAACTGCTCAGCGTATGCCTGGGCCTCGACCAGAGCCAGGTCTCGGCCCCGATCCCGGGCGCCTATGGCTCGGTGCACCGGACCTTCGGTCACCTGCTCCATGCCGAAGCCGACTACATCGGCCGGATCACCGGCGCTCGGCCGGAGCCGCCGTTTCGCTGGGAGGACGGCCCCAGCCTCGAACAGCTGCAAGCCTTCGCCGCGCAGGTCGGCCAGGCTTTTCTGGACGTGGTGGAGCGCGTCCCGCCGACCCAAAACGTGCACGAAGAGGAGGACGGCCTGACGATGGATTACCACGCCCGCCAGCTCTTCATGCAGGTCATCATCCACGGCATCGAGCATCGGATCAACATCACCACCTATCTCAACACGCTGGGGATCGCCTTGCCTGAGCTGGACGGCTGGGGCTACCTGTTCGCGTATGGTGATCGCTTCGGCCTGAGCGAGGGCAAAGCCTGACCGCTCGCGTCGCGAATGGCGTGGCGCGAAGAAGCGCAGAGTACGATGGACCCTTGGAGTTCTTCGTGCTCTGCGCTTCTTCGCGCTGCCTGCTCCACGGTGTACCACATCCCGTTATTGAGAACGGCCTGGCAGCCGGACGCGTGGTCGGGTTCCGCGCCCTCAACACCCGTTCTGATCGTTGTATCAAATTGCACGACATCGTAACGCACTCGAATGTGACAATGTCACAGCTTGCAATATGATGCTATTGCTTGACAGGTCAACATCGGACTGTTATGATCCGTTATATCCTGTGACGTATACCAGTTGACGTGTGGTTTTGATGGCGCCCGATTGGCTCTCGCTGCTCATTCCTCTATTCGCTCCTCCAGGACACCTACAACAAATGAATAGCCGGAAAATGATCCACTACCTCGTACTTGTGAGCCTGTTGGGGTTGTCGGGTTGTGCGCGGCCTCATTCGGAGGTGCCCCCACCGACGGGGGCGCCGGTGGGGGCCATGACGCTCAGGATCGAGTCGGCCTGGTCGCGTTCGACGGCCGAGATCGAGGCCGGCACTGGCATCGTCTACATGTCCATCACAAACACAGGCACGCAGGCCGAAACCCTGCTGGCGGCCAAAACTCCCATCGCGGGGGCTGTGGAGTTCCATATCCATGTCCAGGACTCCAATGGGGTGATGCGCATGCGCATGGTCGACGGCGGGCGGATCGAGATACCGGCCGGCGGCACGGTCATCCTCGAACCTGGTGGGCTGCACATCATGCTGATCAATCTGGCCGAAGCGTTGAAGTCCGGCACAACATACCCACTGACGCTCAAGTTCGAACGATCGGGCGAGGTCACCCTGCCGGTCCCGGTGGCCGATAGCGCTCCCGCCGAAGCGGTTCCGATGCAGATCCTGCCAGGGAGTTTCGAACACCAGACGCCCTGACACGTTTTGGCTGATCAGCGGGCGGTAGTCCGTTGACGTCATTCATTCATCAAGGAGAAGAACGCATGAAACCCACCTTCAACAAGCTCACGCGCGTGGCGACGGCCGTGCTGGCGGTATACGGCGCTGTGACCCTGGCGGTCCAGGTCTTTTCGGTCCAGCCCGCGCTGGCGGGTTCGCTGCTGGCCGGCACAGCCACGCCCACGGCCGCTGCCGCCGCGACCAAGACACCGGTTCCGCCCACGCCCAGGCCCGCCAAGGACCTGGCGAACGGATTGTTCGTCAGCCTGACGACCGACGATCTCAACACCGCCGCGATGGCGATCGGATTCGCCACCAAGATCGTCACAGGCACCGACAAGCCCGTGACGATCTTCCTGAATGTGGACGGCGTGCGGTTGGTGGATGTCAATATTCCGCAGAACACGCATAGCAGCGGCAAGACCATGCATCAGATGCTGCAGATGTTCATGGACGAGGGCGGCGTTGTGCTGGTCTGCCCGACCTGCATGGTCAACGTCGGTGGCATGGTCAAAACGGATGTGCTCCCCGGCGTGATCATCGGGACGCCTGAGTACACCTGGACGGCCATGTTTGCCGAAGGCGTCACAGTCCTGAGCTATTGATCGTTTCCGGATACGTCGAACCGCGAGCCGGATGAGACCGCAAGGTCTATCCGGTTCGCTCACAGAAGGCCATACGATGATCCGTGTTGCCTCGAGGCTCTTCCTCTTGTTCTCCACCCTGCCCCTGCTCGTCGGGTGCGCCACGCAGGACGATCTCCCTTCCTTGGATGGTCGGCTTCGGGCGATCATCCAGTCCGCCGGCCTGACCGGCGATCCGGTGCGCGGACGGACGCTGCCGACCAGCGACGACCCCTTACCGCGTTTGGGGATGCAGTTGTTCTTCACCAAAGCCCTCAGCGGCAATGGTGATGCCGCCTGTGTGAGTTGCCATCATCCGTATCTGGGTGGCGGAGACGGCCTACCGATGTCGATTGGGATCGACGCCGACCAGCCCGAACTGCTCGGCCCGGGTCGGACCCATCCCGAGGGGCCGTTGGTGCCGCGCAATGCCCCGACGACGTTCAATGCCGGCCTTTGGGACCAGGTCATGTTTCACGACGGCCGGATCGAAAGCCTCGGAAAGACCGCCGGGGCCAATGGCGCCGACGGCTACGGCATCCGAACCCCGGATCGCCCCTGGGGCTATCCGGATGTGCTGGCCGGGCCGAACCTGGTGGTTGCCCAGGCGCGCTTTCCGGTGACGTCTGAAGAGGAAATGCGCGGGTTCGATTTCGGCAATGGCCAGGGCAACGGGTCCGAGGTGCGGAACGCCTTGACCCGCGATTTGTTGGCCCAGATCGTCAGCGGTGCCGACCCTACACGCAGCGCACGGGCGCTCAACACCTGGCTGAGCGAGTTCCAGCGCGCTTTCGCGAGCGACAGCGACGCTGCAACGCTCATCACGTTTGAGAACATTGCCTACGCGATCGGGGAGTACGAACGCTCGCAGGTGTTGGTGGAGACGCCCTGGAAGGCCTACGTCGAGGGCGATGTCACGGCCCTCAGCGAGTCGGCCAAGCGCGGCGCGCTGCTGTTCTTTCAGCCGCCGGCCGACGGTGGGGCGGGGTGTGCCAGCTGTCACAGCGGCGATTTCTTCACGGACGAACAGTTCCACGTCCTTGCGATTCCGCAGATCGGTGTCGGCAAGGATAGCGGTTTGTCGGGCGATGATGATTGGGGGCGGGCCCTTGAAACGCACCGCGACGACGATCGCTACGCTTTCCGTACGCCCACGCTACTCAACGTCGCGGTCACCGGCCCGTACGGGCACGACGGCGCCTATGCCACACTCGAGGGGATCGTTCGGCACCACCTGAACCCGGAGGCCGCCGTAGCCGATTACGCATTCGACCAGCTCGACCCATCGATCCGTCTCACCAATGCCCGCGAGAATACACAGAACGCCCTGGCCCAATGGCGGCGGCTCCGCGATCTTGGCCGGCCCACCGTCGCGGTGCTCGACCTGAGCGACGCTCAGGTCGCCGACCTCCTGGCTTTTCTCGCGGCGCTCACCGATCCGTGCGTTCAGGATCGCGCGTGTTTGGCGGCCTGGGTCCCGGGTGACGATATTGTTGACCCGGACGGGATGCGTCTCCAGGCCACATTCTCGAACCCGCCCTAACCGCTGTTGGCGGCCACCCATCGCCGGGGCGCGGTCGTGGCGGCCAGGTCCTCCGGCCGTAGCCGAGGGTTTCGGCCATGCGAGCCTGAGCATCGTGCCGCCCACCGCCTCTTCATGCGGTCATCGGCCATGGTGTCGAGCATGGGATCAACGTCACCGCCGGACGACGGGCAGACAGAGGTCGGTGTGATGGAGCGGCTGGGTCAGGTTGAGGTGGGTGGCGTGGTAGATCTCGACGGCCGGAAGCCCGACCAGCCGATGGCGGGGCAACGCCAGCACTCGGGGGAGGACGACCGCATACGCCTGTGGCAAGGTCGTCAGTGGGCCGCTGTGCCGGGTGACGGCGAAATCGCCACCGGCGAGCACCTGATGACCAATCCGACCTTCAGGCGCGACCGGTCCCGGGACGACCAGCGCGGCGTCGAAGCGCAGCCGGTCGGCCGTCGTCGTCGCGGGCGCGTCGTGGCCGATTCCCAGCCATGTCCAGGGTCCCGGCACACTCCGGCGGAGCGCCCACTGGGCCAGTTCGTCGAAGAGCTCCTGCGGCACCGACTCGTACGGCCCGGTGTGGCGGATGAAAGCCAGATGGAGCTCGCGAAAGCGCACAACCCGGGTGGTCGACAACTCAAAGTCGGTCGGTGGCACACGGGCCGGGTCCGGCGGCGGTGGCGCGAAGCGTTGGGCCCGAACGCGATACTCCTGGGGCGGCAGGCCGAAGCGGCGCCCGAACGCGCGCGTGAACGTCTCGTGGTTGCGGTAGCCGCAGTCGAGGGCGATGTCGAGCAGCGTCCCGTCCTGGATCACGAGCCGGAACGCGCCCTGTTCGAGGCGCAGCCGTTCGGTGTAGCGTTTGAGCGTCTCACCCACCAGCGATTTGAACGCGCGATGCAGATGCGCAGGCGATAGGCGGGCCCGGCGGCTGAGCGCGGCCAGGCTCAGATCACCATCCAGGTTGGTCTGGATGTAGACCAGCAGCGGCAGGATCGTCTCCCAGCCCGTGGTCATCGTGGTTGAGGGTCTTGCTCCAAGGGCACCGGGGCGCCGCCGAACCAGACGGCGATCAGCTTCGAGCTGTAGCTCAGCGCCACGATCCACAATGGCAGGAAGGCGGTGCCCGCGGTCAGCAACAGGACCGATGCGTCGAAGACAAGCACGATCACACACAGGCTGAGTGCGGTCGGCCGGTTGCGGGCGATCCAGCGCGCGACGGCGTAGAAGAGCGGGATCCCGACCAGGATCGAGACCCACGGGCCGGAGTCGAGCGCGTGCTGTTCATACACGGCCAGAGGTTGGTTCGGGTTGATCAGATAGCTATAGATCGCCACCCACACAAAGGCGGAAGCGATCAACAACACTTCGGCGACGATCGCCCCGCCGATGGCGCGTACCCAGTGGATGTGTCGAAGGCTCATGGCGCCAGTATAGATATCCGCGGGGGCCGTGTCTTGACGTTTCTTGCTCGCTCAGCCGGCGGAATTTGGGCGGCGCACGATGGGCGCGGGGGCGATGGTGATCGCCCTTGAAGTGGGCTAAAATCGGTCCACTATGGGCGGTCTGAGCCGTATCTTGGAGCGGGAGCTGCGCATCTGGATCGCCGGCCACTTTGTTGTGCATGTGATCCTGGCTGCATTCGCCCCCTGTCCTTACCGCATCGATCTTGCCGACTGGAGTGCGCGCTCCGGGTTCGCATTGATCGGCCATGACCATAGCGACCACGCGACCACATCCGATCAGCCACAGGATGTTGGCCATTGTTCATTCGATCTGCTGCGCGCCATGTACGGCCTGTTTGAGGCGGCGCCGATCGGACCTCAGCGGGCGTCCTTGAGCGCGGCCCTCTTCGTGCGCGTGAACGTCGAACCCGTCCTGGGTCGGCTCTTCCTACCGATACAGATCGATCGCCCTCCACGCATCGCGTAACCGTTCCCTTTTATTCATCATCGACCGACCGGCCCGTTCGAAAGCACGGGCCGGCCCGGCGCATCCAGATCCGCCTGCGCCCGCCGCAGACGGTCCCTGGCTCTTGCGCACACCCCCACGTTGGACGAACCAGCGGAGATCATTTGCATGTCGACGCAACCATTGTGCATATCCCGTAAGCAGGTCCTCAACCTGCTACTGACGTCTGCCTTGTTAGCCGCTTGTTCGGCGCCTGGCCAGCCGACAGAACCCGCGGAGCCGGCCGCCACTCAAGCGCCGGCGACCGCCGCCGTCGCGACTGAGGCTCCACCCCCACTTGCGACCGCGACCAGCGTGCCGCCCACAGCCACGGCCGAGCCTATCAGCCTGCGTGTCGCCACCATCACCGACGAGACGACCCTGCAGCCGTACACGTACGTAAGCGGCTACCCGGGCTGGAACATGCTCAGCCTGGTCTATGACACGCTCTTCATCCTCGATACCAACAGTCAACCCAAACCCTGGGTCGCGACGGGCGATCAGGTCAGCGCCGATGGGCTCGTACACACCTTGACGCTGCGCGACGATGTGCGCTGGCATGACGGCCAGCCGCTCACCAGCGCCGATGTGAAGTTTGCGTACGAGTTCTATCAGGCCAACAACCATGGCCGCTGGACGCTGCCAGTGCGCGATATCGTCTCGATCGAGGCGCCGGATGACACGACCGTGATTATCACGCTCCCGGCCCCGGACCCGAGCTTCCCGACCCGGCTGCTGGCCGATGTGCCGATCATCCCGCGCCACGTCTGGGAGGGTGTAACCGACCCAAAGACGTTTGAGAACGCTCTCGGCTCCGGGCCGTTCCTTCTGGCCGAGTATGAGCCCGAGCAGTTCTATCGCTTCACGGCCAACCCCGACTACTTCGCCGGAAAGCCCGGGGTGGCCGAATTGTTGATGCCGATCATCAAGGATCCGACGACGGTGTTCGCGGCGCTCAAGTCCGGCGAGATCCATGCCACGACGCGCGAACTGGCCCCGGAGTTGGTTGCCGAGTTCAAGGCCGATCCAACCAGGCGGGTGTTGAGCGGCCCGGGTTACGCCACCACGCTGCTGCAATTCAACAACGAACGCGCGCCGTGGGACCAGGCCGAGGTGCGCCAGGCCGTGGCCCTGGCCATCGACACGCGGATGCTGGTCGATACGGTCTTGTTGGGGCTGGGCACGCCGGGCAATCCGGGATGGTTGCATCCGGCACAACCTTTCCACGATCCGGCCATCGCTGCAACCTACGATGTCGAGCGCGCCAAGACGCTGCTCGACGAGCTCGGATACACCGACACGGACGGCGACGGCGTGCGCGAGGCTGCGGGCCAGCCCATGGCGCCCGTGTTGCTCGTCCAGGCCAACAACCCGGGGCGGATCCGGGCGGCCGAGCTGATTGCCGCAGCCATGCAGGAGATCGGCATCGCGGTGACGGTGAGCGCCGAAGAGGGCACCAGCCTGACCGCCAAGGTCTGGCCCGACTTCGACGTCGCGAAGGGGCGCGACTTCGATTGGACCATGTTTGGCTGGTCGGCCCCGGTCCAAATCGACCCGCTCCGGATGGCGACCCTGGTGGACTCCGATGTGCGCTACGGCACGGTCAACATCGGCGGCTATCGTAGTGCCGAGGCCGATGCGCTCACCGCCCAGTTGCGGGTGACCACTGACCCTGAGGCTCAAATCGAGCTGGTCCGCAAGCTCGAGGCGACGATCGCGCGCGACCTGCCGTTCGTGATGCTCTGGTACGCGGATTTGAACTACGCTTTCGACCCGGCCGTCTATGATGGCTGGGTCTTCCAGATGGGGCAGGGCGTCTTCAACAAGCTGTCATTCCTGCCCGGCGTCACGCCGTAAGCCCGGTGGGGCACCTGGCGTGGGTGTGAGCGTTTTGACCCGCGCCCACGCCAGGCCATCGGATGAGTCAAGGGGCAGGGCGGTATGCCGCACGGCCGAAGCGACACGCCGGCCGTGCGGTCCATACTGCGCACGCTACTGGGCACGCTACTGCGCACGACCACATGATCGAGGAAGAACGACGATGTTCCGTTTGATCCTGGCACGCCTGGGTCAGCACTTGTTTGTGCTGTGGGCGGCCGTCACACTCAATTTCGCTTTGCCACGGCTTATGCCCGGCAACCCCCTGGCACTGCTGGCGGGCGAAGACGTGGCTTCGCTGACGACGATCCAGCGTGAGGCCTTGATGGCGACCGTCGGGCTCGATCGTCCCTGGCCGGAACAGTATGGGCGGTATCTGGAGCGCCTGCTTGTCGGCGATTTCGGGTACTCGTACCAACGCAACAAACCGGTGATCGAGATCCTATTGAGCCGTCTTCCGTGGACTCTGCTCCTGGCCGGCACGGGCCAGATCCTGGCGACGCTGGTGGGCCTCGGGTTGGGTGCCCTGGCCGCGCAACAGGCCGGGCGGGCGGGCGACATGACCCTCCTGGGTCTGGCTGTATTCTTCGAGTCGCTGCCGGCCTTCTGGGTCGGGATGCTGTTGATCGCGGTCCTGGCCGTGCAGGTGCCGCTCTTCCCGACGTTCGGCGCGGTGTCGCCGTGGGAGCGTGAGGTCGGCCTCGCGCTGGCGCTGGACGTGGCCCACCATCTGGCGCTGCCGCTGCTCACGCTCGTCATGGTGAGTTTTTCGGGGACCTTCCTGGTGGCCCGATCGGCGCTGCTCACGGTACTGGGCGAGCCGTTCGTCGTCGCCGCGCATGCCAAGGGGCTTTCGAAGCGGCAGGTGCTGTTCCGACATGTGTTCCGTAACGCGCTCTTGCCGGTCGTGACGGTCTTCGCGCTCAACCTGGCGCATGCCTTTGGCGGCGCAACCGTGATTGAAACGGTCTTCTCTTATCCGGGTATCGGGCGCCTGATCTACGAAGCGGTTCTGAACCGCGACTACCCGGTTCTGCAGGGGGCATTCTTTATGATCACGGTCATCATCATCGTTGCGAATATCGCGGTCGACGCGCTCTACCCGTGGCTCGATCCGCGCGTCCGCCAGGCGGCGATGCAGGCTGAAGGTGCCGCATGAGGCCGGGCCGTCTCACGACGCCCAATGTGGCCGGTCTTGTGCTGTTGGCCGCATTGGCCTTGTTGGCCCTCGCCGCCGAATGGGTGGCGCCGTACGACCCGGCCGAGCGCACCGGAGCGCCGTTTGAGAAGCCCGGGCCGGCTCACTGGCTTGGGACCAATGACATCGGTCAGGACATCCTGAGTGAGGTGATCTTCGGCGCGCGCATCTCGTTGCAGATTGGTGTGCTGGCCGCAGCGCTGTCGGTCGCACTCGGGACGACGGTCGGTCTGCTGGCCGGATTTTTCCGGGGCGCGCTGGGGGTGGTCCTGATGCGCCTGGTCGATATGGTGCTGGTGATCCCCTTCGCGCCGTTGATGATCCTGCTGGCCGCCTATCTCGGCCAGAGCGTTTGGAACCTGATCGTTGTGATCGGTCTGGTCACCTGGGCCCGCCCGGCGCGCGTGATTCGGGCGCAGGTGTTGACTCTGACCGGTCAGGAATTCGTGCTGGCAGCCCGCGCGCTGGGTGCTGGGCCCCTGCGGATCATCGCGACGCACATCTTCCCTGGGATCGCGTCATTGGCAATGGCGCAGTTCGTCCTGGCGGCGAGCAGCGCCATTCTGGTTGAGGCCGGCCTGAGCTTTCTGGGCCTCGGCGATCCGACCCAGAAGAGCTGGGGCACGATCCTGTTCTATGCCCAGGCGCGCAATGCCTTTCTGAGCGGCGCCTGGGTGTGGTGGGTCCTGCCGCCAGGCCTGATGATCACGGCCTCGGTGCTGGCTTTTGCCCTGGTCGGCCACTCGCCGCACCCATCGGCCGCCCGCACGTAAACGTGCGGGCCGGTCACCTTGAGCGCGCAGGCGATGTGAGCAGAGCAACCCCCGGAACCTGGTGGCTCACTTCTTCAAGAACAGCCACCACTGCGGAGCGAAACCCTCCACGCTGGCTTCGCGGTACACGGGGATGTCCTTCGTCCACGTACGAACGATCGGGATCAGGTTCTCCCACAGAGCCGGCGGATAACCCCAGTCCAGATCCAGCTGAAACATATAGTGGTTCATCACGATCAGCCCGCCGGGTTTCAACACCTTAAGCAGTTGCTCGAGAAGCGCCAGGAACGCCGGCTTGAGGTTCTGCTCGAAGGTGTTCCGGTCGATCTCGCGCCGTACGAGCTCGATCATCCTCGGCAGCGTCGCCATCCAGTCGGCGTGGGTCGTGTCGACGCCTGCCTGGTCGCACAGGATCGCCTGAAGTACGTCGTTGACGCCATGCTGAAAGGCCACGACGTCCACGCTCTCCGGAGCCAGGTGCCGACCGACGGCGACGGCATCGCCTTCGATCACGGCGACGTCAACCGGGATAGCTCTGGTCTTGGTCCGCAGGCTTGCCGTCAGTTTCTGATTGGTGTTGGCGGCGAGATACCGGCTGTGCGGGAAGTCGCGGGCCATCATCTGCGGGATCATGTCCGCGTCGCCTGACGCCACCTCCAGGAGCACCAGGCCCTGTTGCGGGTGAACGGCCCTCAGCGCTTCGGCCCAGCGCGCGCGGAAATACACTTCATTGATGATCGTGAAATGCGCGATCGGGCGCTCCAGCAGGGCACGCACCTGCCTCGATCGCTCTGACCCGGAGATCGCCGTGTACTCCTCAAACTCACGCGGGCTGAGATACCGCGCAGCGTGCTCGTCCAGGTGGGTTGAACATTTTTCGAGGTTGTCGAGCGGGATCATACAGCCGTCCTGTGCCGGAGACGGGCGCCCGCTCTACTGGGCGAGCCCCATTTCGTCGATGAAGTGGAAATAGCCCAGCCCGGTATGGCCGCGCGGGATCGCAAGCGCCCGCTCAAACGTGGACTGCATGACCTGGTTGGATCGCGTCGCGCTGCTCTTGACGATCCCGTGCAGCACCTCCAGGGCGTGGTAGGCCATCTCCTTGCTGGCGCGGTGCTTGCGGCCCGTCCGCAGCGCCCAGGCCATGTCAGCCACGCCGAGCCCGCGCGATTCGTCGCTGAAGGCATGGCTCTGCTGCATGAGGAACGGCTCACCGTTGCCCTTCAAGATCACGCGCACGTCGCCCCCAAACTGGTTGGGGTCGGCCATGTGCATCACACCCAGGGTCCCGGCCACCACCAGGCTGGGCTTCTCGGGCATGAGGAAGATCGAATTCGAATCGAACAAGATGGTCCCGACCGTGCCGCGCTCGAATTGCAGGAGGCCGGCCATCAGGTTCTCGCATTCGACCTGGAAGACCTCGCCGAACTTCTCCAGCGAGTAATCGGGCTTCTCGGGATTTCGGGTTCGCACAACCCCCGACACTTCCTTGACGGGTCCGAGGATGCTCAGCAAGGCCGTGATCGAGTAGATGCCCACGTCGAAGCCGATGCCGCCGCCCGGCCTGGCCGTGAACGGGAAGGCCCGGTTGAGGATCTCGCTGTCACGGGTGAAGGCGCAGTAGCAGGAAGTGATGTCGCCGAGCAGGCCGGAATCGACGACGTAGCGGGCCGTCTGAATGGCGGACCCAAGGAAGGTGTCCGGGGCCGCGCCGAGGGCCAGGCCCTTCCGATCGGCGATCTCCACCAGCTCGCGCGCGTGCTCCAGCTCCACCGACAGCACTTTCTCGGTGTAGACGTTCTTGCCGGCCTCGAGGAGCTGTTTGCTCACGGAATAGTGCACAGCCGGTGTGGTGAGGTTGACCACGATCTCGATCGAGTCGTCCGCGACGATCTCCGCCATGGTGAGGGCCTTGATCCCGTACTTCTCGGCCTTGGCCTGGGCCAGCTCCGGCCTCAGGTCGTAACAGCCCACCACCTCCAGGATCTTGAACTTGGTGGTCATGGCTTTGAGATAGGCTTCGCTGATCACGCCGCACCCGACGATCGCTACTTTGACGGGTTGAATC
Source organism: Anaerolineales bacterium (assembly GCA_016789175.1). Lineage (GTDB taxonomy): Bacteria > Chloroflexota > Anaerolineae > Anaerolineales > UBA6663 > UBA6663. Next base: position 35,956 of record JAEURK010000340.1, read on the forward strand.
TTCATGGTCGTCATGTCCTTGGGAGGTTGGGGTCGCCGAAGGCTCAGGCCTTGAGGCGATAAGACACAAAGGCAATCGTGCGGTTGTCGGGCGACCAGGAGTTCACGTTGATCGTCCCCTGTCCGCCGAAGAGCTTCACGAGGGTCTTCGATGCGCCGCCACCGGCCGGGATCAGGCGCAGCTCGACGTTCTTGTTGGCCGGATGGTCGCCCGGATCCACATCGCCTTTGCCGTAGGCGATGTACACCACCCATTCGCCATCCGGCGAAACGTGCGGGAACCAGCAGTTAGCGTCCTCCTGGACCACGTGTGTCGGGTTGGACCCGTCCACCGCCATGCGCCAGACCTGCATCAGGCCCGTCCGCGTGGAGTTGAACCAGATGTGCCGGCCGTCGGGCGAATACTCCGGCCCGTCATCCAGACCGGGCAGGTCGGTGAGCTGGGTCTCCGGACCGCCGTCGACCGCAATGGTGTAGATGTCGTACTGGCCGCCGCGCTCGGCGCAGTAGGCCAGCCGCCGGCCGTCGGGCGACCAGCCGTGCAGGTAGCTGGGACCTTTCGGCGTGACCAGGGTCGGTTGGCCGCCCGCCAGCGGCAGGATGTAGATCCGCGAGGTGGCATCCTCGTTCGTGAAGTGGCTGACGGCGATCTGTGAGTTGTCGGGCGAGAGAACGTGGTCGTTGTTGCAGTCGGTGGCGAGACCGGTGTCGATTGGTTTGATCTCGCCGGTGGCCAGCGCGTACGTGTACAGCTTCCCCTGGCTGTTGTAGACCAGGGTGCGGCCATCCTTCGTCCAGTTGGGCGCCTCGATGACGACGTCGAATTCCTTGAGGACAGTTCGAACCCCGGTCTGCACGTCCAGGGTCTCGAGGATGCTGTAGGAGTCACGCGCCGATATCCACTGTCGAAGGGTGTTGATGTCCATGGTCAGGGCTGCCTTACTTCAGTTCGTCCATTGGGTTGACCGCGCCCGCCATTAGACCCTGGAACAGCGCGCGGTTATCGGCCTGATTGTTCACGCTGAGCTCCAGACCTAACGCCTCGCGGGTGTCCACGTAGCTGTACGAGCCGGAGGGGTGATAGCCGACGTGATACGGGAGGTCGACGCCGATCTCGGCCAGCGTGTGCTGAAACGCCTTTCGGTCGTCGACGAGCACGCAGAAGTGAAAGACGCCCTGGCCGTGTTCCTCCAGGAACGTCCGCCACGGGCTGGGGGAGGCGCCCGGCTGGATCAATTCGAGGACAAAGCCGGCCAGCTGGTATTTCGCCACCTGGCAGTCGGTGTATTCGGCGGCCGCGCCGTGCGTGTAGTGGAGCAGGACCCCGGGTGGAAAGATGGTCTCGATCTTCTCTTCCGGCACCCCCAGGACCCTGGACCAATGGGCGTTGGCCCGCCGGACATCGCGCACCACGACGCAGATCTGGGTGACGAGGTTGTTGCCTGCCATCGTCGTTCCTCCTCGTGTCTTCGCCAATCCATCCCGCCATGAAAAGCCCGCACCTCAGGCCAGGGTGCTCACCGATTGGCGGTCGATGAGCACGGTGTTGACCCTGACGGTCCTGGCCGGGGCCTTGCGATCCCCCAGGCGCCGCAGAATCAGCGCGATGGCGTGCTGACCGATCGCCTCGAGCGACAGCCCGACCGATGTGATCGGGGGGGCCAACAAGGCCGAGAGCGTGTCGTCATAGCCGACCAGCGCGAGATCCTCTGGGACGCGTCTGCCCTGTTGGTGCAGGGCTTGCAGCACGCCACAGGCAAATAGATCCGATGTCGCGAACACGGCGGTGGGCGGGTCCGCAAGCTTCGACAGGGCTTCCGTGGCCTGGTAACCGGCCGCGACCGAGTACTCGGGCACGAAGCAGGTGCAGGCCTGGTCGAGTGCGAGGCCAGCGTCCCCCAGGGCATCGCAATAGCCCCGGTAGCGCAACTTCTCGACGTCATGGACCAGCGGCAGGCCGATAAAGCCGATCCGCCGATGGCCCCGGGCGATGATGTGCCGGACGGCCTCCGCCGCGCCCTGCCGGTCGTCCACCCGAATGCGGTCCACCTGGGGCAGGGTGAAAGTCCGCTCGATCATCACGACCGGGATCTTCAGACCGACCAGCTTGCGGATCAAAGCCTTCGAGACGCGTGTGTTCGACGTGATGATCACGCCGTCTACACGGTGCCCGATCAACTCGCGCACCTGGGCTTCCTCTTCGTCCAGGTTGGGGTGGCCGGTCATGGTCAGCACCTGGAAACCCTGCGCCAGGGCCGCCGTATTGACCGCCAGACTGATCTTGGCGAACAGCATGTTGGGGTTGAACACGACGAGATGCCCGATCAGCTTGCTCTCGCGGTTCTTCAAGCCTTGGGCCAGCTTGTCGGGCACGTAGCCCGCCGTTTGGATCAGTCGTTCGATCCGGGCCCGGTTCGCGGCGCTGACATAGCCGCGCTTGTGCAGGACGCGCCCGACTGTGGCCAGCGACACACCTGCTGCTTCGGCGATATCGGCCATCCTGACGTTCTTGCCCAGACGCTGCATATGTTAACGTTAACACATTCGAGGGTGGCGCACAAGACCCCGGTGAGGTGTCGGCAAAATCGAAGGGTGCCGCGTTGTGCGGGCATCGCCCCGCACAACGCGGCACACGGGTGGGTTCCGAACAGCAGCCCGGTCGCTTCGGCGCGATGTCAGGCCTTCGGCCCGGTGATGTTCACGAACCAGGCGACCCCAAAGCGATCGGTCAGCATGCCGAACATGTCGCCCCAGGGCGCCCGATCGAGCGGCATGGTGATCGTCGCGCCCTCCGAAAGCTTCTCGAAGTAGCCTTTGAGCTCGGGCTCGTTGTCGCCGCTTAGCGACATCCGGATGCTCGCCCCGGGCTCGTACGGCATCTCGGCGGGGGTGTCGGACGCCATGAACACGATGCCGTTATCGGCCGTGAGCTGGGCGTGCATGATGTAGTTCATCTCGACCGGGTCCTGCGAGGCGTGCCCTTCGCCATACGTCTGCATGACCAACTTCCCGCCGAAGACCGTGTGATAGAACGCCATGGCCTGGCGGGCGTTGTTCTTGAAGCTGAGATACGGGTTGAGTTGGGATGGCATGACGGCTCCTGTCTGGCGGATCGCAAGCACGACTCGTGACGGTTGAGCCGAGATTCTAGCGCTCCGGCCGTGTTTTGGCGGCCCCGGGCCCGGCGCGTGTGCGCGGGCGAGCGGAGCGTTTGCCTGACGGCCTGGCCGGCCTGGATGCTAGAATCCCCGCATGTCCGGCCCGCTCACAATCGGGTTCATCTCCGCCTGGCCCATCTACCAGGGCACGACCATCGACCGCTACGCGCATTCGCTGATCCACGGCATCAGCGCGGCGGCGCATGCGGCCGGATGTCATCTTCTGTTGGGCTGCGGCTTCAGTGTCACCGGCAACAGCCCGCAGCGGCGCAGCTTCTGGCCGGTGCCCGGCCCGGAGGTCGAATTCCTTCCGGTGGGGCCCTGGAACACCGACGGCTTGATCGTCGTCCCCGATGAGCTGACCGAGGCGCAACAACGCTACGTCCGCGACCTGCAGGCCACCGGCTTCCCGGTCATCTTCACCACGCCGGAGGGCGCCGGCCCGCTGGTCAAGGTCGACAACGCTCACGGCATCCATTCGGCGTTCGCCCACCTGCTCGAGCACGGCCATCGCCGGATCGCGTACATCGCCGGAAACGCCAACGGCCGCGGGGATAGCCGCGAGCGGCTGGCCGCCTACCGCGAGGCGCTGCTGGACGCCGGTCTGCCGCTGGATGAACGCCTGATCGCGTTCGGCGAACACCGCAAAGAGAACGGCGCCGCGGCCATGCGCCAGATCCTGGCTGGTGGTGCGCCGTTCAGCGCCGTGATCGCCAGTAACGACCTGTCGTGTCTGGGCGCCATCGACGTCTTGCACGCGGCCGGGCGGCGCATCCCCGACGACGTCGCGGTCATCGGCTTCGACGACATCCTTGATGCCCGTTCGCTGTCGCCCTCGCTGACCACGATCCGGCATCCCACGTTCGCGTTGGGCTATCAGGTGCTTTTGACGCTGCTCGAGCACATCCGCGGCGAGCGCGCCGGCAACACGCCGGTGGTGGTGCCCACGCGCCTGATCATCCGCCAGTCGTGCGGCTGCCGGCCCGGCCACCTTGGCCCGCAGTCGGAGACGCTGTCGCCCCTCGCCCTGGCCCGCGAGATGGCCGAGGCGGCGCTGATCGAAGCGCACAACAGTGCGCTCGAGGAGCTGGAGGCGCAGGCGTCGGCCTTCCTGGAGGCCTTCGCGGTCTGCCTTCGCCAGCGCGAGGCCGCCCCGCTGCTGGCCGAGATCGAGCGCGCCCTGGCCTGGACCGAAGCGCGCGGTGACGACGTCCACCTCTGGCAGGCCGCGACCGGCATCCTGCCGCAACGCCTGAACACGCTCAAGGCCCTGAGCCCAGGGGCCGATCGCGATTTCGCCGCCAGCCTGCTCGACCGGGCCCGGCTCGAGATCAGCGACAGGATCCAGCGGCAGACCACGCGCGCGATGCTCGGCTACATGGGCATGATGGCCCAGCTCGGCGAGCTCACCGCCGAAGTGCTCGCCGCCACGAGCATCGAACAAAGCGCCGAAATCATGGCCCGGCACCTGCCGCACATCGGGATCCGCAACGCCCTGGTCGCCCTGTTCGAGCCGGATGGCGAGGACCCGACCGCCCGGGCGGTGGTGCTGTTCGGCGCCGGGATGTCGGCCGCTCACAACGGCCTGCGCTTCGAGTCGCGCCGGTTCCCCATCCCGGCCATCTATCCGTCGGACCAACCGGTGCAGTTGACCATCCTGCCGCTGACGGTCGATGAGACCACGTCCGGCTTCGTCGCCTTCGATGCGCCCAACCCCGAGCTGTGCGCGGCGATCGTCCACAACCTCGGCGCCACGCTGCGCACGAGCCGGCTTTATCAGGACGCGCTCGAGGGCCGCCGGCTGGCCGAGGACGCCAACCGGCTCAAGAGCCGATTTCTTTCGATGGTCAGCCATGAGCTGCGCACGCCGCTCAGCCTGATCGTCGGCTTGAGCGAGATGTCGCTCCGGGCCGCGGTGGTCGAGAAGCGCGACCTTGAGCAGATCAACCTGAGCGCTCAACATCTCGCCCGGCTGATCGGAGACGTGCTCGACCTCGCCAGCAGCGAAGCCGGACAGCTGCGCATCCTGCGCGAGCCGCTCGACCTGGCCGAGGTGCTGCAGGTCGCGGCCAAGATCGGCGAGCAGCTGGCCGCCGACAAGGGACTGGCCTGGCAGGCAGATCTGCCGGCACGCGGGCCATGGGTGCTTGGCGACCGCACCCGGCTGCGGCAGGTGGTGCTCAACTTAATCAGCAACGCGGTCAAGTTCACGGCAACCGGTCAGGTGCAGATCACGGTGTCGGTCGCCGACGGGCAGGCCCGAATCGCGGTCAGCGATACCGGGCCGGGCGTCGCCCCGGCCGAGCTCGACACGATCTTCAACGAGTTCTACCGGGCCGAGCGCACGATCGAGTCGGGACCGGGCGGCATGGGCCTGGGGCTGGCGATCACACGGGAGCTGATCGAACAGCACGGGGGTTCGATCCAGGCCACGTCGCCGGGCGCGTTGGGCCGCGGCTCCACCTTTGCCTTCACGCTGCCGGTGCTCTCGGCCGGGACACTGCCGCCCGAGCTGGTCGCGCCGCTGGCGAAGCCGGGCGCCAGCCTGATGCTGCTGGCCGAGGACGATGCCGCGACCGACCACCTCGCGGCCTACTTGAAGGAGCTCGGCTTCGATCTCGTGGTCTGTCGCGTGGACGAACAGCCCGAGTGGCTGGCGCAAGTGGCGGCGCTGCTGCCGGCCGCCGTGATCCTGGGTGAAGGCCTGGCGGCGCGTGAGGGTTGGGCCATCGTCGGGATCCTCAAGCGCCAGCCCGCGACCGAGCACATCCCGATCCTGGCCTATGCCATCGATCTGAAGAGCAACCAGGGCGAGCTGCTCGAGCTCAACTATCTGACCAAACCCCTGCAACAAGCGCAACTCGTCGAGGCGCTCGCCCGCCTGACCGGGCCGACCGGGCCGTTGCAGACCGTCCTGGTGGTGGACGATGACCCCGGCATCCTGGATCTGCATATCCGGCTGATCGAGCAGGTCGGCCGGCGGGCTCTGACAGCCCGCAACGGTCGTGAGGCCCTGGCCGTGCTCGAGCACGCCCGCCCCGACCTGATCTTGCTCGACCTGAACATGCCCGAGATGGACGGTTTCGCCGTGCTCGACGCATTGCGCAGCCGCGAGAGCACCCGCGACATCCCGGTCATTATCCTCACCGCCCGCTTGCTCTCTTCCGCCGATCTGGAGCGCTGCCAGCAGGGCGTGGCCAACATCCTGGGTAAGGGCCTGTTCAGCACCGCCGAGACTCTGGCCCACATCGAGGCTGCGCTCGAGCGTCGCAGCCCGCTGGGTCGGTCGACGCGGCAACTCGTGCGCCGGGCGATGGCCTTTATCCACGCCCACTATGCCGAGCCGATCGAACGGGAGGCCATCGCCGGGCATATCGGCATCAGCGCTGACTACCTCACCGATTGCTTTCATCAGGAATTGGGGCTGACGCCCATCATCTACCTGCGCCGCTATCGCATCCGGCAGGCCTGCGAGCTGCTTCGGACGACCGATTTGCCGATCACGCAGGTTGCGCTGCACGTCGGCTTCTCGGATGGCGCCCACTTCGCCCGGACGTTTCAGCGCGAGACCGGTCTGACCCCGAAAGCGTATCGGCGGCAGACCTGAGACCTCTCCCGCTTTTGGTCAAATCTAGCCCGCTGCGCGACAAGACAGCCTCAGGCTTTTCCACTATCGTGTCCGAGTTGTGTCATCGGAGCGTTACGGGAGCCGCGAGGCCTGGCCATGCCCCCTTTGCCCACGAGGCTGTTGGTCGTCGGTAACGATGTGAGGTTGATCCACCTGCTGCGCCGGTACGGCGAACAGAGCGGCTGCCAAATGATCGTGCCGGCCCCGGCGTCCGAAGCGACGCAGGCTGATCCGGGGCAGCCCACCGCGCTGGTGTTCCTGTCGCTCGACGATCTGCAGACCGCCCAGACCGTGGTCGACGATCTGGCCGCGCTCGAAACGCCCGTGCTTGTATGTGCGTCTGTGGCGGAGGAAGCTCGCGCTCGCGAGCTCGGCGCGGATGCCTGTCTGTTGCACCCGCTGACGTATGAACACTTCCTGGCGGTCCTGGCAGCGATCGGCCCGTCACAGGCGCATTAATCCCGCCATGGTGCAAAAACACCCTGCTTTTCGACAATCCCCATCGCCGGTCACCGTCTACGATCGACGTTGGATCACTGGCACACCCCGCCGGGGCTGGCGCGTCGCGCCGTCCATCCGGTTCAAAGGTGCCAACCCGTGCGCAAAAGGAGAAGCGTATGAAGAAGAAGCTCGTGCCCATCTGGGGGCCGGCGGTTGCGTTGAGCCTCGTGCTTTCGGCTTGCGGCCCGGCTGCGACAACGGCCCCGACTGCAGTAGCGGTCGAACCCACGGCCGCGCCGGCTGAGCCGACAGCCGCACCGGTCGAACCCACAGCTGCCCCGACGGAGGCCCCGGCCGCCGAGGCGACGCCGTCCGCGACCCTCAAGATCTGGGCGGACGACACCCGCACACCCATCCTGCTCGCGCTGGCCGAGGACTTCAAGGCGCAGTACAACGTCGAGCTGGTGGTCGAAGACCTGGGGCGCGTGCAAGACATTCGCACCCCGATGATCACGGCCGCGCCCGCGGGCGAAGGCCCCGACATCTTCATCGGCGTCCACGACTGGCTGGGCGCCCTGGTGGAGAGCGGCCTGGTGGCGCCGGTTGACCTCGGCAGCAAGGCGTCGGAATTCGTGCCGATGTCGCTCGAGGCGTTCACCTACACCGACGGCAACCTCTACGGCGTGCCCTACGCCACCGAGAACCTCGGCTTCTTCTACAACACGGAGCTGGTCGAGACGCCGCCCGCGACCTGGGCCGAGGTGCTCGAAATCGGCAAGCAACTCCAGTCTGAAGGCAAGGCCCAGTACGCGTTCGCGATGGCCGGCGGCGGCTACGAGAACCTGCCGATCCTGACGGCCTTTGGCGGCTACATCTTCGGCAAGGACGACCAGGGCGCCTGGAACCCGAACGACGTCGGACTCGATAGCCCCGGCATGATCGCCGGCGTCCAGTATCTGGCCGACGCGGCCGCTGATGGCCTGATCCCGAACACGGCCGACTACGAGACGGCGCATTCCCTGTTCGAGACCGGCCAGGTCCCGTTCCTGCTGGCGGGCCCGTGGGCGCTCGATCGCATCCGCGCGTCGGGCGTGCCCTACAAGGTGACGACCTTCCCCGACAACGGCGCCCCGTTCTCGGGCGTGCAGGGCTTCATGATCAACGCGTTCAGCCCGAACGTCCTGCTGGCGCAGACCTTCCTGACCGAGTACGTCGCCACCGAGGCGTTCATGCAGCAGATCTACGAGACCGGGCTGCGCCCCTCGGCTTTTGTGCCCGTCCTTGAGAAGACCACCGATCCCGATCTGCTCGCGATGGGCCAGATCACCAACGCCATGCCGATGCCGAACATCCCGGCCATGGGCTCGGTGTGGACGGCCTGGAACAACGGCATCGCGCTCGCGACGGCCGGCACCCAGGACTCGGAATCGGCCATGACGGACGCCGCCAACCAGGTGCGTGCGCTCATCCAGGGCGCGCTGGCCGGGATGGTGAACCTGCCCGGCAGCTATCAGGACCAGACCGGCTGCGGCGGTCAGTGGGATCCGGCCTGTGAGGCGACCGCCCTGACCGAGGGCGACGACGGCCTGTACACGCTCACCGTGGATCTCACGGCCGGCGACTACGAGTACAAGGTCGCGCTTGACGGCGCGTGGACGGTCAACTACGGCTCCGACGGCGCTCAGGATGGCCCGAACTACACGCTCAGCCTGACGGCCGACGGGTCGGTGACGTTCACCTACGATCCCGAGACCCACCTCGTGGAAGCAGAGGTCAAGTAAACCTCGCGCTGCTTTGAACCGATCGAAGTGGGTGGTGTCGGACGCACACCGCCCGTCACCACCCACATTCGCCGGATGCCCATTTAGACGGACCAAGGGCCCACGCCGCCGGGACCCAGGGGCGTCGATATAAAGGTCTGACC
>JAEURK010000410.1 GCA_016789175.1 Anaerolineales bacterium
GGGGCCTAGGGCGTGGCCTCGCGTTGCAGCGACACCAGGTAGAGGTCCGACGGGGTCGGCTCGGCCGTGGCCGTGGCTGTCGCCGTTGCGGTGGCGGTCGGGGTCGGCGTACCGGCCGAGTCGGCTTCGTAGGCCCCGATGTCGCAGGCCGCGTCGCGAGCGTAGCCGCGTTGATCAATTGTCAGGATCGCTGCGTTTTCGTCGGTACAACCAGCCGGGTTTCCGGCGTCGATCGCCGGGCTGCTCGCCTGCAGGCGGATCGTGAACACCGGCCCGCCATAATTCGCAAGCATGTCGAGGGCGGGATCCAACCCCGTGATATCGCCGGTGGTGGTGGCGAACGTGCAGCCGGTGGTGGTCTCAACCAGGTTGTAACCGGCGCTGGTCAGGGTGCCCGAGCAGTCGATGGTGCTGGTCGCGCTCGTCCCCAGCAGATTGTCTCCCACCAGAGAATTGCGAAGCGTGAGCGTTCCGGTCTGGTAGATGCCGCCGCCATAGCCGTTGCCGTTTCCGTCGGCATCCGCGCGGTTGTTGGCGATGGTGACGTTGTTGAGCTCGGCTGTGCCGGTGTTTGCGAGGCCGCCGCCATCGTAGTCGGTCTGGTTCCCGCTCAGCGTGCTGTTGACGACGACCAGCGAACCGGCGTTGTTGATGCCGCCGCCGTCATACACGTTGTCGACTACATTGCCGCTGATCGTGGAGCGCAGGATCAACGCCGAGGCCGTTGGGGAGATGCTGATCCCACCGTAGTTGAAGTCCACGCGACTGTCGACGACCGTCAGGTCGGTGGCGTTGCTGGCGGTGACCGCGTACACGCCGCCCGGGTTGTGGCGGACATGAACCGCCGCAAGGATCAAGCTGCCGCGATACAGCGAGATCGCACCACCGGCCCATCCGCCGCCTCCGGGGTTTCCGCCGGTGATCGCCAGATGCGCCAGGGTGATCGCCGGGTTTTCGCCGCCGCTCGGCCCGATCTCGAAGACACGGTCATTGGCCGCGGCCGTGATCACGGTCGCGTTCGGGCCCGCGCCAGTGAGGGTGATGTCGGACTTGAGGTCGAGATCACCCTGAAGGCCGAGATCCTCGTTGCCTGCGATGGACAGCGTATAGTTGCCGGCCGGCAGCACGATTGTGTCGTGACCGGATCCGGCCGCGCAGCCATCGACGGCGCTGTCATTGTTGGCGGCGCTCACGGCTTCCCGCAACGAGCAATCGCCGTCTGAGTTGTATTCATCGGTCGGGGTGTTGACGGTAATGGTGGCCGCCCAGGCGTTTGGGCTGGGAAGCACACCCCACAGGGCGCCAACGCCGAGCAGCCCGGCCAGGAGACCGCGTCCGATCCAGCGGCGAAAAGCCTGCCTGACGTGCGGGCGGAAAGGTGAGGATTTGAGTAGCGACATCGCCGGGCTCCCTATGCGTGGGCGGGTCGGTCGTCCGTGTACGACCGGCACGCGGGGTTGGCCGGCCCACCAGGACCGGGATCGCCGCATATCTGCAAGGGTCGTGCCGATTGCGGGCGCATCGACCGCTTAACGTGGCGAATGGGCCCATCTGATGTAAGAAGGTTGTAAACCGCTCAGGGTGCAGCTGGCGAGGTGGGGGCGCAGGCCAAAGAACCTGTGTGGACAAGGCACCCTGGCGTCGGCAGGCACCGACCGGGAGCGCGCAATCAAACGGTCTTCAGGCCAACAGATGGACCAGATCGCCGTTGTTGAGCTTCTGCAGATCCTCAGGCGGAACGGAACGCACGATGCGCTTAGTGGCCTGGTCGACGAGCAGCACGGTGACGTCATGCGTATCCGGATCGATCCGGAAACGCAGCGCCAGGTTACGCGATGCTTCGGCCTCGGCCTCGGCCTTGCGCTCGGCTGCAGCTGCACGATCATCCTCGGCTTTGCGGCCGGGCGGCGGCGTGTTCTCAGCTGTTGTCGTTCCCGGCGCAGGCGTCGCTTCCAGCGGGCGCGCGTCGGGGCGCAGGGCGGAGCGCACGACGTCGACGATCTGGCTGCGAAGTTCGGCATTGGCGTCGATGGGTGTGATCGGTTCGGTCATGCTTTCCTCCCTTCCGGCGTGATCGATCGCTTGAGCGATTGTCACGCGGGCTCGATCGCTTCCGGGCGATCGGCTAAGTGAACAGGTTGAGCGACAGATCGTAATCGTACTGGAGCAATTGCAGCGTGACGGCCATCTGGCTGTACTGGGCCGTCAACGCGGTGCGCCGGTCGTTGATCCGAACTGTCATATCGGCGATCTGCTGTGTCAGGTTCGTCTGTTCGTTGTCGAACGACGTGAACCGCTGCTGCATATAGCCGCTCGAGCCGGTGAAGCGGCTCAGCGTGGTTTCAAAGCTGCCCATCACCGAGTCGAGTAATTTGACGACGTCGCCGCGCTTGGTCGTCAGGGCCGTCTGGAACTTCTCGGCGTCGCTGATGCTGGCCTTGAGGTTGCTGTCGATCGTGATGCCGATCTCGCGCAGGGCGCTCAGGCTGCCGGTGTTGGAGCTGGTGCCGATGAAGGATGTGAACAGCGAACTGCGCAGCTCGGTGAAGATCTGCTCGCCCGCCAGCGCGCCGCGCGTGTAGGTCGCATTTGACGAGCCGCCGGCACCGGTGACCTCGACCTTCGACTGCTCGGTCAGATAGGTCTGCAGTGTGTTGAACTTGGTCAGGAAAGCCTCGACCGCGGTCTTCTCCGGCGTCGAGTCGGACGTGACCTCGATCTCGGCGGTCTTGCCCTCGGAGTCGGCCGCGAGGCTGATCGTCAGGCCGTTGACCACGTCGGTCAGTCCGGTGTTGGTGTCGCGGGTGAGTGCGATGCCATTGACCGAGAATGAGGCCGTGGTCGGCGTCTGCAGGACATGGCTGAAGGCGCCGCCGGCGGTGAGCACGCCCAGCCCTTGCAGGATGCCGCCGCTGACGTCGGTGGCCGTGATCAGGTTGGCGTCGCCGCCGCGCTCGTTCTCGAGCACCAGGCGTTTGTCGACCACGCTGGCCCGCACCGCTTTGCCGTCGGCATAGGAGGTGTTATTGATGCTGGCCGCGATGTCGATCAGCGTGTCGTCGCTCTCGACCGCGATCGTGGCGCCGTTGAGCGTGAAGCTGCCGCCGTAGTTGAGGGCGGTGTTGGCAGCCGTCTGGCTGTCGCCGTGGACGCGATGGGCGTGGGCGAGAGTGGTCACCGAGACGGCGTAGCGCCCGACCGCGGCACTCGTCCCGGCGCTGGCCGTAAGCACGGTCGAGCCGGTGGGGGCGGTCACCTTCGAGGTGCGGCCCGACGAGAAGGCATAGCTGGCCTGGCTCGAGATCAGGCCGCGCACCGACGACTGGAGATCCGAGAGTTTGGTGTTGACCTGCGTGAACAGATTGCGCCGGACGTTCACCTTGTCGCGCGCCGTCTGGGCGCGGGTGAGCGGCTGGCTCTCCACCGTGATGATGTTGGTGATCAGGCTGGTGAAGTAACTACTCAGGTTGCCTGTGCTCGAGATCGTCATCGTGCACCTCCCTGTGCTTTCAGGGCTTCCGCCAGGCGGACCGGCCCATCATGGTCTTCTTCCCTGTTCGATCGTCAATCGGGGGGCGTTCGCGGCTTGCGCCGCCAACGCCCCCCGAAGGCTACCGATAAGCGTCTTTCGCGTGTACCAAACCGATTACCGGAACAGCGAGAGCAGGAACTGCGGCGCGCTGTTGGCCTGGGCCAGCATCGCGGACGAGGTTTGCTGCAGGATGAGCAGCTTGCTCGCTTCGACCTGTTCCTCAGCCATGTCGGCGTTCATGATCCGGTTGTACGCCGACTCGACGTTCGAGTGCGCCACCATCAACGACTCTTCCTTGAAGGAAAGCCGGGCCGAGAAAGCGCCCAGATCGCTGATGTTGCCCTTGATGCGGGACAGGGCCGTCGCGACGGAGCCCAGCGCGGTGTTGGCCGACGCCGTATCCGTGATCGCGAAGGCAGCCGTCAGGCCCAGGCCGGTCGTGTTCGAGGCCGTGCCGAGGGTCGCCTGCGCCGTGGTCGCGACACTGCCGCTGCTGTCGACGCCCGTCAGGAAAGTGCCGAGGGCGGTGGCCGAAAGCAGGGCGCGGCCGTTCCACTGAGTCTGCGCCACGATGTCGTCGATCTCGGTGCGGTACGCATTGAGCTGATCGACGATGGCATCACGCTGATCCTGGCCGATGGTGTCACCGACGGCCTCAAGCGTCTTGTTCTGCATCTTGACCAGGATGTCCTGGATCTTGGTCAGGCCGCCTTCGGCCGTCGACATCAGGTTCTTGGCATCGCCGATCGCGTTGAGGGTCGTCTTCATCGCGTTGCGGCGGATGTCGAACGAGGTGGCGATGTTCATGCCAGCCGGGTCGTCCGCGGCCGACAGCAAGCGCTTGCCGGTTTGCAGACGGGCCTGGCGGGTGGCCAGATCCTGGTTGACCTGTCGCAGAGAGTACAGCGAATTGAGGGCGCCGATGTTTCCAGCGACGCGATTGACATCTACATTAGCCATGATCGTAACCTCCGTGTTACGGTGTCCGACTTATGTCGGACGAGTGTTTGCGGGGGTCCTTCCCCCAACCTCAAG
>JAEURK010000420.1 GCA_016789175.1 Anaerolineales bacterium
TGAATGAGCCGACGATCGCGCGGGCGGCCGCCGGTCCATGCGCCGGTCACCGAGGCGACGGCGCTGACGCGTTTCCTGCGCGCCGTGCATGACCTGCCCTGGGCGCAGCAGGCCGTGCTCGAAACGTATGCCGGCCTGTTCGATTGGGAGATCGAACGGCAGCTGCGGCCGGCCTGTCTGACCGCCGGTTGGGTGGAGCGGGGGGATGTGCGTGTCGCCTCGGGCCGGGCGCCGGCGCGACTCGGGCTCACCCCGACGGGGGCGGCCCTGCTCGAGCGTCCATGGTCGTTGGCGTTGCAGGCTGAGGCGCTCTGGCGCGTGGCCGCGCTGGATGTGGCGCGTAGGGTCCTCGCGATGTGCGCGCGCGTCGGTGACGCGGGCCATCACGGGCGATTGGCATGGGCGCTGACCCCCTACACGGTGCCGGTCCAGGCCCTGCGCAGCGAAACGCCCTACATGGGCCCCAAGGCGCCGTTCGATCCGGAGCGTGGGCTTTCGGCTCTTCGTCTGGATGCGCTGGCCGCGATCGAGTGGCCGACCGATCGCGGTCCCCGATGGGTGGCCATCGCGGTGTGGGTCGATCCCGGCGACATTCGCCTGACCAGGTTCAGTCAGCAGTGCCGGGCACTCCGCGCCTGGCGGCGCCGAAGCGAGTTCGCGCGCGAGCCGGAGCGCTTTCCGATCGTCCTGGTCGTGGCCGCTCATAAGGGCCGGCGCACCGACATGATCCGTCTGTGGCGCGAGTCGGCCCGGCATGCGGAGCCCGAGATCGCGCTGCTCTGGGTGACGCTCTCCGACCTGGCATCCGGCGGCCCCGCCTCTGGCGGCCCCGCCTGTGGCGGCGAGCACCTGGATTGGCAGGACTCCGTTGGAACACGAGTGCCCCTGTGGGCGCGGGTGCGCGGCGCGCGAAACCCATTGGCCGCGCCGCGCACGCATGTGGGTGCCTGGTGGGGCACTGAGCTCGCGCCCCTGATCGTGCCGCCACTTCGCCTCCGACGCGGCGTGGTGGCGCGCGCCCGGGTCGAGGCCTCGAATCCGACGCTACGCCTGACGGCTCTGCAGCTCGCGCTCTCGGCTCGCGAGCGCGCCTTGTGCGCGGCCGTGGGCAACTATCCGCTCCTGACCGCCCGCGACCACGCGCGCGTGTCGGGGCTGGATGACAGCCACACCCGCGCGGCGTTGCGCCGTCTACAGGCGCTGGGCCTGATCCTGCGCGACGACTCGGGTCAGCACTGGCTGAGTTGGGACGGCGTCGCCTGGAGCGCGGCTCAAGCCGGCCTGTCGCCCGAAGCCTATGCGCGCCTGCGGCGCTGGCCGGTGGAGCGCCCCAACGGGAAGCCTCGGCTCTCGGTTCAAGGCCTGGTCGACCAGGCCGACCACACCCGGGCCGTGATCGACGTCCTCGTCGGCGTGAAGCGCGCGCTGGGCAGCGGCGAGCTGCAGCTGGCAACCTGGGATCACGTCACGCCGCTGCAGGGATTTGTTGGGTCGCCCGAAGACCGACGGCGCGCTGGCGTCCAGGCCCGGATCGAGGGCGCGCGCGTCATCCCGGATGCGGTGGCGGCCCTGGTGCGGCGTGAGCGCTCGGGCAAGGCCATGATCGTGACGCGCTTCTGGCTCGAACTCGACCGCGGGACGATCCGGGGCGCGCGCCTGATGCGCAAGCTCAAGCGCTACTACAGCGCCGGCGGACCGGGCCGTGGATGGTTCGGACGACCGGAACGGATCCTCGTGATCGTGCGCGAGGGTGGGGAGGGGCGCTTGCGTCTGTGGCAACGGCGGGTGCGCGCGCTGGACGCGGCCTATCACACCCGACTCGACATCCGGCTGACGCGCTGGGATCTGGTGGCCAATGCCGACGGCGGGGTGCATCTCCTGCGTGCGGTCTGGCGTTCTCAACGGGCCGGGCCGATGGAGGCCCCGTTTCCCGAGGAGGTGGAGCCGTAACAAGCGGACCTGTCGCGGTTGACGAATAAGAACAAAAGTTCTATTCTGGAGATACACAAGGACTTCGGCATTTGGACCGACTTGTGGCCCCATGTATCGCGTGATCGCGACTCAAAGATGACCTACGACTTCAAGGACCTCCGCCAGCAACATGATCTCCCGACCGTCGTGGGGCGGTATCTCGAGCTGCGCGGATCGGGCGGGGGCTGGCTCATGGGGCGCTGCCCGTTCCATGAGGATGGCACGCCCAGCCTCGGAGTCTCGCGCACGTCCGGCTCCTGGCGTTGCTTCGGGTGCGGGCGCAAGGGCACGGTCCTGGACTTCATCAGCTATCTGCGTTTCGACAAACCCCTGGATGCCTGCGCGCGAGACGAGATCGATCAGGTGGTGGCTGAGTTGGGCTCATCCCTGGCAGTGCCGGTGCCGGCGCCGAGGCCTGCCGCCACGACGACCCGCCCGACGATGCTCGAAGGACCGGCTCAGCTGGCGCTTCATCTGGCTGCTCGCCTCTATCACACCACGCTCCTCGCGTCGGGCAACGACGCCAAGAGCCCACTGGTCTATTTGCGATCCCGTGGCTTCTCGGACCGGACGATTCGTCAGCAGGGGCTCGGCTACGCGACCGGCGGGATGCTGGCCAGTGTGCTGCGCTCTGAAGGCGTCGGCATTGAGGCCGGTCAGGAGGCTCAACTCCTGGATGCGGAGATGGGACGCAAAGAGTTCTTCGCCGGGCGCATCGTCTTCATGGATCTGGATCGCAGCGGCCGGGTGCTACATATGATCGGGCGGCGTTTCGCGCCCTGGTTGGGCGATGACAGCGTGAAGTATCTGGGGCTGCGGGGCGCCTCGAAGCCGCTCTATGGCTACGCTCAATTGGATCGTCGGCCCAGCTCAAAGCCCGTGATTGTGGTGGAGAGCCCGCCGGATCGGTTGACAGCCGTGCAGGCCGGGATCGACGCCGTGGCTGTATGTGGCACGGCGCTGAGCAATGAACACGCGGAACAGCTGAGTCGGCTGCGACGACCGCTACGCTTCGTTCCGCACAATGATGAGTCGGGAACCGGATGCGAAGCCGTCTTGCGTTGGCGAGACGTGGTGGGGAAGGGCGAGATTGTTCGATTGCCCGAAGGCATCAAAGACCTGAATGCGTTTGTGAATGAAGCGGGATTTCAGAATTGGCTACGACGGATCAAGAGTGTGTGCTGACGGGACACAACGGGCTATCGAAGAGTCACATTGGCGTGGCAAGGGATACCACAATGGTCAGGATGGCGGGCAGCCCCAACATCCATGTAGCAGGTGGTTGAACCTCCTCGGACGCCGCCCGGGTTTCGCTGGGAGCGGGTAGACGTTGGGCAGCCAAGGTGTTCACGAGCACCGATCGGAATCGTCTCCAACCCGTACCGCCATCCCACAAGATAAGCATCAGCAGGCTGCCGAATACTCCAACCGCCAGAAACGCCCAATAGAACCCCGGGTATGGCAACAGGATCATCAGCGGCACGGCCAGCTTGATATCTCCGCCCGACAACACCCGCAGATACCAGATCACGGCACAGGCCAGCAACCCCCCGGCGATGAAGAGGGCTTCGAATAAGCCGTAGCCACCGTGAAGGGGCCACGCCCAGGCCACGACCGGCGCGACCAGCCACAACGGGTACACGGCCCAATTGGGCACGCGGCGTGTGCGCCAATCGTTCACGGTCAGGGCGGCGACCCAGAGCGCGATCAGGCCCCAGACGAGGACCTTAGGCGACACCGCGACCTGCCTCGAGCGGAGCCTCGATTTTGAAGCCGTGATGCGGTTCCAACTCCACGACGTTGCGCCCCACGGCCTGACGGAACCGGCCCTTCAAACGCTGCACCGCCTGCAAGACATGGCGTCGATCGTTGCGGGTCGAGGAGGTCACGAGCTCGGCGTGATAGACTTGGCGCAGCAGTTCGTCGTGCGGGGTCACGGCGCCCGGATGACGCAGAAGCGCGGCGATGATCCGCAGCTGGTCCTCGGTCAGCGGGTGGCTGCGGCCGTCGCTTGTCGTCAGGCAACGGGTGGTGAAGTCGAGCGTGAAATCCTGGAAGGCCACAGTGGTCGTCGGGAGTTCCAGCCCGAGGCCGGCATCTCGCTCGAGCCGCAGCTGCATGCGGACACGCGCCAGGAGGGTCTTCTCGGACACGGGCTTGACGATGAAGTTGTCGGCGTCTAGATCCGAGGCCTTCACGAAGTGCTCTTCGGTGCCGAAGGCGCTCAGGATCAAGATGCCCACGCGCTGGTTCACGGAACGAATATCAGCCAGGACGTGGAAACCCGAGGGACCCTCGCCGAGGTTCAGATCCAGGATGATGAGATGCGGCTTGAAGGTCCGGTGGGCCTTCAGGGCCTCGGACCAGTCCTTGGCCGTCTGAACCGTGTAGCCGGCCCGCGCCAGGACTTCGGCATAGAGCTGGCGATTGACCGGTTCATCCTCGACGATCAGGATGCGCCTGTGTTCGCTCATCGTGGCTTCTCCGTCGCGCGGGAGGGCGCGGTCAGGGCGGCCAACACCGTGGCCAGAAGCTTCTGGGGTCGAATGGGCTTGCGCAGGATCGCGGCCGCCCCAAGTTCCAGGGCATGCGCGCCGGCTGCATCCGAGATCGCGGCGCCGCACAACACGACGCGCAACAACCGGCCCTGACTCTGCATGCGCAGGTCTTCCCAGAGCATCCACCCATCGCGCTCGGGCAAGGTGAGGTCGATGAGCGCCAGATCCGGCCAGTGTTCTTGAGCAAGTTCCAGGGCGCGGCGCGGCCCGGCCGCCTCGCGACAGGTGTGGCCGGCGCTGACAAGAGTCAGGCGCAGAAAATCGCGCACGCTGGGCTCGTCCTCGACGACGAGGATGTTGGCCATGGCTCAGCGTTCCTTCAAGCTCATCACGAACCGGGTGGGGCGGGTGCGATAGGCGAGGTCGCCGTCGCAGCGCCGCAAGATCTCGCGAGAGGGTTGCAGGCCCATGCCGAGACCTTGTTTGGGCAGACGCCGGGCGACAGGAAAGCCGTCCGGCCCGGCGAAGAGCGCTTCGGCCTGAGTCTGCGCGACCAGCGGCCCGGGCTGAGTGACGCTGAGCGCGTAGCAGCCCTTGGACTCCACCGCGCCGCGCAGCATGATGGCGTTCTTGGGCTCTTCCGCGGACAGGCGCAGAGCGTTGTGCAACAGAAACGCCAGGACCGTCGTGAGGTAACGCGGATCGGCCCAGACCATGGCCGGGCGCACATGTGCGCGGACGCGTTTCGGAAACGGATCGGCGAGCTCGTCCAGCACCTCATCCACGATCGGCGCCAGCGGCACCCAGCTGGGACGCACCAGAATCGCGCCGGTTGCGAGCCCTTCGCGCAGCGCGAGATCCTCGACGATCAACCGCAGCCACACGCCGCCTTGCTGGATGCGCGCGATCCGCTCACGAGCCGCTTCCGGTCCTTGCGTGTAGTCAAACAGGCCGGCATGGCCGATCACGGCCTGCACGGGGGTGCGCAGTTCATGGAGCAGGCCCTGCAGATCGATGCCACCCGACGACGTGGACGGCTGCGTCAGGTCAACGGGCTTGGATGAGGTCGAGGCCGTTTTGCGCTTCATCACGGATCGCCGCGATCCAGCCTAAATCGGCGCTACCGAGCGCGAGCCGCTCGAGCACGCCGTCCAACTCCTTCAACGTCTGGTGGGCGATCGCCGGCGCGGTTTGCGCCGCGCGACGAAACGTCGCCCGGACCTGGCGGAGCTCCTCAGCCCGGCTGAGGAGGCCGCCGTCCACGAGGTGTTGGCTTTCCCAGCCGCCCTCGTCAACGCACACGGATTTGTAAACGCAATCCAGACAGTCGCGCGGTCGTGCCAGCGCGCGCGGCACGAAGGCCTGCGCCTGCAGGCCGCGCCTCACAGCGGACAGCAGCGCCTGCGCGTTTCCGTAGTTTACTTCGGAAAAGGCGTAGCTGTCGCCGCGCACCCAGTTGCGGTAGATCTCGCGCCGTACCTGCGCCCAGGGCGCTGACGTGTCGACAGGACGCGCCAGACGCGCGGCAGCCACGCGCAGATCGATCTTGGCTTCACGCACACGCACATAGTCTGGGCCGCACAAGTCATGCACCTCGAGCGTGGCGCCCTCGACGTCTTCCTCCTGCCAGACCAGATCCGCCACACCGTTCACGCCCAGGTCGGTGGTGTAGGGCAGGGCGATGCCCACGACCTGATCCGGCGTCGGCAGCGGCACATCGAATCGAGCGACCTGATCGACCGCGACAAAACAATCCGCGAAGACGTCGCCGAGCCGGCTGCCGAGTTGGCCGAAACCGGCGTCCCAGAGTCGGTGGGTCTGCGCAAAAGCGTCGAGGTCGCGCGGCAGGCTGCCGAGCCCCGAGGCAGAGAGGCGCTGCGCGAAGCCACGGCCTCGACCGCGCTCCTGCGTCATGGCGCGCTGGATCGCGGTGCGCACTTCGGCGTAGCGGGCCAGATCGCGGAGTAATTCCGGGCTCTTCCAGGCTCGCGCCCATTCACCCCACACGTGAGCGAAGGCCTCGGCCAGGGTTCGGGCGGCGCCGCCATAGACCAGGCGCAGCGCCTCGCGCAGCGCGAGCGCGCGGAGTTCACCTAAGGTCTGAGGCCGTGACAGCTGAGCGCGCTCCGACCAGAACCACTCTTGCGGACAGCGGACATAGGCGAGGACTTCGTCGACGGCGAGGGACTCCATCGCCTTCAGCATCGCGCGAACTGATGGGTGAGGGGTCAACAGTGAGTCGACAGGCGTTCGAGCGGCGGACAGTCGCGCCGTTGCCAAGAGGTCGTACGCATGGGTGCAATCGACAGCGATGACGCGTTGCTAGGCGGTGGGGAGCCGGAAGGAGAAGCGCGCCCCTTGACCCGGTCGACTCTCGACCTGGATGGTGGTGCCGTGCCGCTCCAGGATGCGCCGCACGGAATACAGGCC
>JAEURK010000452.1 GCA_016789175.1 Anaerolineales bacterium
GCGGCCGATCGGATCGCGACTCTGCTGTTCGGCCGGCCGCTGCCTGAGTCCGAGCGGGCGGCCCTGCTGGCCGAGCTGCCCAACGATGAAATCGATTCGCGCCAGTTGCTGGTGGCGGCTCTGCTGGCCTCGCCACGCTTCCAATGGCACTGAACCGGACTCACGACATGAGTGCCAGCCTCTCCAGGCCCGGGCGTACGTCTCCGACGAACTTGCTCAAGCAGGTCGTCGCGGCTGCGGCAAATGGGTACATCTTGATGTTCTTCTCCGAGCAGCTCTTCTGGGCGCGCTTCCGACCGGGCGATAACCTGCCGGAGTGGGTCCTGGGCTGGATCGTGTACAGCCTCGCCGGCTACGTCATGCTCGCGTTG
This sequence comes from Anaerolineales bacterium, assembly GCA_016789175.1. Classification (GTDB taxonomy): domain Bacteria; phylum Chloroflexota; class Anaerolineae; order Anaerolineales; family UBA6663; genus UBA6663. Next base: position 372 of record JAEURK010000452.1, read on the forward strand.
CTCGCGTGGGTGCGGGCCCGCTCGTTCTGGTCGATCTTCCTGGCCGGTGCAGTCTTTGGTTGGCTCGTAGAGGGCGTCTTTGTGCAGACGACCTACGAGGCGCTGCCTCTTTCGATCTCCTGGACGGCCCTGGCCTGGCATGCGTTGCTCAGCGTCGGCGTGGGCTGGTTGGCCGTGCGCCACGCGCTGCGCCACTCGTTCATCGCGTCCGGGCTGTGGGCCGCCGCGATCGGTCTGGGTTACGGGCTGTGGGCGATCTGCTGGTGGCTGGAGCCCGACGGCGGCGTCGCGCTGCCGCTCGACTTCGCGGTCTTCACCGCGACGGCGACCGGGTTGTGGATTGTGGCGCATGCCCTGTTTACCTGGGCCGAACCGGCGCTGCAACGGCCGAGCCGGCTCCTGACCGCGATCTCGGCCGGCAGTCTGGCGCTCTGGTTCGCGTTCGTGGCCGTGCCGACCGTGCCGATCGCGATGGGCGTGTTGCCCATCCTGCTTGGCCTGGCCGGGTTGGGGTTGTGGGGCCACCGGCGGATGAACGCTGCGCCGACGCCGCTCTCCTCCGCCGGCCGGATCCGACAGCTGCGGTATCTGGCGCTTCTGGCGCTGCCGGTGACGGCCACATTGGTCTACACGTTGGCCTACGCCGTCGACCTGCGCGTGCAGACCAACTGGGTTGTGTATCTGATCACCACCAGCCTGGGGTTCGTCCTGTTCGTGCTGGCCGGTCTGCGCGGCTGGCCGCGCCGATCCCGGCCCATGGGGACTGACCCGCGCCTGGATTCACTCATGAAGGAGACCTCCCGATGACGTATACCCCGACCCGCCGCGCAGACTTCTTGACCCGCGCCGCCGCTCTGGGCACGCCCGGACTCTGGCCGGCCTGGATGCCGCGCCTCGCCTTCGCGCCCGTCGATGGGGCAGTCGCCGGGGATGTCCTGGTGGTCGTGTTCCTGCGCGGCGCCGCCGACGTGCTCAACCTGGTTGTGCCCCATGGCGAGGCCGCCTACTACGCGGCGCGCCCAACCCTGGCGATCGCACGGCCCGACGACAACGCGGCTGGCATCGGCAATCGCGCGCTCGATCTGGACGGCTTTTTCGGCCTGCACCCGACGATGGGGGCGTTGCTTCCGGCCTGGCACGCTCAACAGTTCGCCGTGATCCAGGCCTGCGGGGCCCCGGACGAATCGCGCAGCCATTTCCAGGCGATGGCCTTAATGGAGCGCGGTGTCGAAGATGAGCGCGGCCCGGCCTCGGGTTGGATCGGCCGACACTTGACAACGCTGCAGAACGGCAATACCTCACCGTTGCGTGCCGTGGGTTTTGGCCCGGTAACGCCGCGCAGCCTGCTGGGGAGCGTGCCGGCCGCCGCGCTGCAGTCGATCACGGACTTTCACTTTCAAGGCGACTCGGTGGCGTTGCAGGCTTTTCAGCGTATGGTGGCGCAGTCGTACGCTCGAGACCCAGGGCTCGGCCCGATCGGCACAGCCACCGCCGCGGTCGCGGCCGATGTGCAACGCCTCGACCCTGAGCGCTACGTCCCGGAGGGTGGGGCGCAATACCCGACAACTGACTTCGGGCGGGCGCTGCTGCAGACGGCGATGCTGATCAAGGCCGACCTTGGGCTCGAGGTCTCGGCCATCGACCTCGGTGGGTGGGACACGCACTTCGCGCAGGGGGCGTCGGGGGGCTGGATGGCGAACCTCGCGCGCGATCTCGCCGACGGTCTGGCTGCCTTTCATGCCGATCTGGCCGCCAAGCACAATCGGTTGACCGTCGTGGTCATGTCGGAGTTCGGCCGGCGCGTGGCCGAGAACGCCAGCCTGGGCACTGATCACGGGCATGGCAGCGCCATGCTGCTCCTGGGCGGGAACGTCGTCGGGGGCCGCGTGCACGGGCCCTGGCCTGGCCTGGCGCCGGAACAACGGGTCGGCCCGGGCGACCTGGCCGTCACGACGGACTACCGGGATGTGCTCGGCGAGGTATGTCGCCTGCGGCTCGGCAATGCGGCGCTTGACGCCATCTTCCCCGGCTACCAGGCCGCGCCGGTCGGGATCGTGCGTCGGTAACGGGGCCGTTGCTCCAGGAAACGAAAACGTGGTGCGGGTCGGGAATTCGTCCCGACCCGCACCGCGTTTCAGTTGCGTCCGAGGAGGGCCCGGTCAGGCCTTCTTCATGCGCTCGTCGATGTAGGTCACGGCGCCGCCCACAGTCGTGATCTTCTGGGCGTCTTCGTCCGAGATCTCGGCGCCGAACTTCTCTTCGAAGGCCATGATCAACTCGACCAGGTCGAGCGAGTCGGCCTCGAGTTCCTCGCGGAAGCGGGCCTCGGGCGTCACCTTGCTGGCATCCACGCCCAACAGGTTGACAATAATGTCTCGGATTTCACTATAGGTGTCGGCCATTGCGTTTCTCTCCTCAACAGAGTTGTAGGCTAGGGGGCGATTAAGGCCCGATTGTAAATCTTGGCAGGGACTTGTCAAGCTGGTACGATTCGACCCACCAGGGCCGCTCGCGCCCAAATTCCCACCCTGGTGGATAACACGAATTCATGACGAAAGTTGCGGGGACTGCGGCGCGCAAAGCGGATCACATTCGGATCAACCTGGAAGAGGACGTCCGGTCTGCCCTGTCGACCGGTCTGGAGCGGTTTCGGCTGGTGCATTGCGCCCTCCCGGAGCTCGATCTGCGTCAGGTGGATCTCGGAGTCGACTGGTTCGGCAAACGCTTGCGTGCGCCTCTCTTGATCTCCTCCATGACCGGCGGCACCGGGGCAGCCGGGCCCATCAATCGCAACCTGGCGATCGCGGCCCAGGCTGCCGGTATCGCCATGGGCGTCGGCTCGCAGCGCGCCGCGCTCGAGGACCCGGCCCTGAGCACGACCTTTCAGCTGCGCGACGTGGCGCCGGATGTTGTTCTGTTCGCCAACCTCGGCGCTGTTCAATTGAACTACGGCTATTCGATTGATGATTGCCGGCGCGCGGTCGACATGATCGCGGCCGACGCCCTGATCCTGCATCTAAACACCATCCAGGAAGCGGTGCAGCCAGAAGGCGACTTCGACTTCTCGGGGTTGTTGGCCAAAATCGAGCAGGTCGCGCGGGCGCTTTCGGTCCCGATCATCGCGAAGGAAGTCGGCTGGGGCATTTCGGCCGCTACCGCGCGCCAGCTTGCGGACGCCGGTGTGACCGTGATCGATGTGGCCGGCGCCGGCGGTACTTCGTGGTCGCAGGTCGAGATGCATCGGGCCGAGACTCCCCGCCAGCGCGCGGTGGCGGCTGCTTTCGTCGGTTGGGGCATCCCCACGGCGGAATCGATCCAACAGGTGCGGGCCGCCGCACCCGACGTGCGCGTCATCGCCTCGGGCGGCCTCAAGGACGGCGTCGACGCGGCCAAATGCCTGGCGCTTGGCGCTTCGCTGTGCGGCCTGGCCGGGCCCCTGTTGCGCGCCGCCGACCAGGGACCTGAGGCCGTGGTCGACCGGATCGGCGAGTTGACCGATACCCTGCGGGTCGCGATGTTTGCCACCGGTTGTGCCTCGATCGCTGACATGCGCACTCGGCCCGTCATCGAGCCGGTCCCCGCCTGAGCCCGGTCACAATACTATCCACCGTGTGAGATCACCATGTCCTTATCTGGCTTGAGCGCTGAATACCTTCCGGCCATTGAAGCTGAACTCCGCGCCGCCGTCGGCGCCGGCTCCAGCGTGCTGGATGCCTACTACTTCATGTTGACCTATCATCTGGGTTGGGTCGACACCGATCATCAGGCCCTGCCGGCCGGTCAGGGCGGCAAACGGATCCGGCCGCTGTTGACCGCCCTGACGACCGCGGCGGTCGGTGGTAACTGGGCTCAGGCGCTCCCGGCTGCCGCTGCGATCGAGCTGCTGCACAACTTCTCGCTCTTGCATGACGACATCCAGGACGACAGCCCGCTCCGCCGCGGGCGGCCAACGGTCTGGAAGCTCTGGGGCGCGCCCCAGGCGATCAACGCCGGTGACGCTATGTTCACACTGGCGCACCTCGCACCGCATCGGTTGCGCGCGCTGGCGGTGGATGACGCGATCATCCTGGATGTGCTGCAGGACTTCGACGCGACCTGTCTGCACCTCACTCAGGGTCAACACCTCGACATGGCCTTCGAGAAACGCGCCCGCGTCTCGGTCGACGAATACCTGACCATGATCGAGGGCAAGACGGCCGCGCTGGTCTCGGCCTGCGCGCGGATCGGCGCGCACATCGGACGCGCCGATGCGGCCGTGCGTGAGGACCTGGCGGCGTACGGGCGCCACCTCGGTCTGGCCTTTCAGATCCACGACGATTGGCTCGGTATCTGGGGCGATCCGGCTGTGACCGGAAAATCAGCGGCAACGGATCTGACGACCCGCAAGAAGAGCCTGCCGGTGGTGTACGGGCTCGAGCGCTCCGACGCGTTCGTCAAGGCCTACGCCGTCCCGGCTCAGCTCGACGAATCGGTCGAGCCCTTAATTGCCGTGCTCGACGACCTGGGTGCGCAGGCCCATACGCGCGACCTCGCGCGCCAGCACTCCGATCAGGCGATCGCGCATCTGCAGTCCGCGAAACTGACGGGCCCGGCTGCCGTCGCGCTCAAGGAGCTCACCGAACAACTGCTGGATCGTACGTTCTGAGCCTACACGAATTCCAGAAACACCTGGTTTCCCAGCAGCCGGCCGGCCTCGGTCAGCCGCAGCCGGCCCCCATCGGTCTCGAGTAAGCCCCGGGCGGTGAGCTGCCGGACCTCGCGCCCGAAGCGCTGCTCGAGCGGCTGGCCAAAGCGGCGAGCGAATTCCGTCAGTGAGATCCCCTCTTGCGTGAGGCGCAAGCCCATCATCATCGTCTCGCCGATCTCATCGTCGCGCGAGAGCGCCGTGGTCTGTTGCCGCGCGGCAGAAGTCGGGAAGGGCGAGGGCGCGCCGTCGCTCAGGCGCTCGATATAGGCGCCGGGGGCGAGCACGTTCGAGTAGCGCTGCCCGGCCGCATAGCCGTGTGCGCCGGCGCCAAAGCCCAGGTAGGGCAGGTTGCGCCAGTACTGCAGATTGTGTCGACAGGCATGACCCGGCCGTGACCAGTTCGAGATCTCGTACTGGTCGAAGCCATTCTGCTTCAGCAATTCGTGCGCCAGCAGATACATATCGGCCGCCAGATCCGGATCCGGCATGGGCAGCAGGCCGCGATACACCCAGGCCCGCATGGGGGTGCCATGCTCCAGCGAGAGCGCGTAGGCCGAGACGTGATCGGGCCCGAGCGCCAGCGTTCGGTCGACGGTCTGGCGCCACTGGTCCAAGGTTTGATGCGGCAACGCGAAGATCAGGTCAAGGTTGAGATCGTCGAAGCCCGCGGCCCGCGCCCAGCTGACGGCTTGCGCGGCATCCCCGAACAGGTGCAGGCGATCGAGCAACCGCAACTCGTGCGGGTGCGACGACTGCACTCCGAACGACAACCGATTGATCCCCAGCCCGCGCAGGCCAACCAAATAGTCGCGCGTCACGGTGCCGGGATTGGCCTCGAGCGTCAGCTCAGCATCGTCGGCCAGTCTGAAGCTGGCCCGAACGGCATCCAGAATCAAGCCCAGCGCATCCAGTGGCAGTAACGACGGTGTGCCGCCACCGAAGAATACGGTGTGAGCGGGCGGACGCCCGGCCGCCGCGCCGACCCCGGTGATCTCGGTCGCCAGCGCCCGCGCATAGACCGGGATCTGATCGTTCAATCCGGCATACGTGTTGAAGTCGCAGTACGCACAGCGCACCTGGCAGTAGGGGATGTGGAGATACAGGCTGTAGCTGATTGGTTCCGACACGCTGGAGTTGTACCACACGCCGCGTGCGGCCCGCGAATCGGGCGCGCCAACCATTAGCTCGGTGACCACGGACCGGGCACGGCCCCATCGCTCGACCCAGCCCATGGCCAGGCATCGTTCTGGTGCCCAGTCCAGCACCTGGGTGCTTGATCCGAAACACGGATTTATTGCGCGGTCACGCGTTTTGACCGACAGGTGTCATCTTCTTTAATCAACGCCGTGTGATATGACGGCGCTCATACCCAGACCCGCCGGCCTGGCCCACAATCGTCGCAACACTTTGAAGCGCATTGGGTGTGCGCTCAGCCCTCATGGAGGACGACGATGAAAAGACGATTGTCGCTGGCCCTGGTGGCGACCCTGTTGGCCGGCTGTGGGCAGCAGGCCGCTCCGACGGCTGCCCCCGGAACCGGTGCACTGCCGGTCGATGCCGCCGCTGTGGCAGCCGAACGCGGCCTGACGGCCGACGATGTCTACGCGGCCGTGAGCACCTATCAACCTTCGGGCCGCATGGATGACTACATCCTGTTTTCGTCGGGCGGCCAGGCCGGTCAGGTTTTCGTAATAGGCGTGCCGTCGATGCGGATCCTGCGCACGATCGCGGTCTTCGCGCCCGAGCCCTGGCAGGGCTACGGTTTCGGCGACGAGACCACCGAGGTATTGCGCGGCGGCGATATGCCCGACGGCACCGAGCTCAACTGGGGCGACACGCATCACCCGAATCTCTCGGAGACCAACGGCGAGTACGACGGCGAGTTCCTGTTCATCAACGACAAGGCTAACGCCCGGCTGGCCGTCATCGACCTGCGCGATTTCGAAACCAAGCAGATCATTAAGAACCCTAACTCGCTCAGCGACCACGGCGGATCGTTCGTCACGCCTAACACCGAGTACGTGGTCGAGGGTCCGCAATACGCAACCCCGATCGGCTGGGAGTACGCGCCAGTCGAGGAGTACAACGACAAATACCGCGACCTGATCACGTTCTGGAAGTTCGATCGCGTGGCCGGGCGCGTGGATGAGGGCCAGAGCTTCCAGATCGAGCTACCGCCGTACTGGCAGGACCTGTGCGATGCCGGCAAGGCCGTCAGCGACGGCTGGATGTTCTGCAACTCGATCAACACCGAGTTGGCAACGGGCGGCGTCGAGGACGGCAACCCGCCGTTCGAGGCCGGCACGACCCAGAACGACACCGACTACCTGCACGTGATCAACTGGAAGAAGGCCGCCGAGCTAGTGGCGGCCGGCAAGGCCGAGGACATCAACGGCATCCAGGTGCTGCCGCTCGACGTGGCGGCCAGCGAGGGTGTGCTGTACTTCGTGCCTGAGCCCAAGAGCCCGCATGGCTCGGATGTCACCCCGAACGGCGCCTACATCGTCGTCGGCGGCAAGCTGGACCCGCACGTGACCATCTACTCGTTCGAGAAGATCCAGACCGCGATCGCGTCCGGCGGCCTCGAGACCGACCCGTACGGCGTGCCCGTGATCCCGCTCGACGCTGCCAAGGAAGCCCAGGTCGAGCTCGGCCTCGGACCGCTGCACACGGTCTACGACGACCAGGGCTACGCCTACACCACGCTCTTCCTCGACTCGGCGGTGGCGCGCTGGACGCTGGGCGGCGAGTACGCCGATAAGCACCCCGAGGAGCCCTGGACGCTCGTGCAGAAGCTGCCGGTGCAATACAACGTCGGCCACCTGACCGCAGCCGAGGGCGACACGATGTCGCCGGACGGCAAGTACCTGGTGGCGATGAGCAAGTGGTCGATCGACCGCTTCAATAACGTCGGCCCGCTCAAGCCCCAGAACTTCCAGTTGATCGACATCGGCAACACCGGTGAGCACATGCGCGTGCTCTACGACCTGCCGATCGGCATCGGAGAACCGCACTACGCCCAGATCATCAAGGCCGACAAGCTCAAGGCGCTCGAGGTCTACCCCGAGGTCGGCTGGAACCCCGACACCTGGAGCGTCGACCCGAACGCGGTGCTGGACGCCAAGGACGCGCGCGTCGAGCGCAACGGAAACAACGTCGAGATCTGGATGACCGTGATCCGCTCGCACTTCACGCCCGAACGCATCGAGATCAACCAGGGCGACCACGTGATCTGGCATCTGACCAATCTGGAGCGCACGCCCGATGCCACGCACGGTTTCGCGCTCGGTGGCTACAACATCAACCTGAGCCTGGAGCCGGGCGAGGCCCGCACGGTGGAGTTCGACGCCACCCAGCCCGGCACCTTCATCTACTACTGCACCGAGTTCTGCTCGGCCCTGCACCTCGAGATGCTCGGTTACTTCCTGGTCAAGCCGTAAGCCGGCTCACAACTCGGGCTGCGGCCGACGGCGATCCGTCGGCCGCAGCCCTCGTCAGAAGAGGCGCTATGTTCCGTTCGATCCTGGATCCCGATGTGCGTGTGCTTCTGCCCGACGGCACGTCGCGCCGGCTGATCGACTACCTGCTCCCCAGCGCGTTGATGATGCTGGCCGCGCTGCTCCTGTCGATCTCGATCTTCCTGCCGTACTGGAGCTTCAAGATGAACGCTCCGCAATACCCCAAGGGCCTGCGGGTCGACGTCTTTGTCACGCATCTGGCCGGCGATGTCGAAGAGACCGACGCGCTCAACCATTACCTGGGGATGCCGCCGCTCAATGACGGTGGGCAGTTGGAGCGCTCGATCAGCGCGCTCGCCATCACCTCGATGGGGCTGTTGCTGGTCGCCTCGGTCTTCGTCCACAACCGTTGGGCGGCGCTGCTGTCGATCCCGGTTGTCGCTTACCCGCTCGTGTTTTTGGCCGACCTGTATCTGATCCTCTATCGCTATGGCCACAGCATCGACCCGAACTCGGCGTTGGGTGGCGCGATCGAGCCGTTCACGCCGCCGCTGTTCGGCGAGGGCAAGATCGGCCAGTTCGGCACGCTGGCGGCCGCCGAGCCCGGCCTCTATCTGGCGGTCCTGGCGTCGGTTGTGATCCTGATTGGTCTGTATTTCCACCGTGCCGCATATCGGCCGATCGTCGAAGCCCGACGTCGCCTGGCCGCGGAGCGCGCGGCGGCATGAAACTCCGACGTGCCGCCGCGGGTGCACGCCGAGGATCGGGCGCCCTCCTTCGCCTGATCCTCGGCGTCTGCGGCCTGGCGGCGGCGCTGCTCGGCCCGGGCCCAGCCCTGGGCGCGACCGGCCGCACGCTGACGGTCGGCGCTGGCCGATCGTTTGCGACCATCGTCGACGCCCTGGCTGCTGCCGCTGACGGCGACACGCTTGAGGTGTACGGCGGGGTGTACCCGGCCCTGGTGGTCGATAAGCGCGTGGCGCTACGGGGCTCCGACGCACCCGTCATCGACGGCGGCGGCCGGGGTACGGTCGTGTTGCTGAGCGCCCCCGGCATCGTCTTCACCGGGTTCGTCGTGCGCGGGAGTGGCCCGGAGCCGGACCGCGATCACTCGGGCATCACGATCACGGCACCCGACGTGATCGTGGAAGCCAATCGCCTTGAGGATGTGCTCTTCGGCGTCTACGTGTCCGAGGCCGACAATGCCCTCGTCCGCGGCAACGACATCACGAGCAAGGCCGAATTCGATGAGGCCCGCAAGGGCGACGGGATTCGGGTGTGGTACAGCAATGGCGTCCAACTGGTCGGGAACACCGTCCACGACGCCCGGGACATCGTGCTGTGGTACTCCAAAGACCTGGTCTTGAGCGACAACCGCGTCATGCGCGGCCGCTACGGCGTGCACTTCATGTATTGCGATGGCGCCCAGGTCGAGCGCAACGATTTCGAAGCGAACTCGACCGGCTTGTACGTCATGTACTCGCACAATGTCATCCTGCGCTACAACACGATCCGGGGTCAATGGGGCCCAAGCGGCTACGGCGTCGGATTCAAGGAAAGCGACAACGTCACGTTGTCTGACAACGTCATCGTCGATAACCGCGGCGGCCTGTTCTTCGACGGCACGCCGTTCACCCTGGACGGCTACGCCCATATCACCGACAACATCGTGGCATACAACGACGTGGGCGTCACGCTTCTGCCGGCCGTCAAGAACCTCGAGATCACGGGCAATGCTTTCTGGGAGAACACTCAGCAGATGAGCCTGGCCGGCAGCGGCACGCCCGGCCTGAACCACTGGCGCGGCAACGCCTGGAGCGACTACACCGGCTACGACCTGGATGGCGATGGCGTCGGCGACACGCCCTACCGGGCCGAGCACACGTTCGAGGGCATCGCCGACAACGAGCCCTTGCTGCGGGCCTTCTTCTTCAGCCCGGCTGCCCAGGCGATCGAATTTGCCGGCCAGGCTCTGCCGGTCCTCAAACCCCAGCCGCGCCTGGTCGATGAAGCGCCCGTGCTGGATCCTGGGCCGCTGCCGGCCTACGCCGCGCCGCGCGAGCACGGTGTCGATGGGCTGGTCGGTGCGGTCGTCAGCCTGGCCGGCCTGGCGCTCGGCATCGTGGGGCTGACGCATCTCACACGCGAATCATCGGAGCACCCCATGTCTGCTGCAGGGACACGTACCGCAACCCTCACCGTCCTGACTGTATCGGGCGTGAGCAAGACCTATGGCCGCACCCGCGCCCTGGAGTCGATCGGTTTTGACGTGCGTCCGGGCGAGGCAATCGCCCTGTGGGGCGCCAACGGCGCGGGCAAGAGCACCTTGATCAAGTCGATCCTGGGTGTGATCGCCTTCGAAGGTCGTATCGACGTATGCGGTCACGACGTCCGCACCGACGGCAAACGGGCCCGGGCACGCATCGGCTACGTCCCCCAGGACGTGGCCCTGTACGACGAGACGATCACGGACACGCTGACGTACCTGGCGCGTCTCAAATCGGCGCCGATCCCGCGCGTGGCGACGGCCATCGCGGACGTGGGCCTGGGCGAGCACGCGCACAAACGGATCTCGACCCTGTCGGGCGGCTTGCGGCAACGGGTCGCGCTCGCGGCGGCGCTTTTGGGCCAGCCGACCGTGCTGTTGCTCGACGAGCCAACGGCCAACCTGGACGCCGAGGCGCAGCGCGAATATCTGACGCAGGTCAGCCGGCTGGCGCGTGACCGAAACACCGCCGTGATCTTTTCCTCGCACCGGCTCGAAGAGGTGCAGGCGTTGGCCGATCGTGTCTTGCTGCTTGAACAGGGTCGCCTGGTCGCATCGCTGAGGCCGAAGGATCTCTTGCGGCGGTTGATGCCCAATCTCGACCTGATGTTATGGGTCCCGGAGGCCCGGCGGGTCGATGCCCTGGCCTGTTTCATGTCCCACGGCTTCCCGGCGCATCTGAATGGCCGCGGCAGCGTCGTCGTCACGGTTCCGGCGGACGACAAGGAGCGACCCTTCATGGCCCTGGCGGCGCGCGGCATCCCTGTTTTGGACGTCGAGATCGTGCAGGCGCGGGTGCACGCGACGGCGCCGAGCGCGGGAGGCGTGGCATGAACCCGTCGGTGGTGTGGACCATCGCGCGCCGCGAGTTGCGAGAGGCGCTGCGGCACAAGTGGATGTGGGCTTACGTGGTCGGGTTCGCGGGCCTGGCCACCGCGCTCTCCGGCACCAGCCTGGCCGCAGCCGGATACGCGGGCCTGGGCGGCTTCGGCCGCACGGCCGCCAGCCTGGTGAATGCGCTCTTGTTATTCGTCCCGCTCTTGGGCCTGAGCATCGGCGCCGGCAGCGTCGCCGGTGATCGCGAGCGCGGCACACTGCTCTATGTCCTCAGCCAACCGGTGAGCCGCGGCGAGGTGTTGGCCGGCAAAGCGGTGGGCGCGGGCCTCGCGCTGATGCTGGCGGTCGTGCTCGGGTTTGCCCTCGCGGCAGCGGCGCTCGCCCTCGGGGCCGGCGGCGACCCCGGCGCGTTTCTGGCGTTGACGGCTTACACGCTGCTGCTGGGTTGGGCCATGCTCGGGGTTGGCTTCGTGGTCAGCGTCAGCTCGAAGCGCTCGGCATCGGCCTTCGGCGTCGGCCTGTTGATCTGGCTGGGCTTTGTGTTCCTGAGCGACCTGGGCGTGATCGGCGCCACGCTGGCGTTCAAACCGACCCCGGCCATGCTGCTGGCGGCGCTGGTGGCGAACCCATTGCAGGCTTTCAAGCTCGGCGCAATCTTCAGCCTGCAGAGCAGCCTGGATGTGCTCGGCGCGGTCGGCCAGTACGCCACGCGCCAGATTGGAGCGAGCCTGCCTTTCGCTCTGGCCGGTTTGCTGGTGGCCTGGGCGGCCGGGGCGTTCGGAACCGCGTACGTGCTCTTCACCCGTCGGAGTGATCTATGACCCGCCTCATGCGTCGACACCTCCTGGCCGTTGTCGTTGTCTGCCTGGTCGCCGTCGGCTGTGCGCCGGTCGAGACGGGGCCCCGGCCGCCCGAGATCGACTACGGGCACGATGTCAGCGTCGGGTGCGGCATGATCATCAGCGATCCGGCCTTTGCCGCCGGGAGCGTGCTCGCCGACGGCACGACGCTCAAGTTCGACGACGTCGGTGACATGCTCAAGTATCACTTCGAACGCCCCGATAAACAGGTCGCTGTCTATTTCGTCCATGACTATCAGAGCGATGCGTGGTTGACCGCCGACGAGGCCCTCTTTGTTCAAACCGACAGCCTGGTGTCGCCGATGGGCTATGGCCTGGCCGCATTCGCCACCCGCGAGTCGGCCGAGGCCTTCGCCGCTGACCGCGACGGCCGGGTCTGGTCGCTCAACGATGTCAAGCTCTATGTGCACGAGGTCGCGCATGGGAGCGGGCACGGCATTGCCAGCCCGTAATCCGCTGCGCTGTTCAACATGGGAAGGAAGAGACGTATGAAACCCGTTCGTGTGATGGCCCTGCTTGTGGCCGCTGCCGCTGCGCTCGTGCTGAGCGCGTGCGGGGCTCCGGCGACCCCGGCCGGACCGGCGCTCAACCCTGAGGCCGAGAAGTACGCGTCGCTGGTCGGCGACGCCGCCCGGGGCGCCACGGCCTATGGCCAGACCTGCTCGGCCTGCCATGGCCCTGAGGCTTTGGGGATCGATGGTCTGGGCAAGACGCTGGTCGCCAGCGAGTTCGCGATCGGTCTGCCCGACGCCGAGCTTATGCTATTCCTCGCGACCGGTCGACCCTCATCCGATCCGCTTAACACCACCGGCGTGGACATGCCGCCCAAGGGTGGGAATCCCGCGCTCGACGATCAGGGCTTGGCGGACATTGTGGCGTACTTGCGGACTTTGGAGAAGTGAGAGCAGAGGAGGGAGGAGGGAGGAGGGAGGAGAGAGGAGACAACGCGGACGCGCTCTTCGCTCCTCGCTCCTCCCTCTTCCCTCTTTACCCCGACTGGGCCAGTTCGCGCAGACGCTTCTCGTTCAACAGCACGAGGTGTCCGCCGGGCTCGGTGCGCACGAGTCGCTCGTGCGTGAAGCGCGAGATCGTGCGGATGGCGGTTTCGAGAGTCGTGCCAGAGAAATTGGCAAGATCCTGGCGGGAGAGCGCTAGCGTGATGCGGGTGCCGTCGTCGATCGGCTCGCCGCACTTGCCCGCGATCTTGAGCAGCACAAACGCCATACGACGCTCGACGCGCGTCCCGACAAGCGCCTGGCCCTGCAGCATCGTGTAGTGTCGCTGGCCGAGCATCTTGAGCAGGCGCAACGTGATCCCCGGATGAATGCGGAGGAAGTCGTTGTAGTGCTCGCGCGGTAGGCTGATGACGGTGCTGGGCTCCATCGCCCGCGCCGTCGCCGGCTGAGCCGGGAAGTGCAGCACGCCGCCGCCGAAGGCCTGGCCGGCGTCGATCAATTCGATGATGACTTCGCGTCCATCCTCGTCCTGAAAGACGATCTTGACCTGGCCACGATCGACGATGAAGACGTGCGTGCACGGGTCGCCCTGTTGGAAGATCTCGGACTCGCGGTCGTAGGCCGTCAGCGTGCACTGGCCCGCTACCGAGCGCAGATCCCGGTCTTCGACGTCTTGAAACAGCGGTGATCCGCGCAGCCTTTCGGCAATTGAAATTATGACGTTGGTCATTGGACTTAATCCAGTGTACCACTAGGATCTAGCCCATGTCACCCATTCACCACGATTACCGCACTGAAGTCCGGTTCAGCCCCGAAGGCCCTCTCCCGCGCGTCTGGCTGAGCAGTTCGAATCTGAAGTCGGTTCTGATCGGCCTGGAGCCGGGTCAGTCGGCCGGCCCGCACGCCGGCCCACCCGCCGTCTACCACATCCT
>JAEURK010000084.1 GCA_016789175.1 Anaerolineales bacterium
ACCATCCTGGTTGTCGATGACGAGCCCCAGATCGTGAAGGTGATGCGCGGGTATCTCGAGCAAGCTGGGTACCGCGTGGTCGCCGCCGGCGACGGGCCAGGAGCATTGGCACAGTATCGTCACGAGAAGCCCGACCTGGTCCTACTCGACCTCAATCTGCCCGGGATAGATGGCCTGGATGTCGCCCGCCGGATCCGCGAACAGGCCAACACCCCGATCCTGATGCTTACAGCCCGCGTCGAGGAGAGCGACCGCCTGGTCGGACTGGAGCTGGGGGCCGACGACTATGTGCTCAAACCCTTCAGCCCCAAGGAGGTCGTCGCCCGCGTGCGCGCCGTGCTCCGGCGCAGCGAAGCCGTGGCACCGCCGTTGCTCATCCGATTCGCCGATCTTGTGATCGACCCCAACCGCCACAGTGTCCTGCGCGGGACCGACTCCGTCGAGGTCACCCCGACCGAATTCAAGCTCCTCGTGACCCTGGCCCGCGACCCAGGTCGGGTGTTTTCGCGCATGCAGCTGCTGGATGCCGTGGGCGGCGAAGCCTATGAAGGCTATGAGCGCACCGTCGACGCGCACGTCAAGAACCTGCGCGCCAAACTCGAGCCAGATCCCAGGCGGCCGCGCCACATCCTGACGGTCTTCGGGGTGGGGTACAAGGCGGCGGAAGGGTAAGGCCATGCGCCTCTGGGTGAAGCTGCAACTCGTGATCCTGGCCGTGGTCGTCGTCGGCGTGGTGGTGGTGTCGCTCGTGGCCAATCAGGCCGCCGAGCGCGAGGTCCGAGCGTTCATGTTTGGCAACGGCATGACCACGGCCTCGGGTCTGGCGCAAGAACTGGCCGAGTACTACCAGAGCCAGGCGAGTTGGGACGGTGTGCAGGCGCTCCTGGCCCGGAATGGCGGGCACGGGCAAATGAGCGACATGGGGATGAACCAGCGCCTGACCCTGGTCGATGCCGAAAACCGGCTTATCGCGGATAGCGCGGGCGGGGCAGCCGCCACAGCGGTCTCCGTGTCAGACGCGGCGACCGTGGTGCCCGTGCAGGTCGATGGCCAAACTGTCGCCACGCTGCTCGTGGAGGGCGGCATGCCGGTGGACGATCCCGGCAACGCGGTCGACACCAACGCCTTGCTCAACCGGGTCAATCGGGCCATCTGGCTGGCCGCCCTCCTGGCGGGGGCTGTCGGGTTGGCCCTGGGCGGCGCCCTGGCCTATGGCCTGACCCGGCCTCTCAATCAACTCACGGCTGCTACGCGCGGCATCGCCCGCGGCGACTTCGCGCAACGCGTGCCGGCTTCGTCCAACGACGAGATTGGCGAACTGGCCCGTTCGCTCAACCGTATGGCGGCTGCGCTCCAGGATGCCGAACGCCAGCGACGCAGCCTCACCGCCGATATTGCTCATGAGCTGCGAAATCCCCTGGCGGTGCTGCAGGGCAACCTCGAGGCGTTGTCGGACAGCATCTTGCCTCCGTCGCCCGACAATCTGCAACCGCTGCTCGCCCAAACGCAATTGTTGGCTCGCATCGTGGAAGATCTGCGGACGATCTCGCTGGCAGAGGCCGGCCAACTGGCGCTCGAACGCGCGCCGACCGCGCCGGGCCGGCTGTCTGAATCGGTCCTGGCGCGCTATGCGCAGGTCGCGCAGGAACGACAGATCACGCTGGCGGTGCTGGCCGCCGATGATCTGCCATCAATCACGATCGACGCCCAACGGATCGAGCAGGTCTTGGGGAACCTCATCAGCAATGCGCTACGCCACACGCCAGCCGGCGGCTGCGTGGTGTGCCGGGTGGAACGCACTGCTGAGCCGTCGACGGCTGTGACGTTTTCGGTGGAGGATACGGGCCCAGGCATCCCGCAGGATGCGCTCCCCCATATCTTCGATCGCTTCTACCGCGTCGATCGCGGGCGCGCCCGGGCCGACGGTGGCTCTGGCTTGGGGCTGTCCATCGCCCGCCAATTGGTGGAGGCCCATCACGGCGCCATCTACGCCAATAACCGACCACAAGGCGGCGCAACCTTCAGTTTCTGGTTGCCGGTTTGATCCGGACGGCGCTGATGCTCGTCGGCGCACCGACGAACTCACGATCATCAGCGGCGGCTGCCGAACCACACGGCCACGTCCAACTCCGGACGGTTTAGAGTGTCGTCCGGCGCAGCAGGACGGCGTTGACAGCCACCAACACCGACGACCCCGACATCAGCAGGGCGCCGATCGCGGGTTGCAGGAGCCAGCCGAAGGTCGGATAGAACAGGCCCGCTGCCAACGGGATCGCCAGGCTGTTATAGCCGATCGCCCAGGCCAGGTTCTGCTTCATCTTGGTCACCGTGGCCCGGCCAAGGCGCACGGCCCGCGCCACATCCAGAGGGTCAGAGCGCATCAGGACCACGTCCGCGGTCTCCACCGCCACGTCAGTTCCAGCGCCGATAGCGATGCCGACGTCGGCTTGAGCCAGTGCGGGAGCATCGTTGATGCCGTCGCCCACCATGGCCACCTTGCGGCCCCGAGCCTGGAGCTCCTTGACCTTGTCGGCCTTCTGGCCCGGCAAGACTTCGGCATACACCTCCGTGATGCCCAGATCCTGCGCGATGCGCTGGGCGGTGGCCTGGTTGTCGCCGGTGAGCATGACCGGCTCGATCCCAAGCGCCCGCAGGGCCGCCACCGCCTCTCGGGCGTTCTCGCGCGGCGCGTCAGCCACGGCGAGCAACCCGGCCGCCCGGCCATCCACGGCAATGTGGATGACCGTCCGCCCACCGCCGGCCAGTGCGTCGGACTTTTCGCGCAGACCGTTAAGGTCGATCTGCGCTTCCTCCAGGAGGCGGCGATTGCCGATGAGGACGTCGCGCTCGCCGATGCGAGCCCGCAGGCCCTTGCCCGGAACAGCCTCGAAGTGATGAACCTTGGCCAACGGGAGGTCGCGCTCGCGCGCCGCCTGCACCACGGCCTGGGCCAAGGGGTGTTCGCTCTGGGTCTCCGCCGCCGCGGCCAGCGCCAGCAATTCGTCCTCGCCGAACGAGTCAGCCACCACCGTCTCCACGACCTGAGGCTCGCCGCGGGTCAGCGTGCCCGTCTTGTCCAAGACCACGGCCGTCAGGCCGGCCGCGCCCTCCAGCGCAGCCGCATCCTTGAACAGGATGCCGTGTCGCGCGCCGAGCCCGGTTCCGACCGCGATGGCGGTCGGAGTCGCCAGGCCCAACGCATCCGGGCATGTGATCACCACCACCGTGATCGCGAACGTGAGCGAGAACACCAGCCGATCGACGCCCGCCGGCATATACAGCGGCGCGAGCCAGAAGTACCACGCCAGGAAGGTCAGCAGACCGGCCGTGATGGCCACCAGCACCAGATAGTGGGCGGCCCGGTCAGCCAGGCGCTGCGCCGGGGCCTTGGAGTTCTGGGCCGTCTGCACCAGACGCACGATTTGAGCCAGGGCGGTGTCGGCGCCGACGCGCTCGGCCCGAAACGTGAAGCTGCCGGATTTGTTCAAGGTGGCGCCGATGACGATGTCCCCAGGGCGTTTCGGGACCGGCATGGCCTCGCCCGTGATCATGCTCTCGTCCACGCTTGAGGTCCCCTCGAGGACAACGCCGTCGACCGCGATTTTGGAGCCGGGCCGGACCACCAGCACGTCGTCGACCACGATCTGATCGGTGGGCAGGTCGATCTCGCGGCCGTCACGCCGGACGGTCGCGGTCGGCGGCGCCAGCTCCAGCAGCTGGCGCAGGGCATCGTTCGTGCTGCGGCGCGACCTCATCTCCATCCAATGCCCGAAGAGCACAAAGGTCACCAACATCGCGGCCGCCTCGTAAAAGACCTCACCCACAAACAAGAAGGTGGCGGCCAGCGAGAACAGGTATCCGGTCAGGACGCTGAGCGCGACCAGGACACTCATGTTGAGCACGCCCTGGCGCAGCCCGTTGCGAGCGCCGACGTAGAACGGCCAGGCGCCGTAGATCACGACCGGCGTCGTCAGCAGGAAGCCGAGCAACCTATCGCTCAGGCCAAAAGGCAGGGGCAGATGCAGACCCAGGATCTGGGTGGCCAGGTGGGAAAACAGGAAGACGGGCACGGTCAGGGCCAGCGAGAACAGGAACCGGTTGCGCATATTGCGTTCCATGTCCGCGGCCGTCAATCCGGCTTTTCCGCCGTGCGCGGAGTGATCCTCCATGGGCCCCATCGCGCTGTGCCCGGCATGCTCTGCCGCGAGCAGCGGGCCCGACTGAGCCCCCTGATGAGAGGGTTCATGGCCAGCGTGTATGTCAGGTTGAGGGGAGATGTGGCCCGCATGGGGGTCAACCGGCGGTTGCTCATGGGCGTCGCCTTGATCCGGGGTGCCACGCCGGGGGTCGGCCACATGGGGATCGCCACCTGCGGCACCGACGGTAGCGTGGCCGTGTTGGGCGTGCAGGTCAGGTCTTCCTGGCGGATTCCCATCCGCGGTATCGGCCCGGCAGGCGTACCCACAGTCGCGCACGGCAGCCTGGAGCTGCTCGAGAGACAGGCGGTCCGGATCGTAGTGAACGGTTGCCGTGCCGTTCACGTAGTTGGCGGACGCGTGGTGTACACCAGGCAGGCGCATCAGGCCGGCCTCGATCGTGGCACTGCAACCGGCATTCACAAAACCAGCGACATTCAAGTGGACTTCCTTCATCATGGCACCTCACAATTCGGAAAAATCCACCACCCGCAGGTCCGGCTGGTCTCTCAGCGCGTGGCGGATGTGGTGGCAACAGCGCACATTGACGGCGACCAAAATGCGGCTCCCGGGATCTCGGCGCGCGGTCACCAGGACCTGTTGGGTCAGGTGGGCGATATGGTTGCGCCAATCCTCCCGGAGCCCTGACCCGGCCAGGCGACCGATGACCTCATACAGCCCGTTAGCCAGATCGTGGCGCCAGCCCCGGTTGGCCGACGTTGGATCCGGTGCGCTGCGATAGCGTATGGCCAGGCCGGCCATCGCCCAGCGCAGAACCCCGGCGCGCCAGCCCGTTGCATTCGGTTCGGGCGGAGGGCAATCGCCGGCGATCGGGATCACCACGATGTCGCTCTGACGCGCCAGCGGCAGCAGGGCCTCGCGATACTCCGGCGGCAGATCGGCAAAGGCCTGATCGCGCCACTGCTCAGGGGTCAGGTCCAGGCACAGAAGATCCGGTTGGATGCGCCGGACCAGGGCCATCAACGCTCCGAGGTTGTACGGGATGGGCTGGCGATGGAAGTCCGCCAGCGTACCGAGGACGGCGATCGACGTGTTCACGGGGCGCTGGGTCTCCGTCATGGTGCAGAGTATGAGGCAGCGCGAAGATCCCGACTACGGCGGTCCCGCCGAATGTGTGTTAGGCAGTTCTACTTAACGCTCGTCTCGCGGCCATGCCGCACCGCCCAGAGCGCCGCTTCGGTGCGTGAGCGGACACCCAACTTGGAGAACAAATTACGGACGTGGGCCTCGACGGTCCGCACGCTGACCAGGAGTGCCTGGGCGATGTCCTTGTTGGTCTGGCCCTGCGCCAGGTGCGCCAGGCGGGGCCCCGCAAGGCAGATGGCGTCAAGACGATGACGTGGACCGGCATAGAACCCCTGGTCCTGGATGGCCCGTTTGTCACGCGCCATTTGGCGGATTCCCCGCGCGAGGAACCCTTCGTACACTGAGTTCACGTCGGCCAAACTCGATCGACGCGACCCAAAGGAGCGTGCCGCATGAAGACCCTGACCCTCATCCTCGTGGCCGTGATACTTGCGCTCAGCCCCGTCGCCCCGGTGACGGCTGAGTCAAGGGCTGCCTGTCCACGCTCGTTCGAATTGCACGCCGTGATGCCCGATCACGACGCCCAGCACACCGGACACATACACGTCGGGCGCCCGAACCCCGATCGCAACGGCGATGGCTTGATCTGCGTCAAGCAAGTCGTTACCCCGATCGGCGAGATCCACATCCATATCGACAACGTCCGCTGAGGCGCCGGACGTGCTTCGGGAAGATCGCTCGGCATCGGCGCTGAACGACCTTCCCGGAGCACGCGGCCCGTACAGGACACCCGCTCAAGGCGCCCGAACCGTCAGGGTGCCCAGCATGCCGGCCTCCATGTGGCCCGCAACCGTGCACGAGAACGCATAGGTGCCAGGTTTGGACGGTGTGAATTCCAGCACGCCCTGTCCACCGACTGGGGCGGCCACGTGGAGTTCGGGCTGGGAGGTCATATCGCCCATGTTGTGTCCGGCCATCTCCTCCTGTTGGCTGGACATCTGGCTCATCGGAAACGCGATGATGCTGAAGTCATGCTCGACGACATCGTCGTTTTGAAAGACCAGGCGCACCGGCTGACCCGACGTGACCTCAAACGAAGCGGGTTGATACGTCATGCCTTGCGCCGTGATCGTGATCGCCTGGGCGGTTGGCGTGGGGGCACACGCGGCCAGGAACG
>JAEURK010000086.1 GCA_016789175.1 Anaerolineales bacterium
CTCGAAGCCTACACACCCATCGCCCTGACCGCGGTGCCGGCCGAATTCCAGCTCGACGCCAGCCAGCGGGCCATCCCCGTGAACTACGGCGACGTCTGCCTCAACTACGACAAGGCGTTTTTCGTCGAGCGCGGGTTGAGCCTGCCACAGTCGCTGGACGATCTGCTCAAGCCCGAACTGAGCGGGCTGGTGGTGGTCGAGAACCCGGCCACATCGTCGCCGGGGTTGGCCTTTCTGCTGGCCACGATCGCGCAGTACGGCGAGGACGGCTACCTGGACTATTGGCGCAGCCTGCGCGCGAACGACGTCAAGATCGTCGAGGATTGGTCGACCGCGTACTACACCGAGTTCTCGGGCTCGAGCGGGCAAGGCCCGCGCCCGTTGGTGGTGTCTTATGCCTCGAGCCCGCCGGCCGAGGTGATCTTCGCCGACCCGCGCCCGGCGGATGCGCCAACGGCCAGCGTGACCGGCCCCGGGACGTGCTTCCGCCAGATCGAGTTCGTGGGCATCCTCAACGGCACTTCGAACCGCGACCTGGCCGAGGCCTGGGTCGACTTCATGCTCAGCCCCGAGGTCCAGAAGGATCTGGCGCTGCAGATGTTCGTTTTCCCGGTCGTCTCGGGCACGCCGCTGCCTGAGGATTTCGAGCGGTATGCCCAGATCCCGGCCGAGCCGGCGTCACTGCCTCCTGATCAGATCGCGGCCAACCGTGAGTTGTGGATCGAGGCGTGGACGGATGTCGTGTTGAGATGATGGTGATGAAAGAGGAAGGAGGAGGGAGGAGGGAAGAGGGAGGAGGGTTCGCTCCTCGCTCTTCGCTCTTCCCTCTGCCCGCCTCCCTCCTTCTCCTGCCCCTCGCCTTTCTGGCCGTCTTCTACGCCTGGCCGTTGGCCACGATCCTGGTGCGGAGCCTGGCGCCGACAGGCGGGATCGATCTGGCGCCGGCGCTGGCGGTTCTGGGTCGGGCGTCGACCTGGACGGTGATCGGGTTCACGCTCTGGCAGGCGGCGCTCTCGACGCTCGCGACTGTGTTGGTCGGACTGCCGGGCGCCTACCTGATCGGGCGCTATGACTTCCCGGGCAAGCGCTGGCTGCGAGCGCTGTCGGGCGTGCCGTTCGTGCTGCCGACCCTGGTCGTCGGGGCCGGGTTTAGCGCATTGCTGGGCGAGCGCGGGTTGGTCAACCAGGTGCTCATGTCCGGCTTCGGGCTGGAGTCCCCGCCCATCCAGGTGCTGGGGACCCTGGGCGCGATCGTGCTGGGCCACGTCTTCTACAACACGACCCTGATCATCCGCCTGGTCGGCGATGCCTGGGCGCGCCTGGACCCGCGCCCCCTGGCAGCGGCGCGCACGTTAGGCGCGCCACCAGCCCGTGCCTTCTTGGAGGTGACGCTGCCGTTGCTGGCGCCGAGCCTGGGCACAGCGACCCTGCTGGTCTTCACATTCGACGTTGCCAGCTTCGGCGTGATCCTGATCCTGGGCGGGCCGCAGTTCGCGACGCTGGAGACCGAGATCTATCGGCAGGCCATGAGCCTGTTCAACTTGCCGGGCGCGGCTGTCTTGACCCTGGTCCAGATGGTCCTCACCCTCGGCCTGGCCGTGGCCTACAATCGCCTGTCCGCAGCCGCCGCGCGGCGCGGGCTGAATGCGGGCACCGGCGGCGCGCGTCCACGGCTGCAACGAGTACGGGGCGTCGCCGCCTGGGCGGCCCTGATCTTCACATTAGCCGTGGTCAGCCTTTTGATGGGCGCGCCGCTGCTGGCTCTGGTTGGTCGCTCGCTGGTTGGGCCGGAAGGCCTGACGCTGTCGGCCTATACCGAGCTGTTCGTCAATCGCCGCGCCTCGGCCTTCTATGTGACGCCGGCGCAGGCGCTGCTCAACTCGCTGGGCGTCGCCGGGGTGACGGCCGCAATGGCGCTGGCGCTGGGGTTGCCGACGGCCTATGTCATCAGCCGACCGGGGCGGGCCGGACGCGCGCTCGACGCCGCCTTGTTGCTGCCGCTTGGCACGTCGGCCGTCAGCCTGGGGCTGGGGTATCTGCTGGCCTTCAGCCGGGCGCCGGTGGCGTGGCGGAGCGAGGCCTGGCTGCTGCCGGTGGCCCATGCCCTGATCGCCTTTCCCTTCACGGTGCGGAGCCTGTTGCCCGCCTGGCAGGGCGTGCGACAGCGACTCCGTCAGGCGGCTGCGGTTCTGGGCGCGACGCCCTGGGCGGTCATCCGCGAGATCGACCTGCCGCTCATCAGCCGGGCCGTGATCGTGGCCGGCGCGTTTGCCTTTGCCATTTCGCTCGGTGAGTTTGGGGCGACGGCGCTGCTTGCCCGGCCGGACTTCCCCACCCTGCCGGTGGCGATCTTCAACTATCTCGGCCAGCCGGGGGCGCTCAACTACGGCCAGGCAATGGCGATGAGCACGATCCTGATGCTCGTGTGTGTGGCCGCGATCGTCGTGATCGAAGGGCTCCAGCCCGAGGACGCGGAGGCGTAGATGTTGGACGTCGTGGATGTGACCAAGAGCTTTGGTGCCAAGCTCGCTGTGCGCGGCCTGTCGCTGAGCGTCGCGCCGGGCGAGGTGGTGGCCGTATTGGGGCCCAGCGGCTGCGGCAAGTCGACGGTGCTGAGCCTGATCGCGGGGCTCGAGAAGCCGGATTCCGGAGATGTGCGCTGGGCCGGTGAGAGCCTGTTGGCCACGCCCACGCACCAGCGCGGCTTCGGGTTGATGTTTCAAGACTACGCGCTCTTTCCGCATCGCGATGTCTTCGCCAACGTCGCCTTCGGATTGCGCATGCAGGGGCTGGCTTCGGAGGTGATCCACGCGCGCGTGGGCACCGCGCTCGAGATGATCGGCCTCACCGGCTATGATCGCCGGGCAGTGACCACGCTATCGGGCGGCGAACAGCAACGCGTCGCGTTGGCGCGTGCGTTGGCGCCGCGTCCGCGCGTGTTGATGCTCGATGAGCCCCTCGGCGCGCTCGACCGCGCGTTGCGTGAGGAATTGCTGGGCGAGATCGGCCGGATCCTGCGCGCCTCGGAGGCGCATCCAGCCGTGCTGTACGTCACGCACGACCAGGGCGAGGCCTTCGCGCTCGCCGATCGTGTAGCCGTGATGCGCGCGGGGCAGATCGAGCAATTGGATGAGCCGGAGGCGCTGGTGCGCTCACCCGCCAATGCCTTCGTGGCCGACTTCCTGGGCCTGGGCACGCTGGTGACGGCGCGGCTCAACGGCGCCGGAGAGGTCCAGACGCCCTGGGGAGCGTGGCCCGTCGGGGCGCCGAAATCTGCCAGGGGCCGGGCGGGCAGCGTCTTGATCCGTGTCGACGCCGCGGCGCCTGACCACCCTGACCGGCAAGGCCCTCGGGTCGCAGGGCTAGTCGTCGAACGCGTGGTGCAGCCCACAGGCTGCCGAGTAAGCGTCGAGCTCGACGGCGCGAGCGAGCGATACGTCCTGACGCTGTCCCTATCGACGGATGTCGCCCCACAGCTCGGCGCGCCCATCACCCTGGTGCTCGACCCGGCGCGTCTGTCTTTCGTAGCAGCCGCTGAAGCCGCGAGCGATCACCGCACCCCAAGCGCTTCCTCACCGGTCCCTGGATCCCACGTGCACTTGTAGTAAGAGCCGGGGACCTCATCGGCGTAGTCGGTCACGCACTCAAGCGTGAAGACGCCCTCGGCCGTGATGCGGCTGTGATCGACCTCGGCCAGGATGCGATCAGCCACGCTCTGCGGGATGTTTTCCCCCTCGAGATCGGGATCCCAGCTGCATGTCCAATTGGCGCGGCTGCACATCACAAACGCGCTGGAGATCTCGGCCGTGGGGTCTTCCGCCTGCGCGGCCCCGATCAGCGCAGCGGCGGTCGAAGATTCGATCGATGGGCCACCGCCGCCACCGACGTTTAAGGCCCACGCAGCGCCCAGGATGCCGACACAGGCGAGCGAAACGAACAGGATCAGGGCCAGGCCACAGCCCACAAGCCACCAGGGCGTTTTCTGCATCGAGTCCTCGTCGTGGTTTTTGGCTCAACCAGGAAGCATAAGCCGGCGGAGTTAAGGGCAGGTCATGCACCCGGCCATACGATGTAGTACTGCTCCTCGACGGCGAGCGCCGGCAGGTGGTGAAGCAGCGGCGGCTGAGCGAAATGTGCTCCTGAGCGTCTCAGCCAGAAGCCTTCAGGTCAATCTGGGAGGCCCACGGAAAGCGCCTGTGATACAAAAGACAGCCACAACCGAGATCGCGCGGATCCCGTCGAGGGCAGGCAGACAGGACAGAGGCAGGCTGGCGGTGGCGGTTGAGCGCATGACGGTCCTCCCTTGAGGGATGGGCCTTGTGTCGAACAACTGCACGTTGCTTAGGATGCTCCGATCACGCAACATCCGCGCGCAGGTTACGGGTGGGTTACTATTGCCGGGAGAGATGCGGGGCGGTTGCAAGTGGGATCACGTATCGCCGTCGCCCAAACGCCAGACAGGAGGCCGAACGTGTCGGTGCAGCCCATCAGCCCATACCAGCATGAGTCGCCGGTGTACGCTCTGGCCGTATCCCGCGGTGGAACCCTTTTGGCCGTCGGTGGCGCAGCCGACACGCCTGTCACTGTCCTGGGATGGCCGGACAGGGATCTCAAAATACGACTGACCGGCCTCGTACACCAGACACACGCCCTGGCGTTTTCGAAGGATGGGCTCAAGCTGGCTGCGGCCAATCTTTGGGGTGGACTCTGCGTCTGGAGTCTTCAGGACGGCTCGTTGCTGGGATCAAAGCCCGAAACGCGAGGACGTCGCGCTCGGGCCCTGGCCTACCCCGATCGAGGCCACGGGGGCGGTCTATACCCGCTCATGCTGTCCGAATCGATCCATCAGGCTGCCTCCCGCGTACTGGCCAACAATGGCCGGTATCTGGCCGTTGTCGACGGCGCCCTGATGATCCGCCAGTATCCCGGTCCGAAGGCCATCGCTCGCTTCGATCCATTCGGGTCTGAACTGACCCGCTCCGGGATTCGGCGGATCAGTTGGGCACTCGATTCTCGTCGTTTGGTGATGGCCGGTGATGGCTGGTTGGGGGCATGGCAACCATTCGACCCCGACCAGCCCGCCGCGGCCGAGGCCCTGGAAATGCCGGAACCTGTCAGCGCGATCGCGTTGCTCGACGAACCAACAAGAATCGCCTACGCCATCGATCGGGTGGTGACATTCCGATCGCTGCCGCAAGCACCTCTGGCACCCCCATCTTCGTCCTGGCAACGATGGCTGAAGAGCCTCCCACGGCCGACAGTCGGTCAGCCCGGGTCAACATCCTGGCAGTGGAACGTCAGTCCCTCCGGTTACGACGGCGTGGATGTCCACAATTCACATCTGACCTTTTTCAACGTGACTTATCCGGCCTATGCGGGCGGCTGGGGTCAAGAGCAAAGCCTCGAGGATTTTCTGCGCGATGGTCCGGCCTCGCCCATCCCGAGCGAGTTCCTGGCGGAGGTGTGCCTGGCCGTCCTGGCGATCGTGAACGCGCGGACAAGGGGGTCATCGATCGGGCGCGTCGGCTGACGCGCCCGATCAGTCACTCGGCTCAGGCTCCGACTACCTGGGGCGGCTTGGCAGCCCCGTCCGGGCCGATGAGGCCTTGCATCACAACACAGCTGCAGTTCTTGCCCATGCACATGAGCGTGCTGGTTGAGCCGGGGTCTGTGTTGAACACACAATCGTCGTCCACCCCGCTTGGCGGATTCTTTTGACACACGCACGCCGCGAACCAGAGATCACCGTTGCCCAGCGTCTCCTGGATGATCTCTACGTTGAAGGTCACGGTTGGCTTCTGGAACTTACCCTTGAGCACAACCAGGGCCTGCCCATCTGACACAAACAACGTCGA
Organism: Anaerolineales bacterium; assembly: GCA_016789175.1. Classification (GTDB taxonomy): domain Bacteria; phylum Chloroflexota; class Anaerolineae; order Anaerolineales; family UBA6663; genus UBA6663. The sequence goes on from JAEURK010000086.1 coordinate 5,856, forward strand.
ACCATCGGCCGCCGTGAGCTTCCCGCCTTCTGAGGCCCGCGCATAACGGCTATACCAGGGATGGTTGCGAATGGCGGCGGCGGCGGCGGGCTTGATCGTCGCCTCGGCGATCTGTCTTGCGCGGATCGTGATGTTTGCCATGCGATCTCTCCTGGGAACAGAATGAATACAACCCGGGTAAATGGATTTTGTCGATCTAATTTCATCCATTATAGGGGGACACCCGTCCAATTGCCATTCGGTCAGGCACCGCCGCGCCATCGTTCACGGCGCTGGGCCGTCAGGGCCTGACAGAGCAGCGTTACTTGACCGAGAGGGATCCGAAATCGCAATTCGACAGCCGGTGCGCGATCACGATCGCGGTGATGTGCGTATGGGTCGCCGAAGCCCGGGTATCGCGTCTCGTGGTCACACCGCCAGACGTGACGAACAGGAGCGCTCACGGTATTCGCGCGGCGTCATGCCCGACCACTTCTTGAAAGCTTTGCTGAAAGCGCTGGGCTCGGAGAACCCCAGGAGAT
>JAEURK010000088.1 GCA_016789175.1 Anaerolineales bacterium
GAGGTGGTGGGGGGGTGTGAGCCCGCTGTCGTATACCCCCCCCACCCACAAGCCGGGGCGCCGGGGCCCCGGGCGCGCCGTCTTGCAGTTCGGCATTGGCCGTGATCAGTCGGCGCCGGCGGGCCGGCCGACCGACTGCAGCGGAGCCGGGCCGCGCGCCGCCTCGGTCTGCGGCAGCGCCGTCGCCAACCAGAGGATGAGGGCGAGCCAGGCGCCATCGGCCATGAGCAGGTGCAGGATCTGGGTCCACAGCGGCACGTTCATGACCACGTTCAACAGGCCGACCGCCCATTGCGCCACGACGAAGCCGGCACAGATCCAGGCCCAGCGGCGTGCGGTCGCATTCGGGGTCAACGACCGATCGAAGGTCAGCCAGACCACGATCGCGCCGGCGGCGATCGCGATCGCTGGATGACCGGGCCGCAGTCGATAGAGCAGTTCGACCAGCCCGCCGGACGTCTCGCCCAATTCGCGGATTAGCAGATCGCCCAACGAGATGATCGAGCCGGTGCCGTTGACGATCATCAGCAGCACGGCGGCCGCCGCGAAGCGCCACCAGAAGCCGTTCGAATGGTTGCGCCATTCGGCCGGCGGGGCGTCCGTCGCCCACCAGGCCGTCAGCAGCAGAAACGCCAACAGGATCATGGTGTTGATGAAGTGGATCGGCTGCAACACGACTCGCCACCACGATACGTCTATGGCCGTCCAGCCGCCAAGCACCAGCACTGCCCCGAGTAGCGACTCGAAAACGATGAACCCGGCCGACCAATACGCCGCCCGGCGCACGCGGCTCCCGGGCGTCGTCACCCGCCGCGCCCAGAGCACCAGGATGCCCACAGCCAGCAAGGCCAACCCGCTGGTCGCGCGATGCGTGAACTCGATCACGGTCTCGATCTGCTGCGGCCGCGGGATCACTTCGCCGTTACAGATCGGCCAGTGCTCGCCGCAGCCAGCGCCGGAGCCGGTCGACTTCACTACGGCGCCGCCGATCACCACCAGGATGTTCAGGGCCAGCGTGAACCAGGCCATTTTGCGAAACTGGGTCATATGAGTGCGCCCTCCCCCAGGCACGGGCAGCCAGCGCCTACGCGCTCAGGCCGCGATATCGTCCGCCAAACCAAATCAGTGGGTCGCGTGTGTCGCCGCTGAAATACAGTTCTTCGACGCGCCCCAGCAGGATCCAATGATCACCACCTTCATCCACACGCACCAGGCGACATCCCAATGCGCCGATGCAGCCTTCCAGGCGCGCCCCACCGGGCATCGGCTGGAAGGTGTGCGGCGGTGCGGGTCGATCTTTGAATTGGCCGGCGAAGTAACTTGAGAGATCCTGCTGAGCTGCCGACAGGATGCTGACGCCATAGCCGGTCAGCTCATGGATGTGCTCGGCCAGCCGGGTGCGCTTATCAAGACACCAAAGCACCAATAGTGGATCCAGCGAGACAGAGGTGAATGAATTGACTGTGAGAGCCCGCACCTCGCCCCCGACTTCGGTGGTGACCACGCACACACCTGTCGCGAAGTGACCCATGAGTTGGCGAAATTGGCGGGGATCGATGGATGTCATGTTGGCTGCATTTTACCGCCAAGCTGGACACGACACTGACGCACAGGTTCGGCAGGCCACAAAACAGACCGCAGACTTCATCAACCCGTGCAATTCCACGTTTTTCGTGCCTGGACCTGGATCGGGTCGTCCATGCCAGGCTTCAGGATTTGAGCCCGTTTGTCGTCAGGTCGAAGCTTTGCAGCCCTGTTGGGAGAAGACTGGCGAAAAACGAGGGGTTACGAAGGTCCGAGTTTTCGCCAGACAACTCGTGGGGGAAAAGCAGCACCGCACCGAACGCCCGTCAATTGGGCTTGAACCGGCAATGACTTCCGATTGAGCCGCCCGTGGGAAAAAGAGGACGCAGCAACTATTGTGTGACACCATCAAGGAGAAGCGTATGTCCCCGTCTAGTTCCATGGTTATGCGGGCAGTAGCCGCATTGAGCATTGCCTCGGTGGCCCTGTCCGCGTGTGCACCGGCGGCTACCCCGACCGCCGCGCCGGCTGCCACCGACGCCCCGATGGCCGACTGGGCAACGATGCGCTCAGCCGCCGCCGGTGGCGGCATGGATGCCCTGATTGCCGCCGCGAAAAGAGAAGGCGAGTTGAACGTCATCACCCTTCCGCGCGACTGGTGCAATTATGGCGAAATGATCGACACCTTCAGCGCCAAGTACGGCATCAAAGTCAATTCGCTCAACCCAGATGGCGGCTCCGCGGATGAAATCCAGGCCATTAAGGACAACAAAGAAAATCTAGGCCCACAGGCGCCGGACGTCATCGATGTCGGACCGGCCTACGGCCCCCTGGCCAAGAGCGAGGGCCTGGTCACTCCGTATAAGGTCGAGACCTGGGACACTATCGTCGGGGACAAAGACCCCGAAGGGTATTACGTCGTCGACTATGCCGGCGTGATGGTTTTCGAAGTCAACACCGATATCGTCAAGAACGTGCCACAGGACTGGGCGGATCTGCTCAAGCCCGAGTACAAGGGGCAGATCGCGCTCGCCGGCGACCCGCGCGCCTCGAACCAGGCCGCGCAGTCGGTGTACGCTGCGGCGCTGGCCAACGGCGGCTCGCTCGACGATGTCCAGCCCGGTCTCGAGTTCTTCAAAGAGCTCAACGCCTCCGGCAACCTCCTTCCGCTGATCGCGGGCTCTGGCACCATTGCCAAGGGCGAGACTCCGATCACGTTCCAGTGGAATTACCTGGCGTTGGCCAACATCGACTCCTTCAACGGTAACCCGAAGGTCGAGGTCGTCTACCCCAAGTCTGTCACGTGGGGCGGCTACTACCTGCAGGGCATCAGCGCCTATGCGCCGCACCCGGCGGCCGCTCGCCTCTGGGAGGAGTTTCTGTACTCCGACGAGGGCCATCTGCTGTGGATGAAGGGCTATTGCACGCCGGCTCGTCTCGCCGACATGGTCGAGCGCGGCGTCGTCCCAGCCGATTTGCAGGCCAAGCTGCCCGCGCCCGAGCTGATCTCCGGTTCGGTCGTCCCCAGCGGTGACCAACTCTCGGCCGCCCGCGAGGCGATCAAGACCCAATGGGACAGCGTCGTGGGTGTGGACATCAAATAGGCCGATCGCTTTCTGTTCGAATCGGGACCAGGCGGGGCATGGGTCGGCGCGTGTGACCCATGCCCCGGACCGCTTCCCTGGCATCCGCAGGAAGGATATTCGATGGCTCGTCTGGCCAGAACGCAATCCGTAACGCCGCTCGTACGCAACACACCGCGCTGGTCCTGGGATTGGCTTGGCGTCGTGCCGTTCTTCCTTTTCATCTTCGCCTTCTTGCTCATGCCGTCAGGCACCCTGTTCCTGGGCGCCTTTCAGGATGGCGCCGGGGCCTGGACGATCGACAACATCGTGGCCCTCAACAGCCCGCAGATCATCAAGGCTTATTCGCTCAGCCTGCAGGTCAGCCTGGCCACCTCGCTGGTCGGCGGTATCTTCGGCTTTTTGGTGGCTTATGCCATCACCGTCGGCGGGACACCCGGCTGGCTGCGATCCGCGCTACTGACGTTCTCGGGGCTGGCGGCCAATTTTGGCGGCGTGCCCCTGGCATTCGCCTTCATCGCCACAGTCGGCCGCACCGGCTTTGTGACGGCCCTGCTCAAGGGCCTCGGCCTTGATCTATACGAGGCCGGGTTCAGTCTGTATGGCTTCTTCGGGCTGACCCTGGCCTACACATACTTCCAATTTCCGCTTATGGTGTTGACCATCACTCCGGCCCTCGACGGCTTGAAACGCGAATGGCGCGAAGCATCCGCGAACCTGGGGGCGAGCTCCTGGGAATACTGGTGGCATGTGGCGCTACCCATCCTATGGCCTTCAATCCTGGGCACGATGATCCTCCTTTTCGGGAGCGCGTTTGGCGCTTTCGCTACGGCCCAGGCACTGACGGGCGGCCAGATTCTGCTCGTGACGATCCTGATTGGGCAACAGATTCGGGGCGACGTCCTCGGAAACGCCAATCTCGGCTACGCCCTGGCCCTGGGGATGGTGGTCGTCATGGGGATTTGCATCGCGATATACACGATTTTGCAGCGACAGACGACGAGGTGGCTACGATGAAGACCCGGCGGACGTCCTGGTGGTCATGGCTGTGGGCGATCCTCGGTGCACTGTATTTTTTCGTTCCTATGTATGGCACGCTCGACTTCTCGCTCAAAATGGAGCGAGACAAGATCGGGCTCCTGGCCTACGAGACGGTCCTGAGCGACCCCGCTTTTGTCAGCAGCTTCGCGTTCTCGCTGCAGATGGCGGTGATCACCATTCTGGTCAGTGTCGCGCTGTTTGTGCCGACAGTGTACTGGATCCATCTGCGCCTGCCCAAATTGCGCCCGGTGGTTGAATTGATCACGCTGTTGCCCTTCATCATCCCCACCATCGTTCTTGTGTTTGGCCTGATCCGAACCTTTAGCCGCAGGCCGTTCCTGCTGACGTTGACTCCCTTGGGGACCGATGTCCTGCTTATCGCCGGGTATGTGATCCTATCGATGCCGTACATGTATCGCGCCGTCGACGTTGGGCTGCGCGCCATCGACGTGCACACCTTGACCGAGGCGGCGCTTAGTCTGGGCGCAAGCTGGCCGGATGTCATCCTGCGCGTGATCGTCCCTAATCTCCGCGTGGCGATCCTCAGCGGAGCGCTGATCACCTTTGCGACGGTGATCGGTGAGTTGATTCTGGCCGATTTTCTGGTACGCCCCGCCCTGGGGCCGTACATGGTCGTGATCGGCGAAGCCCGCGCCTATGAGCCAGCGGCGCTTGGGATCCTCAGTTTTGGCCTTACCTGGGCGGCCATGGGCCTGATCCAGTACTTTGCGCGCGGTGACGCGGGCAGGCAACTGACCGTCCGCTGAGAGGTTTCTATGCCGTTTCTCCAACTGTCCGACATCACAAAGCATTTCGGCGCGAACGTCGCGGTCGAGCGTTTCAACCTGGGGGTCGAGCGCGGCGAGTTCGTGACCTTCTTGGGCCCATCCGGTTGCGGCAAGACGACGGTCCTGCGAATGGTCGCCGGCTTCGAACAGCCCACTGCTGGTCAGATCGTGCTCAATAATCGTGACATCACCACCCTGCCCCCAAACCAGCGCAAGATCGGCATGGTGTTCCAGTCCTACGCGCTCTTTCCGCATCTGACCGCAGCCGACAACGTCGCCTTCGGGCTCAAACTGACGAAGATGCCGACCGCCGAGATCAAGGCCCGCGTGGCCGAAATGCTCGATCTCGTGCTCCTTGGCAAGTTCGGTGGCCGATACCCGTATCAACTCTCGGGCGGCCAGCAGCAACGCGTGGCGCTGGCCCGCGCCTTGGCCTTGCAGCCCGACCTGCTGCTGCTCGATGAGCCGCTCTCGGCCCTGGACGCCAAAGTGCGGGCCGAGGTGCGTGACGAGATTCGACGCATCCAACGCCGGCTGAATATCACGACCGTATTCGTGACGCATGACCAGGAGGAGGCGCTCTCAATTTCGGATCGCATCGTGGTGATGAACCAGGGCGCTGTCGAACAGGAAGGGCCGCCCTTCGAGATCTACAACTACCCGCGCACGGCCTTTGTCGCGGCGTTCGTCGGCACACTCAATCGACTGGCCGGCCACGTGGTGGATGCAACGCAAGGTCGCGTTCGCCTGGGCGATGTCACCTTGCAGACCGAAGCGCCACTGCCGCACTCGGACGGTGCAAAGGTCACAGTGATGATGCGGCCCGAGGAGCTGCGGCTGATCACCGTCGACGCCGATGTGTCGGGTCTCAACGGCAATGTCCTGGACGCCACCGTCGAGGCGATCAGCTTTCTTGGTGCCGTAGTCCGCCTACAAGTCCGCACGTCGCTCGCCCCGTTGACGATCGACGTCTTCAACGAACGCCAGCTGCAACTGCCTGCCGTCGGCGATCAACGCCGGATCACAGTGCCGCCTGAGGCTTGTCTGGTGATGACCGACGCGTAATCCACAGAAGAGAAACGGGGCCATGGCTCCGTTTCTCTTCTGTGGATATGAGTGCCCCCATGGGGATTCGAACCCCAGTTTAGGCCTTGAAAGGGCCGTGTCCTGGTCCACTAGACGATGGGGGCGATAGAACGCGGCGAATTGTAACACAAGGAATTGCGGAGGAGCGAGGAGGGAGGAGCGAAGGGGCGCTCCGCGCTCCTCCCTCTTCGCTCCTCCCTCCTCCGCCGCTTGTCAGTTACCGCATGTGCCCCCAAAGTTCGCGCTGTTGCGCCAGTTTTGGACGGTGTCGCTGACGCTCTGGGTGCCGTTGGCCCCATAGCTGAGTGTCAGCTGACGGTTGGCGATCTCGCCGCACACGCCGTCCTTCTCGACGTAATCCCAGCTGCCGAGCGCGTACTTGTACTCGATCTGCGTGAACTCCTTGCCCGTCACCGTGATCTGCCAGGTGGTGGCATTGAGTCGGGTCAGGGCGGCTCCGCCCGGGTTCCACTCGGGCAGCCCGCCATCCAACCGGTTGAGCGAACCGGCGATGTTGACCGCGAAGCCCGATGTGTCGGTGTGGGCCGGGACCGTGACCGTGAAGACCACGGTCACCGTGCGGAGTTCCGCCACCGCCGTCACAGCCGCCGAGTCGGTGGACCGATTGAAGGAACCGTCCACGGCGCGCACGGTGTAGGTGTAGGCCACACCCTGTTGCACGGAGGTGTCGGTGAAGGTGCTGGCCGTCACCAGGGCCACGGTGGCAGGATCGCTGCCGGCCGAGGACCGCCGGACTTCATAGCCGTACAGGCTCGCGTCGCCGGTCACGGCGTCCCAACTCAGGACAACGCCGGCCGGTGAGGCCGAGTCGACCCGTAGCCCGGTCGGGGTCGCGGGCGCCGTGGTGTCGGCGCCGGCCGAAACCGTCAGGCGCCCCGGCTGAGTGGGCAGCGCACCCGCTGCCAGCGGGCCGCTCTGGTCCGTGTACAGCCACGTGCGACCTCCGGTGGTCGAGTAGCGATAGACGTAGTCGAAACTCCCGACGACATCGGGCAGGAAGCTGGCCTTGAACTCGTCGTTGTTGCCCGCGTCCTTGCTAAACGTCGCACGCACCCACGTCCAGCCCGCGCCGGCCGGATCGCTGCCGACCGGCCCGAAGCCGGCCTCGGCGATCAGGGTGTCGGTCGCGCCGGCCTGATTCGTGACGCCGTCGATCCAGACCTGGCCGTAGATGTCGCCGGTGCGGTTGGTTGTGCTGATGGTGTGGTCGAGGGTCGGCGGCCATTGCAGGTTGGCCCAGCCGATGGTGTACGCCGGCATGGCGCTGGCCTCGTTCGACGCCGCGCTCTCGTTGCCGGAGGCGTCGACGGCGCGCACGACATAGAAGACGTCGCTGCCGTTGCGCAGGCCGGTGTCGGTGAGGGTCGTGCCGGTCAGGGGCGCCGGGTTGACCTTGACAAAGCCGCCGCCGGTCAACGGGCTGCGGTAGACGTTGTAGCCTGCTGCCCCGTTGGTCGCGGCCCAACCCAGGCTGACCTGGGTGCTGCCGGCTGTGGCGGTCAGGCCGGTCGGGGCCTTGGGCGCGGTCAGGTCGGCGCCGTTGGTCACCAGGATCATGCCGCCCAGGGCCGGAACGTTGAGCGTGATCGTCCCGGCCTTGACCAGGTAGCGGCTGAGCAGGCCGCCCGTCAGGCTGTAGTACTGGGTCAGGCGCGTGCGCTCCGGCAGGAAACCGGCGACGGGCACGACGACGGTTTGAGCCGTCGAACTGCGG